>NZ_JBWKPM010000020.1:0-94358 GCF_059418245.1 Roseateles sp. GW821-FHT09B06 | reverse complement strand
TGATCAAAGTCGCCAAACAGTCAGGTATCTCGGTTTTCACGCCGGCGCAAGCTCTCGAGGAGACGCAAAAGTGACGCCTAACCCCTCCGTCAAGGGGACTGGCCTGCGGCCAGCCCCTTACGTCGAACGTTAGGCCGCAGAAGGAATGCCATGCCACCGCTCCCCGGCACATTTGCCGTCCTCGCAATGTCATGCCTCGTAGCTTCAACAGGTGCAGAGCAAACAGTCGGCCCGAGTGGGTACACAACAGAAGAGATCTCGGCCTTCTCCACTGGCCTCCAAGACGCCGTTCGGTCTGGCAAACCCACAGAGGTGGCCACGTTTGTCGCCTTCCCGTTGCGGGTGACCATTGGTCCCGGCAAACAGCGCACTCTCACCCGTAGCCAGTTCCTGGCCGAGTACACCAAGGTATTTACGCCAAGAGTGCAAGCAGCCGTCCTCAATCAAGACCCGCATGCTCTCTTCGAGAGCTGGCGTGGTGTCATGTTTGGCGATGGCACTGTTTGGGCAGGAGGCCAGTGCAAGGAGAAGTTGTGCACAAATGCCAGTCTCAAAGTCTTCGCCGTCAGCGGCCTGGTCCCGTGAGTCTGCGGCCTAACCCCTCATATATGGACTCCCCCACAAGGGCAAAGACCTGATCGATGAAGGCTTGCGGGAAGAAGCACCTGCAGTCGTATATCCGGCATCTGTTGTGGGATCGTCCGTGTCCCGTGCCGACATGGAATCTGCTTCACCGCGGCGCCAGACGCTGCAAGCGGCAAGCGGCAAGGCTGCCGGAAGAGTTATCGGCGTCGCGCGGTGTGGGAGAGCTCCCGCTGGGCCATGATGGTCGATCAGATCCATCGCAAGTGGTGGTGAAGTTGAGATCAGGGGCGCGCTGCGCTCAATCAGGCTGGCATCGCGAACGTCTCACGCCGGAGCTTGCGCTGCAGGGCCGCGGCTTCATCGAAGGCTTGGTGGTCGCGCAGCGTGGCGTAGCAAATGCGCGCGAGCTTGTTGGCCAGCGCGCAGGTGGCCTTGTTGTGATTGGAGCGCGCCTGCACGGCGAGCGCCCAGTCCCGCACGCCCATCAAGACCTTGCCCTTCTCGCGCGCCACGGTCGCGGCCCGCAGCACGCTGCGCGCGCCGTGCGTGAGCAGCATGCGCAGATAGCGGTCGCCCTTCTTGGAGATGCGCCCCAGGTAGTCCGCCCTGAAGAACTCCTGCAGCCCGCATGAACACTGGCTTTGCGGGCGATTGCGGATGGTGGATGTTGCAAGATTGCGGCCCAATCGATATCGATTCCTTGCAAACTGAATCGAGGTTTGGATGGGCCCGAAGCCGGTGGATGAGCGCAGCGACCATGACCTGTTCCGCACTGAACTGGTCAACCTGATCGACCAGCGCCACGAGTTGGCTAGGCTGGCCGAACTGATCGACTGGCAAGCCTTTGCGCAGCAATGGGGAGAGGTGGCGCCGGAAAACTGAACACGGCGATGAGTGGAAACTCTGCCCTGTGAGCGAGCCCGAGGCGGGCTTGCCAGGAGCAAAGAACATGAGCAGAAGACCCCGCCGCAACCACTCACCGGCGTTCAAGGCCAAGGTGGCGTTGGAGGCGATCCGAGGCGACAAGACGCTGGCGGAGCTGGCGAAGGCGTACGACGTGCATCCCAACCAGATCACCGACTGGAAGAGCCAGCTGCTTGCACGAGCGGCTGACGTGTTCGGCGGCGAGGCGCGTGCAGACGAGCCGGCGGTAGACCTGAAGGCGCTGCACGCGAAGATCGGGCAGCTGACCTTGGAGAACGATTTTTTAGAGGGCGCGCTCACCAAGGCGGGACTGCTGAGCGCAAAGCGATGATCGATCGCACCCACGAACTTCCCGTGAAGCGCCAGGCCGAGCTGGTGGGCATCAGCCGCGGCAGCGTGTACTACCTGCCCAAGCCCGTGAGCGCGGCCGATCTGGAGCTCCAGCGCGTGATCGACGAGCTGCACTTGGAGCACCCGTTCGCCGGGGCGCGCATGCTGCGCGACATGCTCAAGGCGCGCGGCTTCGAGGTCGGGCGCAAACATGTGGGCACGCTGATGCGGCGCATAGGTATCGAAGCGCTGTACCGCAAGCCCAACACGAGCAAGCGGCACCCCGAGCATCAGGTCTACCCGTACCTGTTGCGCGGACTGACGATCGATCGCGCCAACCAGGTGTGGGCCATGGATCTCACGTACATCCCGATGGCGCGTGGATTCGTCTACCTGGCCGCCATCATCGACTGGCACAGCCGCAAGGTGCTGGCCTGGGACGTGTCGATCTCGATGGAGGCGGACTTCTGCGTGCGCGTGCTCGAGCAGGCGCTGGCGCGCCACGGCAAGCCCCAGATCTTCAACACCGACCAGGGCAGCCAGTTCACCAGCATGGCGTTCACCGAGAGGCTGAAAACCGCGGGCATCGCCATCAGCATGGATGGCCGCGGCTGCTGGCGCGACAACGTGTTCGTCGAAAGGCTGTGGCGCAGCGTCAAGTACGAGGAGGTGTACTTGCGAGCCTACGAGACCGTCAGCCACGCGCGCGAAGGCATCTCGCGGTACCTGCGCTTCTTCAACACCGCGCGGCCCCACACGGCGCACGGTGGCAAGACACCGGACAGCGCGTACTTCGCGGCGCTGCCTGCGATGCGAGAGGCGGCCTGATCGGGCGGCACAATGCGCGGTCAACACGAGATGCCCACCGCGTCGGTCGTGCGTTCGTCGCAAGCGACGTCCGCCCGCCGCCGTGGACATCTCTGCACCGCGGTCAACCCGGCAGAGTTCCACTTATCGTCGCCCGATTCGTGTTCAAACGGATGGGGCCACCTCTGTTTTTCTTGACGAGACGGCTAGCTTGAATCGCAAAGTGACGGCCGCAGAGAGGGTGCCAATGACCAGCCCTGTTCCGTATATTGCCGAGTGCAGAGAACTGCTTCCACGCTACATCGAGACTGCCGAAGGCGTTGGAACCATTTCGATTCTGCCGGGTGAGCATGTCTCGAATGAGCCCGCCGTGTCATTTGGCGACCCGTTGTACGCCATTCCCGAGAATCTCCCTGGTCCTTATTGGCATGTCGGGCCCATCTTCAATGGTCGACTTTTCGGCTCGGTTCAAATTGCGGCGGTGGACTTCAGCAAGTACTTGCGAACGCTTTCGGCACTGCCGTGATGCCCAACCATTCATTGCATCGGACCTGCGCCAGCTTCGCAGGCTGGTCCGCTCATGTCGAACGTTGAGCGACAGCTTTGCGCCTCCCAATCCGATAGCACGAGGTACTGCAGTCGCCGCAAATCGGCCATCCGGTAAGCATCACCTGGGCTGCCAGAAACTTCGGCGACAGTTCCAGCCATAGCTCCCAATGGCCGTCAGGACCGACCCGCGTAGCGGTCAGCCCACCACGCAGCCCGCCTCCGCCCCGCCGCCCGTCGGCAATGCATCGCTGAGCACCCGCACGCCATGCCGCTCGGCCGTCATATGGGCCAGGATCGAGAGCGCGATCTCCGGCGGCGTGCGGGCGCCGATGTGCAGGCCCACCGGGCCGTGCAGGCGCGCCAGCTGCTCCGGCGTCACGCCGAAATGCTCGGCCAGGCGCACCTTGCGCTTGGCCTGGTTGACCCGCGAACCGATGGCGCCCACATAGAAGGCCGGTGAGCGCAGCGCCTCCATCAGCGCCAGGTCGTCCAGCTTGGGGTCGTGGGTCAGCGCGACGATGGCGCTGTGGCCGTCCGGCGCGAAGCTCAGCACCACGTCGTCGGGCATCTCGCGGGTCAGCTGCGCGCCGGGGATGTCGGGTTGATATTCCTCGCGCGGGTCGCAGACCAGCACCTGGTAGTCCAGCGCCAGGGCCATGGTCGCCAGGTACTGGGTCAGCTGGCCGGCGCCGATGACCAGCAGGCGCCATTGCGGGCCATGGTGGGTGATCAGCGCGGTCGCCGAGAGCTGCACCACATCCGCCCCGGCCTGCGGGCCGGACAGCTCGACCGCGCCGCTGGCCAGGTCCAGGCGGCGCTGCACGCGCTGGCCGGCGGCCAGCCTGGCCAGCAGGGTCGGCACCTGCGAGGTCGCGGACAACGGCTCCAGCACCAGCTCCAGCGTGCCGCCGCAGGGCAGGCCGAAGCGGTTCGCCTGCTCGGCATCGACGCCGTAGCGGATCAGCTCCGGCCTGGCGAGGTTCAGCGCGCCCTCGCGCACCTTGGCGATCAGGTCGTCTTCGATGCAGCCGCCCGAGACCGAGCCGGCGATCAGGCCGTCGTCGCGCACGCCCACCACGGCGCCCACCGGCCGCGGGGCCGAGCCCCAGGTGCGGGTGATCGTGCCCAGCACCACGCGGCGCCCCTCGCGCAGCCAGGCATCCACCTGGCGCAGCACATTCAGATCAACGTTGTCCATGCAGTCCCGTTCGCGCTCTCGTTGGCTAGCGACCTGGAACATACCGCAAGCCGGGCCGCTCTGCAGGCCTGTGCCAAGTCGAGGCATCAACCCGGTGCACCGGCGCACTATGTATGGGCATACATGGGGGAAAACCGTGGATGGCGCCCCGGGAAGGCTGCCGCGACGATTGTCCGTGGATGTTGACGACGACGGAGCAACAAACAGGAGACAAGGCAATGGGCCAGAAGATCACGCTCAAGCTCAACGGCAAGCCGGTCACGCGCGAGGTGCCGCCCGATCGCTTGCTGGTGCAATTCCTGCGCGAGGATCTCGCGCTGACCGGCACCCATGTGGGCTGCGACACCGGGCAGTGTGGCGCCTGCACCGTGCACCTGAACGGCCGCGCGGTGAAGAGCTGCAATATGCTGGCCGTGCAGGCCCAGGGCGCCGAGCTCACGACCATCGAGGGCCTGGCCGCGGCCAGTGGCGATCTGCACCCGATGCAGGCGGCCTTCAAGGAATGCCATGGCCTGCAATGCGGCTTCTGCACGCCGGGCATGGTGATGAGCGCGGTCGATCTGGTGCAGCACCACCGCCGGGCGGATCGCGAACTCAGCGAGGCCGAGATCCGCGAGGGGCTGGAGGGCAATATCTGCCGCTGCACCGGCTACCAGAACATCGTGCGCGCGGTGCAGACCGGCGCGCAGGCCATGATGAAGTAGGGGGAGGGCACACCATGAACGCACCCGAACCCAAGGCAACGGCCGGCCTGATCGGCCAAAGCATCCGCCGCCGCGAGGACGCGCGCTTCCTCACCGGCCGCGGCCAGTACACCGACGACATCGTGCTGCCGCGTCAGACATTCGCCTATTTCCTGCGCTCGCCCTATGCGCATGCGCGCATCAAGAGCATCGACACGAAGGCCGCTGCGGCGGCCGAGGGCGTGCTGGGGGTCTACACCGGCGAGCATTTCCGCGCGGTCGGCGGCCTGCCCTGCGGCTGGCTGATCAACAGCCTGGACGGCAGCCCGATGAAGGAGCCCAAGCATCCGATCCTGGCCGACGGCAAGGTGCGCTATGTCGGCGACCAGCTGGCGCTGGTGGTGGCCGAGAGCTACGAGCAGGCCAAGGCCGCGGCCCAGCTGATCGAGGTCGACTATGAAGACCTGAGCCCGGTGGTGGACGTGGCCGCGGCCAAGGGCGCGCCGGCCAGCGTGCACGAGGAGGCGCCCGACAATGTCTGCTACCGCTGGGGCTGCGGCGACAAGGCCGGGGTCGATGCCGCGATGGCGCAGGCGGCCCATGTGACGCGCCTGGAGTTCCGCAACAACCGGCTGATCCCCAATGCGATCGAGCCGCGCGCGGCCAATGCCAGCTACAACCCGGCCGACGAGAGCTACACGCTCTATGTGGCGAACCAGAACCCGCATGTCGAGCGCCTCTTGATGTGCGCCTTCGTGCTGGGCATTCCCGAGCACAAGGTGCGGGTGGTGGCGCCGGATGTCGGCGGCGGCTTCGGCTCCAAGATTTTTCTCTATGCCGAGGAGACCGCGCTCACCTGGGCCAGCAAGCAGATCGGCCGGCCGATCAAGTGGACCGCGGACCGCAGCGAGGCCTTTCTCAGCGATGCGCATGGCCGCGACCATGCGACGGTGGCCGAGCTGGGCCTGGACGCGCAGGGCCAGTTCCTGGCGATGCGGGTGACGACGACGGCCAATCTGGGCGCCTACCTGTCCACCTTCGCCTCCAGCGTGCCGACCATCCTCTATGCGACCTTGCTGGCCGGCCAGTACAAGACGCCCAAGATCTATGCCGAGGTGACCGGCGTGTTCACCAACACCGCGCCGGTCGACGCCTACCGCGGCGCGGGCCGGCCCGAGGCCACCTATGTGGTGGAGCGTCTGGTGGAAACGGCCGCGCATGAGCTGAAGATCGCGCCGGACCAGATCCGCCGCCGCAACTTCATCAAGACCTTCCCCTATGCGACGCCGGTGGGCCTGACCTATGACACCGGCGACTACGAGACCACGCTCAACGAGGTGATGGAACTGGCCGACGTGGCCGGCTATGGCGCGCGCAAGGCCGCGACCGAGGCCAAGGGCCTGAAGCGCGGCATCGGCTACTCGACCTATATCGAGGCCTGCGGCCTGGCGCCCAGCAATATCGCCGGGGCCCTGGGCGCGCGCGCCGGCCTGTTCGAGGCCGGCGAGGTGCGCGTCCATCCGACCGGCAAGGTGACCGTCTTCACCGGCAGCCATTCGCATGGCCAGGGCCATGAGACGACCTTTGCCCAGGTGGTGGCCGACAAGCTGGGCATCCCGCTGGACGATGTCGACATCCAGCATGGCGACACCGGCAAGGTGCTGTTCGGCATGGGCACCTACGGCAGCCGCTCGCTGGCGGTGGGCGGCACGGCCATCGTCAAGGCGGTGGACAAGGTGATCGCCAAGGGCAAGAAGATCGCCGCCCATCTGCTGGAGGCCAGCGAGGGCGATATCGGCTTCGAGGGCGGCGAGTTCAAGGTCGCCGGCACCGACAAGAAAGTGCCCTTCGCCGCGGTCTCGCTGACCGCCTATGTGCCGCACAACTACCCGCTGGACAAGCTGGAGCCGGGCCTGAACGAGAACGCCTTCTACGACCCGACGAACTTCACCTACCCGGCCGGCAGCTATATCTGCGAGGTGGAGGTCGATCCGCTGACCGGCGTGGTGCGGGTGGACCGCTTCAGCGCGGTGGACGATTTCGGCAATATCGTGAACCCGATGATCGTCGAGGGCCAGGTGCATGGCGGCCTGGCGCAGGGCATCGGCCAGGCGCTCTTGGAGCATGGCGTCTACGACCCCGACTCCGGCCAGCTGCTGACCGGCAGCTATATGGACTATGCGATGCCGCGCGCCGACGACCTGCCGACATTCAATGTCAAGACCGCCAAGGGCACGCCCTGCACCCACAACCCGCTGGGCGTCAAGGGCTGCGGCGAGGCCGGCGCGATCGGCTCGCCGCCGGCGGTGATCAACGCGATCTGCGATGCGCTGGGCCTCAAGGACCTGCCGATGCCGGCCACGCCGCATACCGTGTGGCAGGCGATCCAAGCGAAGCGCTGAAGCAAGGAGAACACCATGACATTCGCCTATCAGCAAGCGGCCAGCCTGGCCGATGCCGCGAAGGCCGCGGCGGGCAACGCCGATGCCAGGCTCATCGCCGGCGGGCAGAGCCTGCTCGGCGCGATCAAGCTGGGCCTGGCCGCGCCCGAGGCCCTGATCGACATCTCGGGCCTGGCCGAGCTGAAAGGCATACGCGTCGAGCCGGGCAGGGTCGTGATCGGCGCGCTGACCACGCATGCGATGGTTGCCGCGTCGACCGAGGTGCAGGCCGCCATCCCGGCGCTGGCCGACCTGGCCGGCCGCATCGGCGACCGCCAGGTGCGCAACCTCGGCACCCTGGGCGGCAGCCTGGCCAACAACGACCCCGCGGCCTGCTACCCGGCGGCCGTGCTGGGCCTGGGGGCCACGGTGCACACCGACCGGCGCTCGATCGCGGCCGACGACTTCTTCAAGGGCCTGTACGAGACCGCGCTGGGGGACGATGGGAAGGGCAGCGAGATCATCACCTCGGTCAGCTTCCCGGTGCCCGAGAAGGCGGCCTGGCAGAAGTTCAAGCAGCCGGCCTCGCGCTTCTCGATCGTCGGCGTGTTCGTCGCGAAGACGGCGGGCGGGGTGCGGGTGGCGGTCACCGGTGCCGGCCCTTGCGTGTTCCGCGCCGCCGAGATCGAGAAGGCGCTGTCATCGAGTTGGAGCGCGGCCGCGGCCCAGGCCGCGACGGTCAGCGACGCGGGGCTGAACGCCGACCTGCATGGCTCGGCCCGGTACCGCGCCGCGCTGATCCCGGTGCTGGCCAGCCGCGCGGTGGCGGCGGCGGGCTGATGTTGGCGCAGCCGCCCGCCAGCATCGACGCCACGCTGCAGCGCCTGCGCGAGCAGGGCGGTTATGTGGCCCAGCGCGAGCTGGCCACCACGGTCTTCCTCGCGCTGCGCCTGGCGCGCCCGCTGTTCCTGGAGGGCGAGCCCGGCACCGGCAAGACCGAGGTGGCCAAGGCCCTGGCCGCGATGCTGGGGCGGCCGCTGATACGCCTGCAGTGCTACGAGGGCCTGGACCTGGCCGCGGCGGCCTACGAATGGAACTACGCGCGCCAGATGCTGGAGATCAAGCAGGGCCTGGCCGCCGGCGACGAGCTGTTCGCGCGCCGCTTCCTGATCGCGCGGCCGCTGCTGCAGGCCATCGACCCGCAGAACTTTCCCGTTCGTTCGACCCTGCCAGGCCCGGCAGCGCCGGGGGCCGCCCCCGTATCCGGCGGCGAGGGGCCCACATTGCCCCCCGTGCTGCTGATCGACGAGCTGGACCGCGCCGACGAGCCCTTCGAGGCCTTTCTGCTGGAGCTGTTGTCGGACTTCCAGCTGAGCATTCCCGAGTTGGGCCTGATCAAGGCGCAGGAGCCGCCGATCGTCGTGCTGACCAGCAACCGCACGCGCGAGATCCACGACGCGGTCAAGCGCCGCTGCCTCTACCACTGGGTGGACTTTCCCTCGGCCGCGCGCGAGCTCGAGATCCTGCGCCTCAAGGTGCCGGGCGTCGAGGCGGCGCTGGCGCGCCAGATCGTCGCCATCGTGCAAGGCCTGCGCCGCATGGACCTCTACAAGCTGCCCGGCGTGGCCGAAACCCTCGAATGGTCGCGCGCGCTGCTGGAGCTGAACGCGCTGGCGCTGGACCCCGCCACCCTGAACGACACGCTGGGCGTGCTCCTGAAGTACCAGGACGATATCGCCAAGGTGCAGGGCTCGGAGGCGGCGCGGCTGCTGGCCCAGGTGAGCGCGGAAGTCCATGGCTGATTTCCTGGCCGCCAATGTGATGCACTTCGGCCGCGTGCTGCGCCAGGCCGGCCTGCCGGTCGGCACCGACCGGCTGAAGCTGGCGCTGGAGGCGCTGCAGGTGGCCGGGCTCGACGCGCGCGCCGATTTCAAGGCCACGCTGGCCGCCTGCCTGGTGGACCGCGCCGAGCATCGCGCGCTGTTCGAGCAGGCCTTCCACATCTTCTGGCGCGATCCGGACCTGCTGGGCCGCGTGATGGCGATGCTGCTGCCGCGTGCCCAGGCCAAGCCTGGCGGCCCGCCGCCGCCCGAGAACCGCCGCCTGGCCGAGGCGCTGTTCCCGCAGGCGCCGCCATCGCTGCCGCGCCCGCCAGAGCCCGAGCAGCGGATCGAGCTGGATGCGCGCCTCAGCGTCAGCGGGCGCGAACTGCTGCGCCAGCGCGATTTCGAGACCATGAGCGCCGAGGAATGGGCCGAGGCCAGGCGGGCGCTGGCGCGCTTGCGGCCCTTCTTCGAAACCCGCCCGACGCGCCGCTTCCGGGCTGCGCCAGCGGGAGGCCACAGCCGGCTTGACTGGCGCGCCAGCCTGCGCGCCCAGGGCCGCCACGAGCTGGCGCCGCCGCAATGGCGCCGGCCGCGCGCCAAGCCTGCGCCGCTGGTGATCCTGGCCGACATCTCCGGCTCGATGAGCCGCTATTCGCGCATGCTGCTGCACCTGGCCCATGGCCTGGCCAACCCGGCGGAGCGGCGCCATGCGCCCAAGGTTCACAGCTTCGTGTTCGGCACGCGGCTGACGCCGATCACCCGCCTGCTGCGCCAGCGCGACCCCGACCTGGCGGTCGCCGCGGTCTCGCAGCGCGTGCATGACTGGTCCGGCGGCACCCGCATCGGCGCCTGCCTGCATGCCTTCAACCGCGACTGGGCCCGCCGCGTGCTGACGAGCGATGCCACCGTGCTGCTGATCACCGACGGCCTCGAGGCGGGCGAGGGCGAGGCCCTGGCCTTCGAGGCACGCCGCCTGCGCCTGTCCTGCCGCCGCCTGCTGTGGCTGAACCCGCTGCTGCGTTTCGCGGGCTTCGAGCCCAAGGCGGCCGGCATCAGGGCGCTGCTGCCCGAGGTCAGCCGCCATCTTCCCGCCCACAATCTGGCCAGCCTGGAACAGCTGACCACCATGCTATGCAACTGACCGGACAAGAAACCCTGCCCGTCGCCCAGGCCCAGGCCTGGGAGGCCCTGAACGACACCGAGATGCTGAAGGCGGCGATCGCCGGCTGCGAGGCGCTGACGCCGATCGCCGACAAGGAGTACGAGGTCCTGATGGCCGTGGCCATCGGCCCGGTGAAGGCGAAATTCAAGGGCAAGCTGAAGCTCTCCGAGCTGAAGCCGCCCAGCAGCTACCAGCTCGCCTTCGAGGGCCAGGGTGGCGCGGCCGGCCATGGCAAGGGCACGGCCCAGGTGCGGCTGGAAGGCCTGAGCCCGCAGCAGACCCTGCTGCACTACACGGTGATGGCCAGCGTCGGCGGCAAGATCGCCCAGATCGGCTCGCGTCTGGTCGACATGGCGGCGCAGAAGATGGCCGCCGACTTCTTCGCCGCCTTCAACGCGGCGCTGCAGGCGCGCTATGCGGTGGCGGCATCCGCCGGACCGGCGCCGCCGGCCAAGCCGCTGGGCCGGCGCCTGCTGGACTGGTACCTGGGCTGGCTGGGCCGCATCTTCAAGGGCGGGTTCTGAAACGGGCGCGGCGCGGCGGCCCGCCAACTGCGGCGCGCGATAAAGCCACTGGCCGACCCAGGGTCCGGGCCGCGGCCGGATTCGCGCCCGCCGTAAAATCCGTGTTTTCGCGCCGGTCCAGGCGCCGGCCGCCAAGCCGGCAATGCCTGGCGGGCCGCCGACCCCGTCCATGAAGTCCTCCTCTTCCTCCTCCCGTCTGCTGCATATCGATGCGCTGAAAGCGCTGGCGGCCCAGGCCATCGTGCTGCACCACCTGGCCGCCTATGGCCCGATCGCCGAAACCGTCCAGACCCTCTGGCCGGCGCTGATCGAGGGGCTCTACGACTATGGCCGCATGGCGGTGCAGGTGTTCCTGGTGCTGGGCGGCTTCCTGAGCGCGCGCGCGCTGGCGCCGCAGGGCGGGGCGCTGCAGGGCGCGCCGCTGGGTCTGCTGGGCCAGCGCTGGCTGCGCCTGGCCCTGCCCTTCATGGCCGCGGTGGGCCTGACCCTGGGGTGCTCGGCCCTGGTGGCGCGCTGGCTGCCGGAGCTGGTGCCGACCGCGGTGAGCCTGCCGCAGCTGCTGTCGCACGCGCTGCTGCTGCATGGCGTGCTGGGCCATGAGGCGCTGACCGTCGGCGCCTGGTACGTGGCGATCGACCTGCAGCTGTTCGCGCTGCTGCTGGCCCTGCTGTGGCTGGCGCGGCGCGGTCCGCGCCTGCTGGCGCCGCTGCTGGTGCTGGCGCTGGCCGCGGCCTCGCTGTGGGTGTTCAACCTCGACGCGGCGCTGGACAACTACGCGCCCTATTTCTTTGGCGCCTACGGCCTGGGCGCTCTGGTGCACTGGCTGAGCCTGGATTCGCGCCACCGCTGGGGCTGGGCCTTGCTGCTGAGCGTCCTGGTGCTGGGGGCGCTGTGCTACGAATTCCGCGGCCGCATCCTGCTGGCGGCGCTGACGGCAGCGCTGCTGGCCCTGCTGCAGCACCGCCATCGGAGCGGCCGCACGCTGCTGGCGCCGGGGCCCATCACGGATCGACTCGCCGATCTGACGGCGCAGGCGGGCACGCATTCCTATGCGCTGTTCCTGGTGCATTTCCCGGTCTGCCTGCTGGTCAATGCGCTGTTCGAGCATAAGGATCCCGAGCATGCGGGCATGGCCGTGGCCGCGATGGCGCTGGCCTGGGCCCTGAGCAACCTGGCCGCGCTGCCCTTCTACCGCTGGATCGAGGCGCCCGCCGGCCGCCTGCGCCTGGCGCTGCCGGCGCTGCGGCGGGCCTGAGGCCGCTCAGGCGCCGGCCGCCTGCGCCCGCTCCAGGTCGGCAAGGGTCTTGCCGGGCTCGTCGCGGAAGCGCTCTTCCAAGGGGGTCAGGTCCTGAATGCGGTCGACCCGGAAGCTGCGGAAATCCTCGCGCAGCTCGCACCAGGCGGCCACGGTCCAGACCGGGCCCCAGAAGAAGCAGCCCAGCGGGCGCACGACGCGCTCGCTGCTGATGCCGCTCAGATCCAGGTATTGCAGGCGCAGCTTGCGCCGCACCTCGGTGGCCTCGCGCAGCTGGATCAGACGCCGGCTCAGCGCCTCGTCCATGCCCGAGCGCGGCGCATAGACGGCCAGGCTCTCGGCCGCCGCGCGCGCCGCCGGCGACAGCACGGCCAGGATCTTGGACAGCGCGCCCTCGGCGGGCGCGGCCAGGCCGGCGTCCAGCGCCGGACGCGCCAGGCGCACCACGGCGACCAGGGCCTGGGCTTCTTCCTTGGTGAACATCAGCGGCGGCAGGTCGAAGCCCGCCTTCATGCGGTAGCCCACGCCCGCCTCGCCCTCGATCGGCACGCCCTGCTGCTGCAGCGCGGCGACGTCGCGGTAGACGGTGCGCACCGAGACCTCCAGGCGTTCGGCCAGGAATTCGGCGGTGGAGAGACGGCGCCCACGAATGAGCTGGACGATCTGGAACAGGCGGTCGGCACGGCGCATCCCTCCATTGTGTCTCGATCGGTGAATGCCCCATGCTGCGCCCCGGCTGCTGACGGCGTCTTGTCAGTACCATCGCGGGCATCGATCCCCCGATCATGTCGCTGCAACAACTTTCCCCCGATTGGCAGGCCTGGCTGCGCGAGAACCTGGCGCGCGGCTGCGCGCGCGCGACCCTGCTGCCGCTGCTGGTGCAGGGCGGCCATGCGCCGGCCCTGGCCGAGCGCGCGCTGGACGAGGCGCTGGGGCGGGCGGCCCCGCCCGCGGCCCTGCGCGGCCGCCCCGCGCCGGCGCTGGAGCTCAACCAGATCGACTGCGGCGGCCAGCGCGTGTGCGTGGCGGCGGTGCTGGAGCGGCCCCAGATCGCCCTGTTCGAAAACCTGCTCAGCGCCGAGGAATGCCGCGCGATGATCGCGCTGGCCGAGACGCGGCTGCAGCGCTCCACCGTGGTCGACGAGCAGTTGGGCGAGGCCCGCCCGCACGAACATCGCAGCAGCGCCGGCGCCTGGTTCGCGCGCGGCGAGACCGCGCTGGTGGCGCGCATCGAGGCGCGCCTGGCCATGCTCTTGCGCTGGCCGGTCGACCAGGGCGAGGGCCTGCAGGTGCTGCGCTACGGCGAAGGCGGCGAATACCGCGCGCACCATGACTTCTTCAACCCGGCGCTGGCCGGCAGCGCCCGCCATCTGGTGCAGGGCGGCCAGCGCGTGGGCACCTGCATCCTGTACCTGAGCGAGGTCGAGGCCGGCGGCGGCACGCGTTTTCCGCAGCTGGGCTTCGAGCTGCGGCCGACGCCCGGCGCGGCGCTGTATTTCGCCGATGTGGACGAAAGCGGCGTCGAGGACCCGAGCACCCTGCATGCCGGCGTGCCGGTGCTGGCGGGCGTCAAGTACATCGCCACCAAATGGCTGCGCGAGAAGGTCTATGGCTGAGGCCTTGTCGATCGCGCTGCGGGCGGCCCGCCCCGACGACGCCCCGTGTCTGGCCGTGCTGGCCACCCAGGTCTTTCTGGACACCTATGCCGTCGACGGCATCCGGCCGGCGCTGGCGCGCGAGGTGCTGACGCAGCTGTCGCCGCAGGCGCTGGCGGCGTTGCTGGCCGGACCCGGCACGCGCTTGATCGTCGCCGAGCGCGACGGCCACCTGCTCGGCTTTGCCCAGCTGGGCCTGGGCCGCGGCCACGAACTGCTGGGCACGCCGGCCCGGGCGGCCGAGCTGGAGCGGCTCTATGTGCAGCGGCCCAGCCTGGGCCGGGGCCTGGGCCGCGCCCTGCTGCGGGCGGCCGAGGAACTGGCGGCGGCGGCCGGCGCCGAGCGCCTGTGGCTGACCGCCTGGGTCGGCAACGCCCGCGCCCGCGCCTTCTATGCGCGCCAGGGCTACCAGGAACTGGGCCAGACCTGGTACGAGTTCGAGGGCGAACGCCACGAGAACCGCCTGTTCGCGAAGCGCCTCGGCGACGCTCCGCTGGCACGGTGCTTGCCGGTCTAGACCGATTCTCCCGGTCGTTTGCATCGCCTGAGTCAGAATGCGCCGAACTGGGCAGCGCGGGAGCAGTGATGAGCAGTGCAAGACCTCATGTGGTGATCGTCGGCTGTGGTTTCGGCGGCCTGGAGGCCGCCCGCACCCTGGGCGATGCCGCGCTGGACGTCACCCTGATCGACCGCAGCAACCACCACCTGTTCCAGCCGCTGCTCTACCAGGTGGCCACCGCCGGCCTGTCGGCGCCCTCGATCGCGGCACCGATCCGCCACATGCTGCGGGGGCAGCGCAATGTCACGGTGCTGATGGCCGAGGTCAGCGGCATCGACAAGTCGGAGCGCCGCGTGCTGCTGGCCGACGGCCAGCAGATCGCCTACGACCACCTGATCGTCGCCAGCGGCGCCACCCACAGCTATTTCGGTCATGACGACTGGGCCGAGCATGCGCCCGGGCTGAAGACCCTGGCCGACGCCTTCAGGCTGCGCGCCAGGGTGCTGCGGGCCTTCGAGCAGGCCGAGGTTCTGGCCACCGAGGCCGAGCGCCGGCCCTGGCTCAGCTTCGTCGTGATCGGCGCCGGCCCCACCGGGGTGGAGATGGCCGGCACCCTGGCCGAGATCGCGCGCCATACCCTGAAGGACGAGTTCCGCCGCATCGACCCGAGCCGGGCCCAGGTGCTGCTGCTGGAGGGCTCGCCGCGCGTGCTGCAGGCCTTCAGGCCCGAGTTGTCGGCCAAGGCGCAGGCCCAGCTGGAAGGGCTGGGCGTGCAGGTGCGCACCGGCGCGCGCGTCGTGGCCATCGATGCCGAGGGCGTCGAGGTGGAGGAGGAGGGGGAGGAAGGAGGGCAGGGCCGGCGCAGCCGCATCCCCAGCCGCACCGTGATCTGGGCCGCCGGCGTGGCCGCCTCGCCGCTGGGCAGGGCGCTGGACGTGCCGCTGGACCGCGCCGGCCGCGTCGTCGTCGACGGGCTGCTGAACATCCCCGGCCGGCGCGAGATCTATGTGGTCGGCGACCTGGCCGCGGCGCAGAGCCTGGAGGCCGACGGCACGACGAAGCCGGTGCCCGGCGTCAGCCCGGGCGCCAAGCAGATGGGCCGGCACGCGGCCCGCACGATACTCGCGCGCATCGCCAATCGCCCCGAACCTGTACCGTTTCGTTACGCCGACTACGGGGCCCTGGCCACCATCGGCCGCAAGGCCGCGGTGGCCGATGTCGGGCGCTTCCAGTTCAGCGGCTACTTCGCCTGGCTGTTCTGGCTGTTCGTGCACATCTATTTCCTGATCGGCTTCCGCAACCGCCTGGTCGTGCTGATGGACTGGGCCTGGGCCTACTGGAGCTTCGCGCGCTATGCGCGCGTGGTGGCCGAGACGGCCGACAGCGCGCCGCCCGGCACGGACGGCAAGGCCTGACCCCTGATGGCCGATCCTTAGGGCCTGCTCAGTAACAGGCCCTAGTCCTTTCGGCTCATGCCCGCGTCGTCGGGGCTTCAAAGAGGCCTCCTAGATTGGCGTCCGTTCTCGCAAGCAGATACGGACCGCCGGTCCCTCAGGAGCCCTCACGATGCATTACACCCCCACCCTGCGCGCCGTCGCGCTGGGCGCCGCGCTGGCCTTCGGCCTCGCCGCCGCCCAGGCCGCGGTGCTGAACTTCGACGATCTGCCGGATGGCCAGCTGCCGCTCAGCTACGGCGGCCTGGACTGGTCGGCCGCCGGCTGGACGGCCTTCGCCACGCCCTTCGCGCCCTACACGCCCAGCTCGGGCGCCGGCCGCGTCGCCACCGGCTTCCTGGCCGACGACGCCGGCAGCCTGATCCGCTTCGGCGCCCCCGCCAGCTTCCAGGGCGCTTTCTTCGCCGGCCAGGGCGGCGCGCTGCTCGGCTTCGAGCTGTTCCTGGACGGCCGGCTGGTGCACAGCTCCGCGCGCCTCGACCCCTCGGCCACGCCCAGCTTCCTGGCCAGCGGCTATGCCGGCCTGGTGGATGCGGTGGTGGTGAGGAGCGCCAACCATGGCGAGTTCGTGATGGACGACTTCACCTACTTCACCGCCGCCGTGCCCGAACCCGAGAGCTACGCGCTGATGCTGGCCGGCCTGGCCGGTATCGCCTGCGTCGCCCGTCGCCGTTCGTCCCCGCAAGCCTGACAGGAACTCCATCATGACCCAGCAAGACCGCCGCAGTTTCCTGCGCAACCTGGCCGCCGGTGCCGGCGCTTCCGCCGCGCTCGCCAGCTTCCCGCCCGCCATCCAGCGCGCCCTCGCGATCCCCGCCGCGGTGCGCACCGGCACCATCCAGGACGTCGAGCACATCGTGATCCTGACCCAGGAGAACCGCAGCTTCGACCATTACTTCGGCACGCTGAACGGCGTGCGCGGCTTCGCCGACCCCTTCCCGGTGCCGGTGCTGGACCGCGCCGGCATCGTCGCCGGCAAGAGCGTCTGGGTGCAGCCCGCTGCCGGCGCCGTCACGCCCGGCCGCCCGAACAGCGGCCCGGTGGCGATCGCGCCCTTCCATGTCAACACGGCGCAGAACTTCGCCTATATGCGCATCTCGGGCACGCCGCACAGCTGGACCGACGCCCAGGCCGCCTGGGACCAGGGCCGCATGGACGCCTGGCCCAAGGCCAAGCAGAACCATTCGATGGGCTACTTCAAGGCCGAAGACATCCCCTTCCAGTTCGCGCTGGCCGATGCTTTCACGATCTGCGACCACTACCACTGCAGCACGCAGACCGGCACCAACACGAATCGCCTGTTCCTCTGGAGCGGCACGAACGACCCGCTGCGCCTGGGCAACGGCCCCTCGACCGACAACAGCCACGACTGGTTCAACGAGAACCCGCTGGACGACTACACCTGGACCACCTACCCGGAGCGCCTGCAGTCCGCCGGCATCACGTGGCAGGTCTACCAGAACATGGCCGACAACTTCACCGACAACGCGCTGGCCGGCTTCCGCCCCTTCCGCGACGCCTGGTACGGCCGCCCCGGCTACTCGGCCGAGCTGAAGGCGCGCGGCATCAGCACGCGCGACCTCGACAAGCTCAAGGAGGACGTGCTGGCGGGCAAGCTGCCGCAGGTCAGCTGGATCGTCGCCACCGCCGAGGGCTCCGAGCATCCCGGCCCCTCCAGCCCGGCCCAGGGCGCCGACTACACGGCCAAGGTGCTGGACGCGCTGACCGCGAACCCGGCGGTCTGGAGCAAGACCGTGCTGTTCATCAACTTCGACGAGAACGACGGCTTCTTCGACCATATGCCGCCGCCGGCCGCGCCCAGCTATCTGGCCTGGGACGCCGACCCGGCCAAGGCCCAGCTGGCCGGCGACTCGACGGTGGACTTCAGCGGCGAGCATTGCGAGATCCTGAACGGCGCCTCGCCGCTCTACCTGCACCGCCCCTACGGCCTGGGCCCGCGCGTGCCGATGTACGTGATCTCGCCCTGGAGCAAGGGCGGCTGGGTCAATTCCGAGGTGGCCGACCACAGCTCGGTGATCCGCTTCATCGAGCAGCGCTTCGGCGTGGTCGAGCCGAACATCAGCGCCTGGCGCCGCGCCGTCAGCGGCGACCTGAGCAGCGCCTTCAACTTCGCCGACCCCGAGGACGGCGAGTTCTTCGCCAAGCTGCCCAAGACCCTGGAGCTGGCCACCCGCGCCCGCTCGCTGCCCGGCACCACGACGCCGCCCACGCCCGCCAGCATCGCGGCGCCGGTGCAGGCCGCCGGCCCGCGCCCGGCGCGCGCGCTGCCCTACCAGCTGGCGGTGCTGGCGGCCGTGAAGCCCAATCCGGGCCGCGTCGGCAGCGCCCGCGTCGAGTTGGCCTTCGTCAACAGCGCTCAGGAAGGCCCGGCCGCGGTGTTCCATGTCTACGACCGTCTGAACCTGGCCGAGCTGCCGCGCCGCTACACGGTGGAGCCCGGCAAGCAGCTGCTCGGCAGCTGGACCCCGGCGGCCAGCGGCAGCTACGACCTCTGGGTGCTGGGCCCGAACGGCTTCCACCGCCATTTCAGCGGCAATGCGCGCCGCGTCGCCGCCGCGGCCCAGCCCAACCCGGAAGTCCGCGTCACGGCCGACAAGGTCAATGGCGAGCTGCTGATCGAGTTCGGCAACGCCGGCAGCCTGGTCTGCCAGTTCAGCCTGGTGGCCAACAAGTACTACACCGCGACGGCCGCCAGGCGGCTGAGCGTGGCACCCGGCGCCACCAGCATCCTGCGCCTGCCGCTGGCCGACAGCGCCCACTGGTACGACTTCACGGTGCGCGTCACCGGCCAGGCCGACTGGAGCCGCCGCTTTGCCGGCCACCTGGAAACCGGCGAGGCCTCGATCAGCGATCCGGCCATGGAAGGCCCGGCCCAGCTGAACAAATACCAACTGACCGCCTGATGGAAAGCAAGCTCATGAAGACCTCTGCATGGATCCGCGGCGCCGCCGCGCTGAGCCTGAGCGCCGCCGCCTGCGCGGCCCATGCCGCCGGCTACGGCAGCAACCTGATCGCCAACGGCGGCGCCGAGTCCGGCACCGCCGGCTGGAGCGCCTATGCCGGCACCGCGTTGTTCCAGTCGGTCGACTACGGCAGCAACTGGGTGCTGCCCAGCCAGCCCGGCCCGGCCGAGCGCGGCGGCCAGCTCTTCGTCGGCGGCTCGGGCCAGTCCTATGCGGCCGGCTTCCAGACGCTCGACCTCAGCGCCAATGTCGCCGACTTCGCCACCGGCAAGGTCGCCTTCTCGCTGAGCGGCTGGCTGGGCGGCTGGACCAACCAGGGCGACAACGCCTTCCTGGGCCTGTCCTTCCTGGACGCCGGCAGCAATCTGCTGGGCTTCGCCAGCCTGGGCCCGGTGACCCCGGCCGAGCGCGGCAATCAGACCGGCCTGTTCTTCCGGCAGGCGGGCGGCCATGTGCCGGCCGGCACGACCCAGGTGCTCGTCGAGCTGTCGATGGAGCGCCTGGTCTCGGGCGACAACGACGGCTATGCCGACCAGCTGACCTTCGTGATGAGCGCCGCTCCGGTGCCCGAGCCCTCGACCTATGCGCTGATGGCGCTGGGCCTGGCGGCGGCGGGCTTCGCCGCTCGCCGCCGCAAGGCCTGATCGGGCGAGCACCGCGGATCCGGCTTTGCCTGGCGACGGCCAAGGCCTCCGGCCTTGGCGCGCGTAGCGCGTAGGGGGTGGGCTGTTCAGCCCATCGGGGTGCAGAGCTCGACGAGGCTGCCGTCCGGGCAGCGCACATAGGCGACCGTCTGCCCCCAGGGCTTGGTGAGCGGCGCGCTCAGCGGCACCGCGCCGGCCGCCACCGCACGCTCGAAGGCTGCGGCCACGTCGGCGGTGGCCAGGCCGATCTCCATGCCCAGCGGGCGTTCGCTGGCGTCGGCGGCCAGGTAGTCGCGGCCGACGCTCTCCAGCGCCGTGGCATGGTCGACGAAGGCCAGCGCGGTGGCACCGGTGTCCAGCTCGCCATAGGCGCCGGACTCGTGCAGGAAGCGGCGCGTGAGGCCGAAGGCGCGCTCGTAGAAGTCCAGCGAGGCCGCCACGTCGGCCACGTAGACGATGGTGTAGGCGAAGTTCATGGTGGGTCGTCCCTTTCTTTTGGGGCCTCGATGATGCGCCGCGCTGCTGACAGGCTGTGGCAGCATTGCCCCCATGCACAGTGCCGCCGGACCGAGCCGCCGATCCCTGCTGGCCTGGGCCGCGGGGTCGGGTCTTGCCGGGGCACTGGGCGCGCAGACCCTGGCGCTGCCGCCGCTGGGCCTGCAGAGTCGCAGGCTGGACAACGGCCTGGCGGTGATCGCCGTGCCGATGAGCAGCAGCACGACGGTGGCGGTGCAGCTCTGGTACCGGGTCGGCAGCAAGGACGATCCCATCGGGCGCTCGGGTTTCGCCCATCTCTTCGAGCACATGATGTTCAAGAGCACGCGCCACCTGGCCAGCGAGCAGTTCGACCGCCTGACCGAGGACGTGGGCGGCAGCAACAACGCCTTCACCGCCGAGGACATGACGGTCTATCACAGCGTGGTGCCGGCCAACCACCTGGAGCCGCTGCTGTGGGCCGAGGCCGAGCGCATGGCCAACCTCAATGTCGACCAGGCCGCCTTCGAGAGCGAGCGCGCGGTGGTCAAGGAGGAATACCGCCAGCGCGTGCTGGCCGATCCCTATGGCCGGCTGTTCAACGCCATTCCCGCCTACGGCTATCAGCAGCATCCCTACAAGCGCCCGGTGATCGGCAGTATCGAGGAGCTGGACGCGGCCACCCTGAAGGACGTGCGCGACTTCCACGCCGCCTACTACCGGCCCGACAACGCGGTGCTGATCGTCGCCGGCGCCTTCGATCCCGGCCGGCTGGACGCCTGGGTGGACCATTACTTCGGCAGCATTCCCAGGCCGCGCGGCATGGTGCCGCGGGTCGCCGTCGCCGAGCCGCGCCGCACGCGCGCGGAGCGTCACCGCCTCAGCGCGCCGGGCGTGCCGCTGCCGGCGGCCCTGCTGATCTGGCAGGGGCCGCGCTCCGACAGCGCCGATGTGCCGGCCCTGCTGCTGGCCCAAGCCCTGCTGGCCCAGGGCGACTCCGCACGTCTGGCCGAGGCCCTGGTCTACCGCGAGCACGCGGCCCAGAGCATCGGCTTCGAGCTGCTGCTCAACGCCGACGCCGGTCTGCTGGCGGCGCATGCGATCGCGGCCGGCCCCGACCGGCCGGAGGTCCTGCTGGAACGGCTGGCGCGCGAGGTCGAGCGGCTGGCCGAGGAGCCGGTGCCGCCCCGGGAGCTGGACAAGGCCAAGGCCCAGCTGCTGACCCAGGCGCTGATCGATCGCGAGACGCCCGAAGGGCGCGCGCTGGCCGTCGGCAATGCGCTGCTGCTGCGCGGCAGCGCCGCGGCGGCGGAGCACGAGATCCCGCAGCTGCAGGCCGTCACGCAGGCCGAGGTGCAGCGCGCGCTGCGCCGCTATGTGCTGCAGGGTGCGCGCGTCGAGCTGCTCTATCTCGGCGAGGGCGCGGCACGATGATGATGATGAGGCGCGCCCTGCTGGCGGGCTCGGCCCTGGCGTTGCCGGTGTTGGCGGCGCGGGCCCAGCCGCGCTTCGACCGCATTCCGGCGCCCGGCCCGGCCCTGCCGCCGCCGCTGCCCCAGGTGCAGGACCTGCGCCTGGGCAACGGGCTGCGCCTGGTGCTGGCGCAGCGGCGCGGCTGGCCGCTGGTCAGCGTCAATCTGCTGCTGAATGCCGGCAGCCTGCTGGACCCGCCCGGCAAGGCCGGCCTGGCCCAGCTCTACCTGGACGTGACGGTGCACGGCGCGCGGCGCGGCCGCGCGACCGTCGATGCCGGCGACATCGCTTTTGCGGCCGAAAGCCTGGGCGCCAGCCTGGAGACGAACAGCGGCCCGCAGGCCGGCAGCCTCGGCTTCACGCTGCCGACGCCGCGCCTGGACGAAGGCCTGGCCCTGCTGGCCGACCTGGCGCGCCATCCCAGCTTGCCGGCCTCCGAGCTGGCGCGCAGCCGCAGCCAGGCGCTCGAGACCTACCGCCTGAACCTGGCCGATCCGGCCGCGCTGGCCCAGCTGCTGGGCCGGCGCCTGTACTGGGGCGACAGCGCGGCCGGCCGGCAGGCCACGCCCGCGTCGCTGGCGCGCGTGCGGCGCGAGGATCTGCTGACCCTGCAGCGCCAGCAGCTGCGGCCCGAGCTGAGCACCCTGGTGCTGGCCGGCGACATCGAGGCCGGGCAGGCGCGCGCGCTGGCCGAGCGCCATTTCGGCGGCTGGACCGCGCCACGCACGCCGGGCCTGCGACCCGGTTTCGCGCAGGCGCGGCCGCTGGCGGCACGCACCCTGCTGGTCGACCTGCCCGGCGCCGGCCAGAGCGCCGTGCTGCTGCTGGCGCCGCATGCGGGCGCGGAGGCGGCGGCCGACCAGGTGAGCGGCATGCTGGCCAATGCGGTGCTGGGCCAGGGCTATTCCTCGCGCCTGGGCCAGGAGGTGCGCATCAAGCGCGGCCTCAGCTACGGGGCCAGCAGCCAGATCGAGAGCCTGCCCGGCGGGGGCTGGCTGACTGCCTTCACCCAGACCCGCCACGAGAGTGCGGCCGAGGTGGCGGCGCTGCTGCGCGCCGAGATCGCCCGCATGAGCGCGGCCGAGCTGGGCGCGGCGGAGCTGGCGGCGCGCCGCGCCAGCCTGCTGGGCGAGCATGGACGCAAGCTCGAGACCACCGGCGGCCTGGCCGGCCTGCTGAGCGAGCAACTGCTGCTGGGCCGCGAGCCGAGCGGCCTGGTCGGCCTGCCGCAGGCGCTGGCGGGCGTCGATGCCGCGCGACTGCGCGACTTCGCCC
Source organism: Roseateles sp. GW821-FHT09B06 (assembly GCF_059418245.1). Taxonomy (NCBI): domain Bacteria; kingdom Pseudomonadati; phylum Pseudomonadota; class Betaproteobacteria; order Burkholderiales; family Sphaerotilaceae; genus Roseateles; species Roseateles sp. GW821-FHT09B06. The sequence goes on along the minus strand of NZ_JBWKPM010000020.1, from coordinate 71,676 downwards.
GGCGCTACTGGCGCGACGCGGCGGTGCGCAGCGTGATCGTCGGCGATCTCAAGGCGGCGGGTCCGGCCCTGGGCGCGCTCGATCCGGCGGCCTGGGTGCGGCGCGCGGACGAGCTCGATCTGGACGCCCCGGGCCTGCGGCGCGTGCGGCGCGGCTGAGGCCCCGCGCGGCCGGGATACAATCCGCGCCGTCATTGGGGAGTAGCCGCTGCAGCCATCATCCCGCTGCAGGCCCGCGTCAACACACTTGATCCGTGAGGATCATGGCGCGGGCAGTGCCCGCACCTGGCAAGACCTTTGACCATGCAGCTCGGCACCCCTCACATGGCCGGAGCGGCATGGTCAATCGTGCGTCTTGCTGGCCGTGTGAGCCCCCTTATGGAAGCCTTCCTCGTTTCTACCGGCCTCGTGGCCCTGGCCGAAATCGGCGACAAGACCCAGCTGCTGGCCTTTCTGTTGGCCGCCCGGTTCCGCAAACCGCTGCCGATCTGCCTGGGCATCCTGATCGCCACGGCCGTCAACCATGCCTGCGCCGGCGCCCTGGGCGCCTGGATCACCACCCAGCTCTCGCCGCAGGCGCTGCGCTGGGGCCTGGGCCTGGGCTTTCTGGCGATGGCGGCCTGGACCCTGGTGCCCGACAAGCTCGACGCGCTGGAGGAGGGCGGTGGCAGGCTCAAGCTGGGCGTGCTGGGCACCACCATCGTGGCCTTCTTTCTGGCCGAGATGGGCGACAAGACGCAGATCGCGACGGTGGCGATGGCGGCGCAGTTCAAAGCCTTCTGGGCCGTGGTGGCCGGCACCACGCTCGGGATGATGATCGCCAACGTGCCGGCGGTACTGCTGGGCGATCGCATCGCGGGCCGCATCCCGGTGCGGCTGGTGCATGGCGTGGCGGCCGTGATCTTCGCGCTGCTGGGTCTGGCCGTGCTTGCCGGTCTGGGCGAGGGGTGGATGTTGTAGCACGCTATTCGCCCGGTGAAGAAAGTTTGCTGCATCGAAACGACGTAGGTTTCTACCGATAGGGGCCGACCGACCTGTCCTCGAAGAATCCGAGTCTTGGTCCCTGTGCGCATGGCGCGCAACAGGCCGCGATCAGATCGGCCTGGGGGGAGGACTCCAATCCGATCGAGGTTCATTCATGCGCAAGACCACGAGGCTATGCAGCGCGCTAGCGCTGGCCTATGGCGTCACCGGCATGCCGGCCGCCTGGGCTCAGGAAAATCTGGAGCGGGTGATCGTCACCGGCTCATCGATCAAGCGGCTGGAATCCGAGACCGCGCTGCCGGTCACGGTGATCACCCGCGAGCAGATCGAGAAGACCGGTGCCACTTCCGTGGAAGACATCCTGCGCCGTGTCTCGGCCAGCTCCGCCATGGTGTCGGACACCACGCAGGGTGTCGGCTATGCCACGGCCAACGCGAATCTGCGCGGGCTGGGCGCCAATTCGACGCTGGTGCTGCTGAACGGACGCCGTCTGGCCAATCATCCCTTCGGAACGATCGGCGGCAATGCGGCGGTTGACCTGAACAGCATTCCCTTCGCGGCGATCGAGCGTATCGAAGTGCTGCGCGACGGCGCTTCGGCCGTCTATGGCACCGATGCGGTCGGCGGCGTGATCAACTTCATCACGCGCAAGGACTACCGCAACGGCGAGATCATGATCCGCTACGGCGACACGGAAGCCGGCATCGGTGGCACCGAGCGCGGCGCGTCGATCGCGGTTGGCTTCGGCGATCTGGCGAGCAACGGGTTCAATGTGCTGCTCACGGCGAATGTGCAGAAGAACTCGCGCATCAGGGCCATCGACCAGCAGCTCTACAACCGTGGCGTGCAGGAGATCCCGGGCTCGGATCCGCCCTCGTCGAGCGCACCGTATCCGGGCTTTATCGAAGGTGCGGGCGACTTTGTCGGTGTTGCCCCCGGAGCCTATCCCGAGCTGAATCCGGGCGCCAATTTCGCGCCCTGTGAAGCCCCGTTCGCGTTCCCCACCGTGCGCGGCACGACGCCGAACGGTATGGAGGCCCGAGGCTGCCGTGCCATCTATGCGGCAACGCTGGACAACCTGCCGGATTCGAAGAAGGGCGACATCTTCGGCCGTGCCACCTTCGCGCTTGCCAAGGATCATCAGATCTTTGTCGAGGGCTCCTATGCACGCAACCACACGATCGGCCGCGTCGCTCCGACGCCCATCCGCTACGGCTTCGGGCCCTTCAACGCGCAGAAGTTCGACTTCGAGCCGGTGCTGATGCCGATCACCAGCAAGTACTTCCCGACCGCGCTGCTCACCCAGCTGGGCTATACCGCGGCCGATTACGATCCCGATGGCGACGGCCTGGTGGGCATCGGCCTGCGTGCGTTTCCCGCAGGCAACCGCATCAGCACCAACACCAATGAGCAGAAGCGCCTGGTGGTCGGTGCCAGCGGTATTTTTGCCGGCTGGGACTACGACACCGGTATCAACATCTCGCGCGCCGAAGGCTTGCTGAACTACTCCGGCTACATCCATGAGGACCGCTTTCTGGCGGCCTTGCGCTCCGGCAATCTGAATCCTTTCGGCCCCAGCGATGCGGCCGGTGATGCGTTGTGGGCACAGGCCGGCATGAACGGCGACATGCGCAAGTCGACGAGCACCACGACGGCCTTCGACTTCAAGGTCAGCAAGGAGTTGATGCCCATGGCGGGCGGCAACATGGCCATGGCCCTGGGCACCGATCTGCGCCGCGAGAAGGCCGACGACAAGCCCCTGAATGCCGACTACGCGGCCGGCAAGCACATCGGCGGCGAGGGAACGGTGCCGGCCACGACGGCCTCGCGCAATATCAAGGCCGTGTTCGCCGAGCTGTCGCTTCCCTTTGCCAAGGGCTGGGAAGCCACGATGGCAGCCCGCTACGACCACTACAACGACTTCGGTTCGACATTCAATCCGCGTGCGTCGCTGCGCTTCCAGCCCAGCAAGTCGCTGCTGCTGCGTGCGGCGGCCGGCACGGGCTTCCGCGCGCCGACACTCTGGGACGTCAATTCGCCGGTTTCATTCTCGAACACCGCGGACACGGTCAACGACCCGGAATGCCCGCGCCCGTCCGAGGTCAATGGCCGCTGCGCATCGCAGCTGCCCACGCGCTCGGTGGCTTCCGCCACCCTGAAGCCGGAAAAGAGCCGCCAGTTCTCCGCGGGGGTGGTGTTTGAGCCGACCCGCGACCTCACGATGTCGCTGGACTACTGGCACATCCAAAAGAGGGACCAGATCGGCGTCATCGCGGCCAACAGCCTGCTCGAAGACCCGGTGCTGTACCAGCGTTTCAACAACCGGGTCAAGCGCAATGCCGATGGCTTCATCCTCTATGTCGAGACGCCGGTGGACAACCTCGGCAAGCTGCGCACATCGGGCTTCGACTTCGACGTGCGCGGCGGAGTCGGGCTGGGTGAGGGCGGACGTCTGAACGTCGGCGTGGCCGGCACCTATGTGCATCAATACGATTCGCAGAAGTACGCCGGCGGCCCCTATGGCAAGTTCGCCGGTACCGGTGGCGACAGCACGGTACCTCCGGTGCCGCGCTGGCAACACACCGCCAGCGCCGAATGGCTGTTCCAGAGCTTCGGCTTCACGGTCGAGCATGTCTATACGAGCGGCTGGACGGAGTCGGCCGCGTCGGTGAATGCCAATGTGTTCGTGGATACCCCCCACCGCGTCAGGCCCACCGAGCGCGTCAACATGGCATTCAGCTACTACGGCGTCAAGAACCTGAAGCTGCGCCTCGGCGTGCGCAATGCCTTCGATGAGGAGCCGCCCTATGTGGCATCCTCGTCCTATGGCTCGCATGCGGCCGGCTATGCGGCCTCGTTCGCGGATCCGCGCGGACGCTTCTGGTATGCCACGGCTTCCTATCAGTTCAAGTAACCGCCACTTGCGGCGCATGTCGTCGTGAACGTTAAAGACCCGCCATGATCTGGCGGGTCTTTTTACTTGCGATGGAGGATTGCTCGTACCTTGGGTGCGGGCTATAAGCGGCGGGCGGGCAGCAAGACCCGAGGAGACCGCGATGCAGGCACCGTTCTATCCGATCATCTATGTGCGCGGCTACGCGATGACCGAGAGCGAGCGCGACGAGACCGCGGCCGACCCCTTCTGCGGCTTCAACCTCGGCTCCACGATCTATCGTGCCAGCACCGACAAGCGCGAGCCGCCGAAGAAGTTCGTCTTCGAGTCGCCGCTGCTGCGCCTGGCCGCCGAGTTCGGCTACGGCGATGTGTACGAGAATGGCCTGGACATCATGGATGTCGACTGGCAGCCGCGCGTCGGCAACACCGGCATCCCGGCGCGCTCGGTCGTGGTCTACCGTTATTACGACGATGGCTCGTGCCTGCTGGGCACGGGCAAGGCGCGCGACATCGAGGACTATTCGCGCGGCCTGTCGGCGCTGATCCTGCGCGTGCGCGAGCTGGTCGTCGCGCAGGAGGGCCTGGTCGAAGCGGACTTCCGCTGCTACCTGGTCGCGCATTCGATGGGCGGCCTGGTGGTGCGCGGCTTTCTGCAGAACCCCGAGCTCGGCGACGCGCCGGCGCGCCGCTCGGTCGACAAGATCTTCACCTACGCGACGCCGCACAACGGCATCCAGCTGGCCGGCTTCAAGGTGCCGAGCTGGCTGACCGTGAACGACATCGACAACTTCAACCACAAGCGCATGGCCGGCTACCTGAACCTGCAGGCGGTCTACGACAAGTACCGGCGCGTGGACTTCCTGCCCGCCGAGGTGTTCCCGATCGAGCGCTTCTTCTGCATGGTGGGCACCAACCGGATCGACTACGAGGCCGGCATGGGTCTGTCGCGCACCTTTGCCGGCAATGGCAGCGACGGCCTGGTCAAGGTGGACAACGCCTCGGTCTGGGGTGTGGACCGGCAGCTCAAGATCACCAGGACCGCGGCGACGGCCTACTGCTACCGCGCGCATTCGGGCTTCTTCGGCATCGTCAACAGCGAGGAGGCCTACCAGAACCTGGCGCGCTTCCTGTTCGGCGACGTGCGGGTGGACATCTGGCTGCAGATCGACGAGGTGCGGCTGCCCGAGAAGCTGGAGGCACAGGCCGCGGAGGTCGAGGCGCTCTACCAGTTCGAGCTGCTGGCGCGGCCGCGCGGCAAGCGCTGGTTCCTGAGCCGGCGCACCGCCGAGGAGGACTCGCCGGCCTGTCGCACCCATCAGCAGCTGACGCAGCAGCAGGCCACGGGCGGGAACATGATCTATCTGTCCAGCGTGTTCCTGGCCAACCGCGCCAAGGTCAGCACCCAGGACCGCACGCTGGCCTATGCGATGGACCTGGGCGTGCGCGTGCCCGACTACCAGGTCAACCAGCGCTTCTGGCCCGACCAGCATTTCGAGGGCAGCCATCTGTTCCGCGACAGCCTCTTGATCTCGCTGGAGCCGCCGATCAACGAGGCCGGGGGCGATTGGCAAATCAAGTACGGCTGGGAAAGCGAGCGCGTCGGCGTGGCCACGCGCGCGCTCAGCTACGAGACGGTCAAGGGCGGTGCGCTGCAGATCGAGGTGCCGCTGCCCGCGGGCCAGTCCAAGCCGGGCGTGTCGGGCAGGGTGCTGCTGATCGTGTCGGCGTGGAACTGATGCGGCAGGCCTTCGCGACCCTTTGCCGTAGGGTTGGCAGGCCCTAGGCGGGACGGGCCGAAGCCGCGCCGTTCAGACGGGCTGCCTGGTCGTGCGCAGATAGGGCTTGATGGTCTTGAAGCCCGGGAACGATTGCTCGGCCTCCTCGTTGGAAACGGCCGGCGTGATGATCACGTCCTCGCCCTGCCGCCAGTTCACCGGGGTCGCGACCTTGTGCTTGGCGGTCAGCTGCATCGAGTCGAGCACGCGCAGGATCTCGTCGAAGTTGCGGCCGGTGGTCATCGGGTAGGTCAGCATCAGCTTGATCCTCTTGTCCGGGCCGATGATGAAGACCGAGCGCACGGTGGCGTTGTTCGCCGCGGTGCGGCCGTCGGACTCCACCTCGTCGGCCGGCAGCATGTTGTAGAGCTTGGCCACGGCCAGGTCGCTGTCGCCGATCATCGGGTACTTGACCGCCGAGCCCTGCGTTTCCTCGATGTCCTTGGCCCACTCGCCGTGGCGCGCCACCGGATCGGCGCTCAGGCCGATCAGCTTGGTGTCGCGCCGGCTGAACTCGGGCTCGATCTTGGCCATATAGCCGAGCTCGGTCGTGCACACGGGGGTGAAGTCCTTCGGGTGCGAGAACAGGATGGCCCAGCTGTCGCCGATCCAGTCATGGAACTTGATCGTGCCCTGCGTGGTCTCGGCACTGAAGTCGGGGGCGATGTCGTTGATGCGAAGGGACATGGTGAAGGCTCCGGATAGCGCGCACTGGACATGAGGGGCAAGCCGCCCGGCGCGGCATGGGTTGGGCTTGCCGGTTCGGTCAGAGTCGGTCAGAGGGCTCGGCGGCCGGCGCCGGCATGGCTGCCAGGCCGGGCAACTCGGCCAGATCGTTGCGCAGGATCTCGTGGTAGTTGTGCATCGCGGCGGGTACGCAGACTTCGGGTTTGGTCATCTCGGGCTCCTCTCGGAACGGCTTTGGCGATGGCGGGAATGTCAGAATCTTCGTCGCTGAAGCCCGTTTGCGCATCTTCAAAGTTGTTAACTTGAAAACAGGCGGCCCGCCGAGCTGCACACCAAGAACGAGCGGCTGGAGCGGGCCTGGCCGGGCCGCTTTGCCGAGGAGTCCTCGGAGCCCGGAGCCCGGCGCGAGGCCGAACGGAGCCCCGCGTCTTCTGTGTCGCCATGCCAAGGCGGAGAAAACACCGCTGGCCGGCGGCGTAAGGGTGGGGCGCGGCCGGTGGCGGTGCACACAAGCGGGGCGCATCGCCTTGTCGGGACCGGCCCGCGGCCGGCCTCAGTTGCCGCGCCGCTCATGAAGCCGGACACCGCGTGTCGGCCGACGCCCGCACGCGGCGGGCGGGCCAGCGAGCGGCATTCGGCCTGCAGCTGCGTGCCGCCGAGGTCGAGCTGTACTGCGATCATGCCGGCCGGGCGGTGAGCCTGATGCGGCAGACCCGGAGCGATTTCGTGGCCAGCCCGGACAAGGCCGTCTCCCAGGGCTTGCGCGAGATCGACCAGGTGATCCGCCATGTCCGGCAGGGCGACACCGGACGGGCGATCGCGGTGCCGGAGACCGCGCGCGAGCGCCTGAATACCTGAATGCCGCGCCGGGCCCGGTCGCCCCCGGCGCCATCATCATCATCAGCCGGTGCAGGCCTGCCGTACCGCGCGCTCCCACTGCGCCATCAGCTCGGCCGCGCGCTCGCGCGGCATGGTCGGCAGGAAGCTGCGCTCGGCCTGCCATTGCCTGCCCAGCTCGTCGAGACTCTTGTAGACCCCGGCGGTCAGGCCGGCCAGATAGGCTGCGCCCAGGGCCGTGGTCTCGATCACCTTGGGCCGCAGCACCGGGATGCCCAGGAGATCGGCCTGGAACTGCATCAGCAGGTTGTTGACGCAGGCGCCGCCGTCCACCCGCAGCTCGCTGACCGGCGCGCCGCCGGCGGCCACCGCGTCGCGGCTCATGGCCTGCAGCAGGGCCGCACTCTGGAAGGCGATGCTCTCCAGCGCCGCGCGCGCGATGTGGGCGACCGTGGAGCCGCGCGTCAGTCCCACGATGGCGCCGCGCGCCTCCGTTTGCCAGTAGGGCGCGCCCAGGCCGGTGAAGGCCGGCACGAACATCACGCCGCCGGCGTCGGGCACGCTTTCCGCGAGGGCCTGGACCTCGCCGCTGCCCTTGATCGCCTGCAGCCCGTCGCGCAGCCATTGCACCACCGCACCGCCGATGAACACGCTGCCCTCCAGCGCGAACTCGGGGGTGACGGTGGATTGCGCCGCGCTGGTGGTGATCAGGCCGTTGGCCGAGGTCTGGAAGCGCGCGCCGGTGTGCATCAGCATGAAGCAGCCGGTGCCGTAGGTGTTCTTGGCCATGCCGGCCTTGAAGCAGGCCTGGCCGAACAACGCGCTCTGCTGGTCGCCGGCGATGCCGCCGATCGTGATCGCGCCACCCAGATGCTCGGGCGCGGCGCGGCCGAACTCGTGGGCCGAGGGATGCACCGCCGGCAGCATGGAGGCAGGAATTTCCAGGCGTTCCAGGAGCTCCTGGTCCCAGCGGTTTTCGTGGACATTGAACAGCATCGTGCGCGATGCGTTGCTGACGTCGGTGACATGCACCTCGCCTTTCGTCAGCTGCCAGATCAGCCAGCTGTCGACGGTGCCGAAGGCCAGCTCGCCGCGCTCGGCCTGTTCGCGCGCGCCCGGCACCTGGTCGAGGATCCACTTCAGCTTGGTGCCGGAGAAGTAGGCGTCGATCACCAGGCCGGTCTTGCGCTGCACCAGCGGGGTCAGGCCTTGCTCGCGCAGGGCGGCGCAGGTGGGCTCGGCGCGGCGGTCCTGCCAGACGATGGCGTGGTGGATGGGCTGGCCGGTCCTGCGGTTCCACACCACGGTGGTCTCGCGCTGGTTGGTGATCCCCAGGGCCTTGATGTCGGCGGCCTTCAAGTTCGCCTTGGCCAGCACTTCGCGCGCGGTGGCCAGCTGGCTCTGCCAGATCTCCATGGCGTCGTGCTCGACCCAGCCGGGCTGCGGATAGATCTGGCGAAACTCGCGCTGCGCCATCGCGACGATGTGGCCCGCGGCGTCGAAGACGATGGAGCGCGAGCTGGAGGTGCCCTGGTCGAGGGCGAGCAGGTAGGTCATGGGGGTGCTTGTCTCTGGTGGTGCTGCGGCTAGCCGGCGACGAGCAGCTCGACGCCGGCGTCGCCCAGCAGCGCCGGATAGGGCTCGGGCGGCGCCACGTCGGTGCACAGCAGGTCGATCTGCGGCAGCCGCGCCACCTCGGCCATCGCCGGGCGGTTGAACTTGCTGGCGTCGGCGGCCAGCCAGACCTCGCGCGAATGCTCGATGATGGTGCGCGCCACCATCACCTCGCGGTAGTCGAAGTCGCGCAGCGAGCCGTCGCTCTCGATGCCCGAGATGCCGATCAGGCCGATGTCCACCTTGAACTGGCGGATGAAGTCCACCGCCGCCTCGCCGACCACGCCGCGGTCGCGGTGCCGCACCGTGCCACCCACCATCACCAGCTCGCAGTCCGCGTTGTCGCTCAGGATCGTCGCGACATTCAGGTTGTTGGTGATCACGCGCAGGCCCTTGTGGTGCAGCAGCTCGCGCGCCACGGCCTCGGTGGTGGTGCCCAGGTTCAGGATCAGCGAACAGCCGGCCGGGATGCGCTGCGCGATGGCCTTGGCGATGCGCGCCTTGCCCTCGGCCTGCAGGGCCTGGCGCTGGCGGTAGGCGATGTTCTCGGTGGTGCTGGCCGGCACGCGCACGCCGCCGTGAAAGCGCGCGACCAGGCCGGCCTCGGCCAGGCGCTGCACGTCGCGGCGCACGGTCTGTAGGGTCACGCCGAAGCGCTCGGCCAGGGCTTCGACGCTGACCGAGCCGCGCGCGCGCACCTCCGAAAGCAGCTCGTTCTGGCGGGGATTGCTGGGCATCATGGCCGGGAGTGTAGGTAGGGGCGCGGCGCTGCACCGTTCTGGGGTGGCTGCGAGCCTAAAGCGAATCAAAACGAACCATAAACAGGGTTAACCCTGGCATGAATCGCACCAAAACGCGCTAAAAAGAAAAAAAGAAGAACAAAATAGCGAACCTAAGCGTCGCCTCGGAGCCCCCATCATCTTGACCGCCGTCGAACCCGATCACGCCGCTACCGCCCGCGCCGCCGCGCCCGCCCAGACCCACGATGTACTGGTGGTGGGTGGCGGCATCAATGGCGCCGGCATTGCGCGCGACCTGGCCGGGCGCGGCTGGAAGGTGCTGCTGGCCGAACGCGACGATTTCGCCGCGCACACCTCGTCCGCGTCCACCAAGCTGATCCACGGCGGCCTGCGCTACCTGGAGTACTACGAGTTCTCGCTGGTGCGCAAGGCGCTGCAGGAGCGTGAGGTGCTGTTGAAGAGCGCGCCGCACATCATGTGGCCGCTGCGCTTCGTGATGCCGCACGATGCGGCGATGCGCCCGGCCTGGATGGTGCGCATCGGCCTGTTCCTCTACGACCATCTGGCGCGCCGCGAGGTGCTGCCGGGCTCCGCCGGCGTGAACCTGCGGACCTCGCCGGTCGGCCGGCCGCTCAAGCCCAGCTACACGCGCGGCTTCGTCTATTCGGACGGCTGGGTCAACGACGCGCGACTGGTGCTGCTGAATGCGCTGGATGCGCGCGAGAAGGGCGCCGAGCTGCTGACGCGCAGCGCGGTGACCGCGGTGCAGCGCGTCGTTGACGGCCAGGGTGACGCCTGGATCGCGACGATCCAGACCCCGGAGGGCGAGCGCGTGGTGCGTGCCCGCGCGCTGGTCAATGCGGCCGGTCCCTGGGCCGAGAGCTTTCTGCGCGGCATCGCGCGCCCGGCGCGCGGCGAGGTGCTGGCCACCAAGAACCTGCGCCTGGTCAAGGGCAGCCATATCGTGGTGAAGCGCTGCTTCGAGCATGACCATGCCTATATCTTCCAGAACCCCGACCGGCGCATCATCTTCGCGATCCCGTTTGAAGCCGACTACACGCTGATCGGCACCACCGACGTGGAGCTGCCGCAGGAGGCGCTGGCCGGGCTTTCCGCGAGGTCCGGCAAGGCGCAGATCGACGAGCAGGAGATCGCCTATCTGTGCGAGCAGGCCAGCCGCTACTTCACCAAGCCGGTGACGCGCGCCGACGTGGTGTGGAGCTATGCCGGCGTGCGCCCGCTGCTGGACGACGCCTCCGGCGATCCCTCGGCCGTGACGCGCGACTACCTGCTGGAAACGAACACCTTGGGCGCGCCGCTCTTGAGCGTCTGGGGCGGCAAGATCACCACCTTCCGCAAGCTGGCCGAGGATGCGGCCGACCTGGTGGGCGGCATGCTGGGCGACAAACGCAAGCCTTGGACCGAGCGGGCCTATCTGCCCGGCGGCGACCTGCGCGAATGGATAGGCGCGCCGCAGCGGCCCGACACCGACTTCGAGCGCCTGGTCACGGCCCTGCGCCAGCGCCATGCCTGGCTGCCGGGGGCACTGGCGCGGCGCCTGGCGCGCGCCTATGGTTCGCGTGTCGGCCGCGTGCTGGGCGGGGCGGACGGCCTGGACCGGCTGGGGCAAGAGGTGGCCCCCGGTCTGTACGAGATCGAGCTGCGCTATCTGCAGCGCGAGGAATGGGCGCGCAGCGCCGACGACGTGCTGTGGCGCCGTTCCAAGCTGGGCCTGCACTACAGCGAGGCGCAGCGCGCCGCGGTGGCGGACTGGTTCCAGGCCCATCCCGTTGGGAACGACTGAACGAGAGAGACAACAAAAATGCATTTGAGTCTGCAGGGCATCAGCCACCGGGTGGGCGCCGCCGAGCACCTCTACCCGCTGGATCTGAAGCTCCAAGCCAGAGCGGTCACCGTGCTGCTGGGCGCCACCCAGGCCGGCAAGACCACGCTGATGCGCCTGATGGCGGGGCTGGACCGGCCCGCGGCCGGCCGGGTCCTGGTCGACGGCGTGGACGTGACCGGCATGCCGGTGCGCGAGCGCAATGTCGCGATGGTCTACCAGCAGTTCATCAACTACCCGTCGATGACGGTGCGCGACAACATCGCCTCGCCGCTGAAGCTGCGCGGGGGCCTGAGTCGCGACGCGATCAGGAGGCAGGTGGACCAGCTGGCCGAGAAGCTGCACATCGAGATGCACCTGGACAAGCTGCCGGCCCAGCTGTCCGGCGGCCAGCAGCAACGGGTGGCCCTGGCGCGCGCGTTGATCAAGAACGCGCCGCTGATGCTGCTGGACGAGCCGCTGGTGAACCTGGACTACAAGCTGCGCGAGGAGCTGCGCGAGGAACTGAGCCAGCTGTTCGCCACCGGCGATTCCACCGTGGTCTACGCCACCACCGAGCCGGCCGAGGCCCTGCTGCTGGGCGGCTACACCGCGGTGCTGGACGCCGGCGAGCTGCTGCAGTACGGCCCCACGGCCGAGGTCTTCCACGAGCCCGTCTCGCTGCGCGTGGCGCGCGCCTTCAGCGACCCGCCGATGAACCTGCTGCCGGCGCTGGGGCTGGGCGGCCGCGTCGAGCTGGTGCCGGGACTGAGCCTGGAACTGGCGGCCGGGTCCGCGGTGACGGGGCCGGTGACCGTGGGCATGCGCGCCAGCGCGCTGCGCGTGGCGGGCCAGCCGGGCGACATCGCGCTCAAGGGCCGGGTGGAGCTGGCCGAGATCTCGGGCTCCGACACCTTCGTCCATGTGCATAGCGAGATCGGCGAACTGGTCGCGCAACTGACCGGCGTGCATTATTTCGAGCTGGGCGCGCCGATCACGCTGTATCTGCATGCGGGCCAGACCTATGTGTTCGACGCGCAGGGCGCGTTGATGATCGCACCCGAGCGCCAGTCAGGGGGGCGCTGAAATGGCAAGAATCGACCTCGACCTGGCCCACGCCTACCGGCCGAACCCGCAGGGCGACGCCGACTATGCGTTGCTGCCGCTGAAGATGGCGTTCGACGACGGCGGCGCCTATGCCCTGCTTGGCCCGTCGGGCTGCGGCAAGACGACCATGCTCAACATCATCTCCGGCCTGGTGAAGCCCTCGCATGGCACGGTCCGCTTCGATGGCCGCGATGTCACCGCGCTGTCGCCGCAGGCCCGCAACATCGCCCAGGTGTTCCAGTTCCCGGTGATCTACGACACGATGACGGTGGCCGAGAATCTGGCCTTCCCGCTGAAGAACCGCGGCGTCGCGCCCGACCGCATCAAGGCCCGCGTCGGCCAGATCGCCGAGATGCTGGAGATGAGCGGTCAGCTGAACCAGCGCGCCGCCGGCCTGACGGCCGACGCCAAGCAGAAGATCTCGCTGGGCCGCGGCCTGGTGCGCGAGGACGTGTCGGCCGTGCTGTTCGACGAGCCGCTGACCGTGATCGATCCGCATCTGAAATGGCAGCTGCGCCGCAAGCTCAAGCAGATCCACCATGAGCTCAAGCTCACGCTGATCTACGTGACCCATGACCAGGTGGAGGCCCTGACCTTCGCCGACCAGATCGTCGTGATGAGCCGTGGCCGCGCGGTGCAGGTCGGCTCGGCCGATGCGCTGTTCGAGCGGCCGCAGCATATGTTCGTCGGCAACTTCATCGGCTCGCCGGGCATGAACTTCCTGCCCGGGCGTTTCAAGGCCCAGGGCGGCATCGAGGTGGCGGGGCAGGACCTGCCCCTGCCCTTCGGCGTGCTGTACCAGCAGCTGGAGGCGGCGCGCGAGTTCACCCTGGGCGTGCGGCCCGAGTACGTGGGCCTGGTCGAGGCCGGTGCCGCCGGTGCGCTGCGCGCCCGCGTGGCCCAGGTGCAGGACATCGGCACCTACTGGCTGCTCGGCGCCCAGGTCGGCGAGCAGATGGTGAAGCTGCGCCTGAGCGCGCAGTCCCGGCCGCCGGCCGTCGACAGCGAGGTCGGGCTGCAGGTGCTGGGCACCCATACCTGCTTCTACGGCCGCAACGAAGAGCTGATCAATGCCAAGGAGGTGGCCGCATGAGCCTTTCGCCGAGCCGTCTCAAGAAAGGCGAGCGCCCCCGTGGGGGGCAGGCACATAGTGCCGTGGGGGTCCTATGAAGCCCATCAATCAGAAGGCCTGGTTCCTGGTGCTGCCGGTCTTCATCTGCGTGGCCTTCTCGGCCATCCTGCCGCTGATGACGGTGGTGAACTATTCGGTGCAGGACATCATCTCGCCGGAGCGCCGCGTGTTCGTCGGCACCGAATGGTTTGCCGCGGTGATGCGCGACGAGGAACTGCATGGCGCGCTGTGGCGCCAGCTCGGGTTTTCGGCCGCGGTGCTGGCGGTGGAGATCCCGCTGGGCATCGCGCTGGCGCTCTCGATGCCGGCCCAGGGCTGGAAGGCCTCGGCCGTGCTGGTGATCGTGGCCTTGTCGCTCCTGATCCCCTGGAACGTGGTCGGCACGATCTGGCAGATCTACGGCCGCGCCGACATCGGCCTGCTGGGCGCCGCGCTGCAATGGTTGGGCGTTGACTACAACTACACCGGCGATGCGGCCGATGCCTGGCTGACCGTGCTGATCATGGACGTCTGGCACTGGACGCCGCTGGTGGCGCTGCTGGCCTTCGCCGGCCTGCGCTCGATCCCCGACGCCTACTACCAGGCGGCCCGCATCGACGGTGCGTCAAAGTTCGCCGTGTTCCGCTATATCCAGCTGCCCAAGATGCGCGGCGTGCTGATGATCGCGGTGCTCTTGCGCTTCATGGACAGCTTCATGATCTACACCGAACCCTTTGTGCTGACCGGCGGCGGGCCGGGCAATGCCACCACCTTCCTCAGCCAGTACCTGACGCAAAAGGCCGTCGGCCAGTTCGACCTGGGCCCGGCCGCCGCGTTCTCGCTGATCTATTTCCTGATCATCCTGCTGCTCTGCTTCATCCTCTACAACTGGATGCAGGCGCTGGGCCAGACGGAGAAGGAGCCGACATGATGCCCCCACGCTCACTTCGTTCGCTGCCCCCCGAGGGGGCGCGGACCTCCCTTTGGACGGCCCGGCGGGAGGTCCAGCATGGATGAAAACCGCTTCCGCAAGCGCACGATCTTCCTGATCGCCTATCTGGTGTTCGCCCTGCTGCCCATCTACTGGATGGTCAATATGAGCTTCAAGACCAACCAGGAGATCCTGTCCAGCTTCAGCTTCTTCCCCCAGCATTTCACCTGGGACAACTACAAGACCATCTTCACCGACCCGTCCTGGTACTCGGGCTATATCAACAGCCTGATCTACGTGGGCATCAACACGCTGATCTCGGTCAGCGTGGCGCTGCCGGCGGCCTATGCCTTCAGCCGCTACTCCTTCCTCGGCGACAAGCATGTGTTCTTCTGGCTGCTGACCAACCGCATGACGCCGCCCGCGGTGTTCCTCTTGCCCTTCTTCCAGCTCTACACGACCTTGGGGATGATGGACACGCATATCGCGGTGGCGCTGGCTCACCTGCTGTTCAACGTGCCGCTGGCGGTGTGGATCCTGGAAGGCTTCATGAGCGGCATCCCCCGAGAAATTGACGAGACCGCCTATATCGACGGCTACTCGTTCCCGCGCTTCTTCCTCACCGTCTTCCTGCCGCTGATCAAGGCGGGCGTCGGCGTGGCGGCCTTCTTCTGCTTCATGTTCAGCTGGGTGGAACTGCTGCTGGCCCGCACGCTGACCAGCGTCAACGCCAAGCCCATCGTCGCCACGATGACCCGCACGGTCAGCGCCTCCGGCATGGACTGGGCCACCTTGGCCGCGGCCGGCACGCTGACCATCGTGCCCGGCGCCATCGTGATCTGGTTCGTGCGCCACTACATCGCCAAGGGCTTTGCCATGGGGCGGGTATGAGACCACCCCCTACCGCCTGCGGCGGCCCCCTCAAGGGGGCGCATGCGAGCGCCCGGCAAAGCCGGATCGCCGCACGCCGCTGGAAGAGGGCCGGGCTGCGCCGGCCGTTGGCGGTGCTCATGGAGCTTGGGTTGAAGAGGAGTTGAGAAATGTTCGAGTGGATGTATTGGACGACCCCGGTGGCGGTGTTCTTCGGCTGCATCGTGCTGATGCTGATCGGCATGACGATCTGGGAGCTCAGATCGCCCACGACCCTGCGCAGGGGTTTCCTGCCGCTGCAGACCACGCGCGGCGACCGGCTCTTCATCGGCCTGCTGACGGCCGCCTACATCAACCTGGCCTTCGTGGGCCTGTCCGGCCGCATGGCCGAATGGTTCGCGCTGGACAGCGAGCCCAGCGTGTGGATCAGCCTGCTGATCTCGATGGCCGTGCTGGCGCTGATCATGCGCAAGGGCTGAATAGCGGTTTCTATCAGGATCCGGCCCCCTCACTCCCCCGGGGCCGCCGCCATCCTCGTGCAGGGGGACGTTCGATGACAGAGGAGACAAGAGTGCTACAGCAAAAGATCAAGTACACCGTGCTCGCCGCGGCGGCCCTGCTGGCCCTGGGCGCGCAAGGCGGTGCCTGGGCCGGCGAGGCCGAGGCCAAGAAATGGATCGACGCCGAGTTCCAGCCCAGCACCTTGAGCAAGGAGCAGCAGCTGGCCGAGCTGAAGTGGTTCATCGAGGCCGCGAAGAAGCTGCAGGCCAAGGGCGTCAAGGAGATCTCGGTGGTGTCCGAGACCATCACGACCCATGAGTACGAGAGCAAGACCCTGGCCAAGGCCTTCGCCGAGATCACCGGCATCACGGTCAAGCACGACCTGATCCAGGAAGGCGACGTGGTCGAGAAGCTGCAGACCTCGATGCAGTCGGGAAAGAGCATCTACGACGGCTGGATCTCCGATTCCGACCTGATCGGTACCCATTACCGCTACGGCAAGGTCATGAACCTGAGCGACTACATGAGCGGCGCAGGCAAGGAGTTCACCAACCCCGGCATCGACATCAAGGACTTCATCGGCACCAGCTTCACCACGGCGCCCGATGGCAAGCTCTACCAACTGCCCGACCAGCAGTTTGCCAATCTCTACTGGTTCCGCGCCGACCTGTTCGAGCGCAAGGACCTGAAGGACAAGTTCAAGGCCAAATACGGCTACGAGCTGGGCGTGCCGCTGAACTGGAGCGCCTACGAGGACATCGCCGCCTTCTTCAGCGAAGACGTCAAGACTATCGACGGCAAGCCCATCTACGGCCATATGGACTACGGCAAGAAGGACCCGTCCTTGGGCTGGCGCTTCACCGATGCCTGGCTGTCGATGGCCGGCACGGCCGACAAGGGCATCCCCAACGGCATGCCGGTCGACGAATGGGGCATCCGCGTCGCCGACGACAAATGCACGCCGGTCGGGGCCTCGGTGGCGCGCGGCGGCGCCACCAACTCGCCGGCCGCCGTCTACGCGCTGAGCAAGTATGTCGACTGGATGAAGAAATACGCGCCCAAGGAGGCCACCGGCATGACCTTCGGCGAGGCCGGCCCCGTGCCGGCCCAGGGCCAGATCGCGCAGCAGATCTTCTGGTACACCGCCTTCACGGCCGACATGACCAAGCCCGGCCTGCCGGTCGTGAATGCCGACGGCACGCCGAAATGGCGCATGGCGCCCGGCCCCAACGGCCCCTACTGGAAGCAGGGCATGCAGAACGGCTACCAGGACGTGGGCAGCTGGACCTTCTTTGCCAACCATGACGCCAACCGCACCGCGGCCGCCTGGCTGTATGCGCAGTTCGTGACCGCCAAGACCACCAGCCTGAAGAAGACCATCGTCGGCCTGACCCCGATCCGCGAGAGCGACATCCGCTCCAAGGCCATGACCGATCTGGCGCCCAAGCTGGGTGGCCTGGTGGAGTTCTACCGCAGCCCCGCGCGCGTGGCCTGGACGCCTACCGGCACCAATGTGCCCGACTACCCCAAGCTCGCCCAGCTGTGGTGGAAGAACGTGGCCCAGGCGGTGACCGGCGAGAAGAGCCCACAGGCCGCGATGGACAGCCTCGCGGATGAAATGGACCAGGTGCTGGGCCGCCTGGAGCGCGCCGGCATGGCCAAGTGCGCGCCCAAGCTGAACAAGAAGGAAACCGCTGCCAAGTGGCTGTCCGACAAGGGCGCGCCCTGGGCCAAACTGGCCAACGAGAAGCCCAAGGGCGAGACCATCGCCTACGACAAGCTGCTGAACGCCTGGAAGGAAGGGCGCGTGCGCTGAAACCGGACCGCGCCCACCCTGCTTCGCAACGCCGCCCACCCGGGCGGCGTTTTTCTTGGGCTCTCTTTCGGTCGGCGGACGGGAGCGGCACCGCGTGCTCGGCCACCGCATGGGGCGAGTACTCCGGCAGACGCATGGTGGCCGCTTCGTCAAGACGGCGGTGTGGAGAGGCTCCGCCCCTGGTCTTGAAGGGGGATGGGGGTGTCTGCCACTGCGCTTGCGTGCCAGCAGGGTGTCGACTAAGCATGCCCCCGCCCCGCCAGTGCCACCGCCTTGTGCGACAGCCCGTCGATCTCGTGGGTGATGCCCGACAGCACATGGGCCACCACCGCGAACTCGCGGCCCTGCTGACCGGCGCGGGCCGCCATCACCTGGGCGTTGAAGCTGACGATCTTGGCCTGGCGGGCCACGGTCTGGATCGAGGCGACGATGCCGGACAGCTCCTTCATCATCGCGTCGGACTTGGCCTTGCCGAGCTGGTCATAGGCGGTGGTGGCGGTGTTCAGCGCCTCCAGGGCGGCATCGGTGCCGTCCACCAGCCGGGCCAGCGATTCCTCGACGCGCGGGCTTTGACGCTCGGCCAGCTCCAGGGTGCTGCCGACCAGGCGGGTGAAGGCCTCGATGACCGGGCCCACGCCCTGGGGGCCCTGGTAGACATGGCGTATGCGCTCGGCGTCGACGGCCTCCATCTGCTGCGGCGCCTGCTGGGTCAGGCGCCGCTGGCTGTCGGCGAAGAGGGTCAGCGAGGCCCGGGCCGCCATCAGCTGCGGCTCGCTGCCGCGGGCGGCCAGCACGGTCTGCAGCACCATGCGCTGCGACAGCATGCGTTGGCGCGCGGCCAGATTGACCAGGGACATCTCGTTCGGACGCGCGGGAAGGGGAGGGGCTGCCATGGACGGGTTCCTGTGCCTGATGCATTCGAATCGATCGATGCACAGGGTCAAGCAAGACCCAGACCAGAGCTGCCGGCCGATGCCGGCGCGGGCGTGCGGGACCGGCCGCGGCGTGGCTTAGGTCACGCCGCGGCCACCGCCGCTACTTGACCAGCGCGTACAGCATGGCCTGGGCCACCACCTTGCCGCCGGCCAGCACCTGCAGCACGGCCTGCTTGTGGCCGCCGCCGGCGCCCTTGCTCAGGCTCATCGTGACGGGCACCGAGGCGCTGGCACCGGGGGCGAGCGTCAGCGCGCCGCCGGCCACCGAGAACGTCAGGCCGGCGCCCGCCGGCTCGACCACCTGCAGGCTGTAGCTCTGGGCGGCGCCGCTGATATTGCTCAGCTGCACGCTGGCCTGCAGGCTCATGCCGCTGCCCGAGGGCACGGCGCCGAAGCTCAGGCTGACCGGGTCCAGCGCCACCTGGGCCTGCAGCGCGGCCGGCAGGTTCTCGCGCCCGCTGCCGACCTGATTGGCATCGCTGACGATGCCGCTCTTGTCGAGGGTCTTGATCACCTTGCGGTCGGCGGTGTTGACGATGGCCGAGCGCACCGTGGCGGCGCTCCAGCCGGGGTGCTGCTGGCGCACGATGGCGGCGCTGCCGGCCAGATGGGGCGAGGCCATCGAGGTGCCGTTGAAGAAGGCGAAGCAGGGCGCACCGCCGCAGTAGCTGCGCGGGATCGACGAGACGATGTTGACGCCGGGGGCCGTCACATCCGGCTTGATGCGGAAGTCGACATCGGTGGGACCCCAGGACGTGAAGTCGGCGATGACATCGTTGTTGGCGGCCACCGCTTCGTAGGTACCGAACTGCGGCAGCGTCGCGCCCGCGCCGTCGGCGGCCTTCAGCGCGGGGCCGTCCGCGGGATCGACCATGAAGCCGGGAATGCTGGGCTGGCTCGGCAGGCCGTCGCCGCCCATCACGAAGGTGCCCGGCTCGCGGTTGACGACGATGGCGCCGACGCCGCCGGCCGCCTGCACATGGCGCAGCTTGACGCTGAAGTCGCAGACGCCGCGCGAGATCAGCGCGATGCGGGCCTGCAGGCTGCCGGCGGTGAAAGGCTCGCAGGCCAGCGACAGGCCGTTGAAGGGGCTGCTGGCATCGGCGAGCACGCGCAGCGGCGCGCTGACCGGGCCGCTGCCGAACTCGCCCTTGACGGCGCGGTAGCCGCTGCCAGCGACGCTCAGCAGATGGAAGATCTCGTGGCCGACCGAGCTGGCGCCTGCGCTGAGGCCGCGCGCCGCCGAGCCGGGCGAGCCGACCGTGCGGTAGCCCGGCCCTTCGTTGCCGTTGGCGATCGCGACCACCATATTGGCGCGGTCGAGGTTGTCGACCGCTACCGTCAGCAGATCCTGGATGCCATGGGCCCCGCCGCCCAGGCTCATATTGGCGATGTCGAAACCGTCGGCATAGGCGGCTTCCAGCGCGTTCAGGATGTCCTCGGAGCGCGCATTGCCGACCGCACCCGGGAACACGTTGTAGTTGCCCAGCATGGCGCGCGGCGCGACGCCGGACATCTTGTAGGGCAGGGTCACGCCGTCGACCACGGTGGGGGTCTCGTGATTGCAGGCCACGGTGCCGGCCACATGGGTGCCATGCGAGTCGATGGCCTCCGGCGTGTAGCGCTGCGTCGGGGTCTTGTTGTTGAAGACCTTGGCCGCCACGACCTTGTTGTTGGTGAAGCTGCGGTCGCCGAGCTGGGTCTGGGCGGGATAGCCGGCATCGCCGAAGCAGGGGTGGCCGGTGTCGATGCCGGAGTCGACGATGGCGACCCGCACGCCGGCGCCGGCGTTCGCGGCGCCGCCGGCCTGGGCCCAGGCATCGGTGGCGCGGATGATGGCCAGGTCGGGGTCGGCCCCGTTGGGGTAGTAGAGGCCTTGGTACTGCGCCATCCGGACCATCGGCGCGGCCGCCACCTGGGCCAGCGTGGCGCCGCCCAGCTTGACCGCCACGGCGTTGAGGGCGATGTCGAACTCGCCGCTGACGCTGGCCTGCGGCACGTTGGCGCGCAGCCAGGCCTTGAAGTCGTTGCGCAGGGCCGAGAGCTGGGCGCGGTAGGCCTTGGTGCTGCTCTGGTCGAAGTCGATCTTCTTGCCGCTGGGCGGCTTGGTCTTGGCGTAGGTGGCCAGCGGTTCGCCGTTGAGCTGGACCAGGGCGTAGCCGGGGTCCTGGGTGGCGCGCGTGCTGCTGCTGCTGCCGTCGCTGCGCGGCGCGGCCTGCGCCTGGCCCAGCGTCAGGGCGGCCAGCGCGGCGGCCGCGATCAGGTTCAGACATGCGCCGGCGTGATGGGGGCGGGACTTCGTCATGATGTCGACTCCTGGGAGGCAGGTTGTCCCAGACTAGTGCCGGGCATCGGGCTTGTCGATAGAGGTCGGCCCGATTCGCACCGTTCAAGCGAGGGATTGCGCGCCCCCGCTCGTGCCATCATTGGGCCATGCTGATGAAGACGCTCAAGGACCTGTTCGACGGCCTGCTCCCCCCGTTGCCCGGCGCGACCGCCGCCGTCCAGGAGCATGGCTTGCAGCTGGCCACCGCGGTGATGCTGGTCGAGGTGATGCGCGCCGATCCGAGTTTCCACGCCGGCGAGCGCGAAGCCGTGCTGGCCGCGCTGCGCGACAAGTTCGCGCTCGGCGAGGACGAGGCGGCGCGCCTGGCCGAGCTGGCCGAGGCCGTGGCGCAGCAGTCCACCGACCTGTTCGCCTTCACCTCGCGCATCAACGAACGCTTCGAGATGCCGCAGAAGCTGCGCATGATCGAGCATATGTGGCGCGTCGCCTATGCCGACGGGCATTTGAGCGCGCATGAGCGCCATGTGCTGTGGCGCATCGCCGACCTGCTGCATGTGCCGCAAGGCGCCTATGTGAACGCCAGGCTGCGGGCGCAGGCCGAGGCGCGCGACTGACTCACGGCGTTCGCAAGGCCGCCACGGGCGGCGGACGAAGCGTGAAATATGTCCCGATACGCGCGAGCGCATCGGCGCCGTCATGAACGTCCGTGCGCTGCTCGGGCAAGATGCTTCTTGATACATATCAAGGCGAAGACCGCACCGGGCCGTCAACGATCGGGGAGGATCACGATGCTGGAGGAACTGCGTCCGCAGGGGTTCAAGAAACTCTATATCGCGTGCGACCGCACCATGCTGGGCATCCTGGCCCTGAGCGGCTTGCTCGCGCTCGGCCTGGGCGTTTACTACGGCCAGACCGGTCTCGCCGTCCTGTGCTGCACGCTGTTGATGGGCCTGGCGCTGGCGGCCTATGCGCTGGCGGCGGGCAGCACCGCGTCGCGGATGCTGATCGCGCTGGCCCAGGTCGGCATGGTGGCCCTGCACATCCATCTGGCCATGGGGCGGGTGGAGTTCCATTTCGGGGTCTTCGTCACGCTGGCCGTGCTGCTGATGTACCGCGACTGGCGCGTGCTGCTGTTCGCGGCCGCGGCCTTCGCGGTCCAGCACATCGTGTTCGACCGCCTGCTGGCGGCCGGCGTGTCGGCCTACTGCCTGAGCGAGCCCGACTTCCCGCGCATCCTGCTGCACGCCGGCTATGTGGTGGCGCAGACCGCGGTGCAGATCCCGATGGCGCGGCTGATGCGCATGCGCACCAAGGAAGGCCTGGAACTGCACGACCTGCTGCGCGTGCTGGGCCAGGACGGCGCGCGCATGAGCCTGGACGTGGGGCATGTGCATGCCAGCACGCCGGCCGGCAAGCGCATCAAGCTGGCGCTGAGCCGCCTGGCCGCGGCGCTGGCGCGGGTGCAGCAGGCCGCGCGCAGCGTCGACGGCGCCTCGGCCGAGATCAACAGCGGCAACCGCGACCTGTCGGCCCGCACCGAGCAGGCCGCGAGCAGCCTGCAGGACACCGCCAGCTCGGTGCAGCGCCTGAGCGACACGGTGCGCTTGACCGCCGAATCGGCCTCGCAGGCCACCCGGCTGGCCAACGGCGCCGCCGGCGTGGCGCAGCGCGGCGGCGACATGATGGGCCGTGTGGTCAGCACGATGGACGAGATCCACGCCGCCTCGCGCAAGATCGGCGACATCATCGGCGTCATCGATGCGCTGGCCTTCCAGACCAATATCCTGGCGCTGAATGCCGCCGTCGAGGCGGCGCGGGCCGGCGAACAGGGCCGCGGCTTCGCCGTCGTGGCCTCCGAGGTGCGCGCGCTGGCCCAGCGCTCGGCCGCCGCGGCGCGCGAGATCAAGGCCCTGATCGGCGCCTCGCTGGAGAAGGTCGATGCAGGCAGCGGCCTGGTGCAGGATGCGGGCGGCACGATGGCCGAGCTGGTTGAATCGGTGCAGCGCGTCTCGGCGCTGATCGTCGAGATCGCCCAGGCCGCCGACGCGCAGCACCAGGGCTTCGCCCGCATCAATGCCGCGGTGACCCGGCTGGACGAGATGGTCCAGGGCAACACGGCCCTGGCGGCCCGGTCCGCCGATGCGGCCGTCAGCCTGAACGGCCATGCGCTGGAGCTGAACGAGGTGGCGGCCTCCTTCCAGCTCGGCCGCGGCTAGCAGGCTGTTGAAAAACTACTGCGGCGACCATCTGCGGCGTTGCGCGGTGCTCGGAATCCTCACGTACAGGAAGTACGTTCCGGTTCCTGCGCTCCGGGCGCCTAGCAGCTGGCCGTCCTCGCGACGTTTTTCAACAGCCTGCTAGGGCGCGCGGGCCTGGCCCGCGCCGGGCGTTTCCCTTCGGCCGCCGCGCTCAGCGCCTGGAGCCGGGCGCCATATGCTGGTCCACCGCATCGAGCACCTGCTCGGGCGCCTCGGCATCGATGTCGGTCTCGCCGTCGAGCTGGCGCTGCAGACGCGCGCTGTCCAGATCGCCGGTCCATTTGGCCACGACCAGGGTGGCGACGCCGTTGCCAATCAGATTCGTCAGCGCGCGCGCCTCGCTCATGAAGCGGTCGATCCCGAGGATCAGCGCCAGGCCCGCCACCGGCACGCCACCTACCGCGCTGAGCGTGGCTGCCAGCACGATGAAGCCGCTGCCGGTGACGCCGGCCGCGCCCTTGGAGGTCAGCAGCAGCACGGCCAGCAGGGTCAGCTGCTGGGTCAGGCTCATCGGCGTGTCGGTGGCCTGGGCGATGAAGACGGCGGCCATGGTCAGGTAGATGGCGGTGCCGTCGAGATTGAAGGAGTAGCCGGTCGGGATCACCAGGCCGACGGTGGACTTGCGTGCACCCAGGTTCTCCATCTTGGCCATCATGCGGGGCAGCACCGATTCGGAGGACGAGGTGCCCAGCACGATCAGCAACTCTTCCTTGATGTACTTGATGAACTTCAGGATCGAGAAGCCATGCGCACGCGCGATGCCGCCCAGCACGCAGAGGATGAACAGCAGGCAGGTCAGGTAGAAGCTGCCCATCAGCTTGCCCAGCTGAACCAGGGAACCGACGCCGTACTTGCCGATCGTGAACGACATCGCACCGAAGGCGCCGATCGGGGCCAGCTTCATGATGTAGCCGACGATCACGAACAGCACATGCGAGCTCTTCTCGATCAGGTCGAACACCAGGGTGCCGCGGCCGCCGAAGCGGTGCAGCGCGAAGCCGAACATCACCGCGATCAGCAGCACCTGCAGCATCTCGCCCTTGGCGAAGGCATCGACCACGGTGTTCGGGATGATGGCCAGCAGGAACTCGGTGGTCGTCTGCATCTTGCCGGGGCCGGTGTAGGCCGACA
This sequence comes from Roseateles sp. GW821-FHT09B06, assembly GCF_059418245.1. Classification (NCBI taxonomy): domain Bacteria; kingdom Pseudomonadati; phylum Pseudomonadota; class Betaproteobacteria; order Burkholderiales; family Sphaerotilaceae; genus Roseateles; species Roseateles sp. GW821-FHT09B06. Next base: position 47,376 of record NZ_JBWKPM010000020.1, on the reverse strand, counting down.
GCGCCTTGGTGTCCAGCGTGTGCGGGTCGACATGCATGCCGGCGCCCGGCTGCAGCAGGTTCACCACCACCAGCCCGATCACCAGCGCGATGCTGGAAACGATCTCGAAGTACAGCAGGGCCAGGCCACCGGTCTTGCCGACCTTCTTCATGTCTTCCATGCCGGCGATGCCCACCACCACGGTGCAGAAGATGATGGGCGCGATGATCATCTTGATCAGCTTGATGAAGCCATCGCCCAGCGGCTTCATCGCGGCGCCGCTGTCGGGATAGAAATGACCCAGCAGCACGCCGATGACGATGGCGGTGATGACCTGGGCATACAGGGATTTGTAGAGCGGACGGGCGGACATGGGCACTCCAGACGGCGAGACCCGCTATTGTTGGCCGCCGGATCAGGGTTTTCCATAGGTGGAATTGCAGACCCGGCCGCCGCCCGGCCGCGCCTCAGCCGGCGCGCCCCTGGAACATCAGCCGCTCGGCCAGCTCCCGCTGCGCCACCGGCAGGCGCGCGGCGGCGTCGATCAGGCGGATGACCTGCTCGCAGGAGGCCTGGCCGTCACGCCCCGGCGGGCTGGTCCGGCCCTCCGACCACAGGCCGCTCAGCAAGCCCGGCGCCTGGGCGCCCAGGGTGCGGCGCACCACCTCCAGCTCCAGCGCGCTGGGCGGCCGCGCCAGCCAGCGCGGCAGGCCGGCCTCGGCCGCGGCGCCCAGCCAGGCGGTCTGCTGGGCCTGCAGTTCCAGCGGCAGCCGGCGCTGCAGGCTCAGCTCGCCACCCAGCAGGGCCTGGCATTGGCCCGCGTCCGGCAGCGCCCGCAACTGGGCCCGCAGCAGGCCCAGATAGCGCCGCCGCAGCTCGGGCGGGGCGCCGACGATCAGTTCGGGCATCCGGGTGGCCAGCACCCGCAGCGCGGCCAGCTGCACCATGCCGTCGGCATCGTCGCCGCTCGCCGTGGCGCGTGCGGCGAGCATGCGCTGGGCCGCCTCGTCCGCCAGGCCGGGGAAGCGGATGTCGAGCTGGTACCAGGCCGGGTTGCCGCGCAGCGCATCGGCGAGGCTGTCCGGCCGGGAGGCCTCGTCGCCGCGCGGCAGCGCCACGTCCAGCGTCCGCGGGGCCGCCGCGATCAGCGCATGCGAGACCAGCTCCTCGCTCTTCGGGTACCACATGCTATGGGCCGGGGTGCGCGCGGTGCGTTCGATGAAGTGCTCGGGCAGGCCCATGCGCCGGTAGGTGGCCGCGAGCTCGAGATTGGCCATCTCGTCGAACACCGGGTTGTAGGTGCCGCTGGAGGCGCGGTGGAAGCCCAGCTGGGCGCCGGGCATCAGCTGGCGCTGCGCGCCGGCCAGGAACACCAGGGTGCAGGCGCTCTCGCAGCCGCCCACGGCGCGCGTGCCGGCACCGGCCTTGCGCACGAGTTCCACCATGCGCTCGGCCTCATAGATGCGCCCGCCCGGCGAATCCAGTTCGAACAGGCGCACCGGCTGCGGCGTGCCGGCCAGCAGGGCCTGCAGGCGCGTCGCATCGCCCATGCCGATCGGTCCGCTGAGCCGCAGGGTGCGGCCGTCGGCCGAGAGCTTGAATGCGGCCTGGCCGATCGGATCGATGCCGCGCGCCAGCTGCCAGTACTCGTCCATCTGCGGGGCGAAACCCAGCAGGGCCGACAGCAGCAGCTGCGCGGCCGAACCGATCAGGCTCAGCCGCGTCAGCCAGCCCCACAGGCCCGAACCGCCGTTGCGCAGGTAATGGCCGGCGGCGCGCCAGGCGCCGACGATGCACCAGACATCGATCGCGATCATCAGCGGCCAGCCGACCAGCATCGCGATGCTGCCGGCCTGCAGCGCCTCGCCCTTCAGGCTGATCCAGGTCATCAGCCCGGTCAGCGCCATCGCCAACGGCACCGTCAGCAGCACGTTGTTGACCCAGAAGCTCTGCACCAGGCTCTGCTCGCCGCGCCAGTGCCGCGCGGCATAGCCCTGGCCCTCCTCGGCGCTGCTGCCGTCGCGGCGCTGGCGCCGCACGACGCGCGTGCCCGCGAGCCGGTCGTGCCAGCCGCGGCGCTCCTCGTCCAAGGCCGCCCAGGCGAAGCCCAGGCCGAGCGGCAGGGCCGAGGCGAAGTAGGCCAGCCAGCGCACCGTGCTCTGCAGCAGGTCGGGGCGGCCGCCGCTGCGCGCGTCGATCACGCGCACGCCCACCAGCAGCTTGCCGGGCGTGGCGCCCTGCCAGGTCCAGAACAGGATGGCCAGCAGCGCCGGCAGGCCCCAGTTGATGGCCAGGCTGGCCGGGCGCGTGTCGCTCAGCCGCGCCACCGGCTCGCGGTAGATCAGCCACATCAGCGGGGCGCTGAGCGCCAGCAGCAGCAGGCCGTCGATCAGCAGCGCCCAGGCCCGCGGCCACAGGCCTGCGGGGCGGGCCGGCGGCGGGCGAGGGCGGCGCGGTGCCCGTGGCGTGCCGCCGCGCGCCGCCATGGCGGATGAATCGGCGTCGGCGACGGTCAATGCGGTGTGATCGGCCGCGTTACTGGCGGTGGTTGAGGCCACTCGGTGCTCCCTGGGTTGGCGCCCACTCTAGCGGCAGCCCGGCCCTCGCGAGCGCGGCGGGCCCACAGTTTTTCACGGAATATGACCAAACGGCGCCCGGGCGGGCGCGCCGGTCGGGCGTCCGCTCAGCGATCGAAGGGGAAGCGGCCCGGGAACACCATGCTCTGCGTGGTGCGCAGCACCACGCCGTCCTTGAAGTGGACGTTGAAGCGCAGCAGATAGCCGCTGTGGTCGGGGTCGACATTCCAGTCCCACACGTCCTCGCCGCTGAACTTGAAGAACACCCGGCTGCGCTCCCGGCCGAGCCGCCGGCTGACTTGCTCCTGCGTCATGCCGGCCGCGATCGCGAAGCGGCTGGCCTCGCGCAACGTGTCCTCGATGCTCACGAGCCTGCCCTCGCGGTCCAGCGTGACCATGTAGCAGGTCCGGCCGAAGGGTTGGGAGGAATATTCCAGCGTCTGACCGCCGTCGGGGTTGGTCCAGCGGCGCACCGGCTGGCCATGGCTGGCGTAGACGGCATCGGCGGTGCTGCTGCCCACCACCAGCGAGCGGTCGCGCCCGAGGTCGGCGCAGCCGGCAAGCAGGGCCAGCGCCAGGCCCAGGACAGGAATCGATCGGGACGGCATCGCAGCCTCCTTGCAAAGGAGTGGACATCGATTATTCCGCAAGCCGGCCGACCCTGCCGGCGGCGGTCAAGCTGCGGTCAGCCGGCGCAGGCACACTGCGGGTTCCTGCCGTCCCGGAGTACCGCATGTCCGTCCAAGGCCAGTACCGCCAGAAACTCTGCAGCGCCGATGCGGCGCTCGACCAGCTGTGCGATGGCGATTTCATCGTCGTGCCCACCGGCGTCGGCGAGCCGCCGGCCCTGCTGACGGCCCTCTCGGAACAGCGCCGTCGCTTTCGCGACGTCAAGGTCGGCCAGATCCTGGCGCTGCGCAAGTTCGGCTACTTCGATCCCGAGACGGTCGAGCATGTGCGCCATGTGTCCTTCTTCTTCGGCGCCGCCTCGCGCGCCGGCGGCCAGGCCGGCTGGATCGATTTCATCCCCAGCTATTTCTCCGAGATGCCCGAGCTGATCGCGCGCGGCCAGATCCCCGCGGACGTGGTGTTCGCGCTGGCCTCGCCGATGGATGCGCATGGCTATTTCTCGCTCAGCCTGGGAGCCGACTACACGATGGCCGCCGTTGCCAGGGCGCGCGCGGTGGTGCTCGAGGTCAACCCCCATGTGCCCTTCGCCTTCGGCGCCTGCCATGTGCATATCTCGCAGGTGGCGGCCCTGGTGGAAAGCGAGGAGCCGGTGCTGGAGGTGGGCCTGCCCAAGATCGGGCCGGTGCAGCAGGCCATCGGCAAGCATGTGGCCGAGATGATCGAGGACGGCTCCACCCTGCAGATCGGCTACGGCGGCATTCCCGACGCGGTGGTGATGCAGCTGACGGCCAAGCGCGACCTGGGCATCCACACCGAGATGATCGGCGACGGCATCCTGACCCTGATCGAGAGCGGCGCCGTCACCAACCGCCGCAAGAACTACCTGCCCGGCAAGATGGTCGCGACCTTCGCGCTGGGCTCGCAGAAGCTCTATCGCTTCATGGACCGCAACCCGGGCCTGGAGATGCACCCGGTGGACTTCACCAACGACCCCTATCTGGCCGGCCGGAACGACAAGCTGGTGGCGATCAACGCCACGCTGCAGATCGACCTGCTGGGCCAATGCGGCTCGGAAAGCCTGGCGCACCTGCCGTATTCGGGCACCGGCGGCCAGGTGGACTTCGTGCGCGCCGCGAATCGCTCGCGCGGCGGCAAGGCCTTCATCGTGCTGCCGTCGACCGCCAAGGACGATACGATCTCGCGCATCGTGCCGACCTTGACGCCCGGCACCCACCTGACCACCGGCAAGAACGACATCAACTACGTGGTCAGCGAGCATGGCGTGGCCCAGCTGCGCGGCAAGTCGGCCAGGCAGCGCGCGCTGGAGATGATCTCGATCGCCCATCCCGACTTCCGCGCCGGGCTGCGCGAGGCGGCGCGCGGGCTGGGTCTGCTGTAGGCATGCCGATGCGCGGCGCGCTGGGCGCTGCCATGCTGGCCGTCGCGCTGACGGCCGGCGCGGCGCGGGCCGCCGAGCCGCCCTGCCTGCTGGTGTTCGGCCATGGCCGCAACCACCAGGCCGAGCTGCCCGAGCAGAACCGGCAATGGGACCTGCTGAACGCCGCCTTCAATGCGGCGGTGCGCGCGCCGCTGGAGCAGGCGGGCCGGCGCACCGTGGCCCTGGTGCTGCCGGTGGCGGCCACCGATCTGGCGCGCAATCTGGAGCTGTTGCTGGACGAGGCCGTCGCGCGCGGCTGCAGCCAGGTGCTGGAGACCACCCTGTTCGCCGATTTCGCGGCCAACACCCTGGTGGCCCGGCTGCGCCTGTACCCGCTGCTGGGCAGCCTGGGGCCGCGCGCGGCCCGGGTCCTGCCGACGGTGGGCCAGCCGATCTTCACCAACCAGCGCGAATTCGACCTGCAGCCGCGCGTGCTCGAGCGCCTGCGTCCGCAGGCGCTGGGCGAGGAGATGGCGCGCCAGACGCTGCAGCAGATGCCCGCGCCCTGAGTTGCCTGCGGCGCGGCGACGCTTGCCGGGCCTGACGGTGGGGGAGGTTCAGGCCGCAGCGGCCTGCAGACCGCTGCTGCGGTACTCGTTGTAGATCACGCCGACGACGATGGCGGCGTCCTCGGCGAAGTAGCGCTTCAGAAAGGGCGAGGCCAGGAAGTTCTCGCGCACCTTCTGGCGCAGCGAGATGTGCATCAGCAGCGCCCGCCGCGCGGGCTGCTCCAGGAACTCGACCTTCACCTCGTAGCCCTCGCTGACCGAGCCCTGGATGGTGCCGAGGAAATGCTTGAGCAGGGGATGGGCGGCCACCTGGTTCAGGTTGGCGGCGCCGATCACCTGGTCGGACAACGCGCCCTGCGGGGCGCTGTCGGCGCGCAGCTCCAGGCTGGTGAAGACCTCGAAATTGAACACATTGGTCTTGATGCCCACCTGGGGCCGCGCGGCATTGGCCGGGGCGTCGCGCCAGCCGAACTCGAAATAGGCATAGGAGCGGCCATCGCTGGGCTCGCGCAGGCGCACGCTGGAGAAGGGGTAGGGCTGGGTGGAGACCTGAGCCGGCGCGGCGCACCATTTCTGGAAGCGCTCCAGCATGGTCCTCTCCAGGAAGCCGGTGATCAGGCGGTCGATCTGGGCCGTCGAGGTGCGCCGCACCGCGATGGCCGCCACCACGGCCGAGGCCAGCGGCACCAGCACCAGCAGCAGCTGCAGCGCCGCGGACTTGATGTCGTCGTTGCTGCTGGTGGCCGCGACCCACAGCGCGGTGACCAGCGAGACCGCGCTGATCAGCGACAGCGCCACCACGGCCCAGACCGGCAGGGTGATGATGGCGTCGCTCAGGCTGGTCTTGGCGGGGTTGTCTTGTTCCATGGCGGGGCAAGTCTAGCGATCGCGGCGGCCGCTCAGGCCTAGGCGCGCTGCAGCCGCACGCCGAACACCGAGCCGCGGCCCGGCGTGCTGCGCACCTCGACCACGCCGCCCATCTGCTCGACCAGCAGCTTGACGATGGACAGGCCCAGGCCCGTGCCGCGCAGGTGGGCGGTGGCCGGCAGGCGCTTGAAGGGCTGGAACAGCGCCGCCATCTCGATCTCGCTGAGACCCTCGCCCTGGTCCTCCACCTCGATCAGCAGGCGCTGCGCCTCCAGGCGCGTGCGCACCCGCGCCTCGCCGCCGCGGCGGTTGTACTTGCAGGCGTTGCTGATCAGGTTGGCCAGCACCTGGCTCAGGCGGTGCGCATCGCCCAGCACCGCCAGGTCCGGCGGCAGCGGCTCGGCCAGCAGGCGCACGTCGAACTCCTGGGCCTCGGCCGCGCTCAGGTCCAGTGCCTCCTGCAGCACCGGCGCGAGCGGCGTGGGCTCGCGCAGCACGCTGAACTGGCCGGAGTCGATGCTGCTGATGTCCAGCACATCGTCCACCAGGCGCAGCAGGTGCTTGCCGGCGCCCTGGATCATCTCGATGTTGCGGCGCTGGCGCGCGACCAGCGGCTCGGCGCTGTTCAGCAGCAGCAGGTCGGAGAAGCCCAGCACGGCGTTCAGCGGCGTGCGCAGCTCATGGCTGAGGCGCGACAGGAATTCCATGCGCGCGGCGGCGCTGCGCTCGGCGGCGGCCTTGTCCAGCGCCAGCTGGGCCTGCCGCACCTCGGCGCTGACGTCCTTGACCACGCCCACCATGCGGCGGTCGCCGGCCGCCAGGCTGCCGCGCATCAGGCCGGTCACCTCCAGATGGCGCGGTGCCGTCTCGCCGGCGCGGCGGATGCGGTAGCGCTGGTGGAAGGTGGCGCCGCTGCTCAGCGCCCGCTCCAGCTGGACCTGCAAGGCGGCGCGGTCCTCCATCTCGACCTGCTCGCGCAGCCGGGCGCGCTGCAGGGTCAGGCCGTCCGGGCCGCTGTCCAGCCCGTAGGCGGCACAGGCGCGCGCGTCCAGGAGCACCCGGTCGTCGGCGTGCCACCATTCGAACAGGCCCAGGCCGTCGCTCTCGGCCGCCAGCGACCAGCGCCGGTTGGCGTCTTCCAGCGCGATCTCGTAGCGGATCTGGCGCCGCAGGCCCAGGCGGGCCAGCTGGTAGGCCGTCAGGGTCAGCAGCAGGGCGGTCAGACCGACGATGGCGGCCAGCACCAGGAAGGCCTGGCGCGAGGCCTCGCCCAGGCTTTGGCTGAACTGGCGCTCCAGTCCCAGCAGTTCGTTGTCCAGCTCGTTGACGGCCATCAGCAGCATCGCGACCCGGGGAGCGCGCTCGGCCTCGGTCTGGTCGGGCCGGGGCCGCAGCTGCTCGGCCAGCTGGCGCAGCTTCTCGATCAGCGCGTCGGCACGGCGCCAGACCTCGATCGGCTCCGCCAGCAGCGGGCTGTGGCTGAACCAGCGGTAGAGCCGGATCATGCCGGGAATGTCGTCGGCGGCATTGCTGCCGCGCAGCAGCGCCGCGGTGGTCCGCTCCCGGTCGAGCCGGGGCTGGTCCATCGCAATTCGCGCGTCATGATCGCCCATCGGTACCTGCAGCGCGGTCTCGAAGCGCTGCAGATCGCGCGGGTTGGCGCTGTCGGCGTAGCTGCGCAGGTGCCGGACCGCCTGGGCGCGTGCCTTGGACCATTGGCTCTCGCCGCCCACATAGGCACGGGTGGCCGACAGCAGGTGAAAGCCCAGCAGGCTCAGCGTCAGCATCACGGCATTGCCGATCAGCAGCGGCGTCAACACCATGGCGTAGCTGAGGCGACGCCCGCGTGGACGGTCTACCGGCTGCTTGCTTGAATTCATCGCGCTCCCTGTTATGCCGCGCCGCCCGCGTTTGGGCGCTTGTCTCGCAACGGGAAGGCGACAGTATGAGCTTGTGTCTGAATGTGTGAAGCGAGGGATCCCCGAATCCGTGACTTCCTGCCCGGCCCGCGCGCGCGGCCCCGGACGCCGGCTGATGAGACAATCGAGAAATATTCTCATTTGATGTATCGATCTGGCCGCCGGTGCCAGCCCTGTCCGAGATCCCGAGCCATGACCGCCATCGCCGCTTTCACGCTTGCCCACGCCCAGATCGGCGCGGCACACCGGGTGGAGGCGCTACAGCCGCCCGGCCATGCGCCCGAGTGGGGCCCCTGGCTGGAGCAGATCGGCTTCGTGGCCGGTGAGCATGTCAGCGTGCTGACCCGCGCGCTGCCCGGCGGCGACCCGCTGGTGGTGCGCATCGGCCAGTCCACCTTTGCGCTGCGCCGCGCCGAGGCGGACTGCATCCAGCTGCGCCAGCCCGAATGAGCGTCGAATCCCCGATCCATGTCCACCCGGCCGGCCCGCTGCTGGCCCTGGTGGGCAACCCGAACTGCGGCAAGACCGCGCTGTTCAACCGCCTGACCGGCAGCCGCCAGAAGGTGGCCAATTACGCCGGCGTCACCGTCGAGCGCAAGGAGGGCCGGCTGAAGACCACGGCCGGCAGGCTGCTGCGCCTGCTGGACCTGCCCGGCACCTACAGCCTCTATCCGCGCTCGCCGGACGAGCGCGTCACCTGCGAGGTGCTGGCCGGCCATGCCCGCGGCGAGAAGCGCCCGGACCTGGTGGTCTGCGTGCTGGACGCCACCAATCTGCGCCGCAACCTGCGCCTGGTGCTGGCCGTGCAACGCCTGGGACTGCCGGTGGTGGTGGCGCTGAACATGGCCGACCTGGCGGCCCGGCGCGGCCTGGCGATCGACGCCGAGGCGCTGTCGCGGGCCCTGGGCCTGCCGGTGGTACGCACCATCGCCACCCAGGGGCAGGGCCTGGACGAGCTGCGCGCTCTGCTGGACCGGCCCGAGGCCTGGGCGCCCGGGGCATCGGCCGCGGCCGACGGCGCGGCCGCGCAGGACCAGGCGCGCGTGAACGCCATCCTGCGAGGGCTGGGCCTGGACCAGCAGACGCCCGAACTGCCCAGCGACCGCTTCGACCGCTTCGTGCTGCATCCGGTGCTGGGCCCCATCCTGCTGGCCGTGCTGCTGTTCCTGCTGTTCCAGGCGGTGTTCTCCTGGGCCGAATGGCCGATGAGCCAGATCGACACGGCCACCGCCTGGTTGGGCGCGCAAGCCGGCACCTGGCTGCAGGGTTTTCCGTTTGATGGCTGGCTGCGCAGCCTGGTGGTCGACGGGCTGATCGCCGGCGTTGGCGGCGTGCTGGTGTTCCTGCCGCAGATCCTGATCCTGTTCTTCTTCATCCTGATCCTGGAGGAGTCCGGCTACCTGCCGCGCGCGGCCTTTCTGCTGGACCGGCTGATGGGCAGCGTCGGCCTGTCGGGGCGCAGCTTCATCCCGCTGCTGTCCAGCTTCGCCTGCGCGATCCCCGGCATCATGGCAACGCGTTCGATCGCGAATCCGCGCGACCGCCTGGTCACGATCCTGATCGCGCCGATGATGACCTGTTCGGCCCGGCTGCCGGTCTATGCGCTCCTGATCGGCGCCTTCGTGCCCAAACGCGAGCTGGCGCACGGCTGGATCGAGTTGCAGGGCCTGGTGCTGTTCGTGCTGTACGGGGCCGGCATCCTCGGGGCCCTGGCCGTGGCCTGGCTGCTGAAACGCTTCACCCGCAGCGGCCGCCAGGTGCGCTCGCTGATGATGGAGCTGCCCGCCTACCACTGGCCGAGTCCGCGCGCGGTGGCGCTGGGCCTGTGGCAGCGCGCGCAGATTTTCCTTCGCCGAGTCGGCGGCGTGATCCTGACCCTGACCCTGCTGCTGTGGTTGCTGTCCAGCTTCCCGGGCGCGCCCGAGGGCGCGACGCAGCCGCCGATCTACTACAGCGTGGCGGGCTGGATCGGCCGCGGCCTGGCCTGGCTGTTCGAGCCGATCGGCTTCAACTGGCAGATCAGCCTGGCCCTGGTGCCGGGCATGGCGGCGCGGGAGATCGCGATCAGCGCGCTGGGCACGGTCTACGCGCTGTCGGCAGGTGCCGAGGACGCGACGCAAGCCCTGACCCCGCTGATCGCCGCCGGCTGGGGGCTGCCGACGGCCCTTTCGCTGCTGGCCTGGTTCGTGTTCGCGCCCCAATGCCTGTCGACCCTGGCGGCGGTCAGGCGCGAGACCGGCGGCTACAGAATCCCGGCCCTGATGCTGGCCTATCTGTTCGCGCTGGCCTATGGGGCCGCCTTCCTGACCTACCGGATCAGCGGCTGGCTATTGGGTTGACCCCCTGCCGGCTGCGCCGGCCCCCTCAGGGAGCGCGCCCGCAGGCCCGGCGGAGCCGGATCCTCGGGCGCCGCTGGGCCGTTAGCTTCCGATCGGCCCGCCATCCGTTTTGCGGATGACGAGGGTGGCCGAGCGCGGCCGGCCATCCGAGCGGAAGTCGGGCCAGTTCGAGATCTTGCGGGGCTCTTTGGGGTCACTGCGCTCGCTGGGGCTTTCGCCCGGGTGCTGGATGTTGATGAACATGGTGCGGCCGTCGGGCGTGCCGGTGGCGCCGGTGATCTCGCAGCCGGCCGGGCCGACCAGGAAGCGCCGAACTTCGCCGCTGGCCGGGTCGGCCGCCAGCATCGCGTTATTGCCCAGGTTCTTCAGCTCGCCCCTGCCCATCGCCGAGGTGCTCATGTCGGTCTGGATCCACAGGATGCCGCGGCCGTCCACCCACAGGCCGTCCGGGCAGCCCAGCGCGTCGCCCTTGACATTGCCCTTGGCCTCGGCGCGTTCGTTGGCCGGATCGCCGGCCAGCAGGAAATGGGTCCAGGCGAAGCCCTGGCCGTCGAAGTCGCCGTCCTCCTTCCAGCGGATGATGTGGCCCATCTGGTTGTTGGCGCGCGGGTTGGCGGCGTCGGGGCCTGCTTGCCTGTCGGATCCGCGGTTGCTGTTGTTGGTCAAGGTGCAGTAGACGAATCCCTGCTTGTCCACCGCGATCCACTCGGGCCGGTCCATCTTGGTCGCGCCCAGCAGGTCGCTGGCCTGGCGGGTCTTGACCACCAGCTCGCCCTGGTCGGCAAAGCCGTTGGCGGCGGTGAGCGGGCCCTGGCCATGGCTCAGCGGCAGCCAGCGGCCGCGGCCGTCGGCGTCGAAGCGCGCGACATACAGGCTGCCATGATCCAGCAGCTCGGCATTGGCCGCGAAGCCGCCGGGGCGGATCTGGTCGCGGCTGACGAACTTGTAGATGTATTCGAAGCGCGAGTCCTCGCCCATATAGACCACGGCGCGGCCGTCCTTGGTCACCGCGACGGTCGCGCCCTCATGCGCGGCGCGGCCCAGGGCCGTGCGCTTGACCGGGGGAGCGCTGGGGTTGAAGGGGTCGATCTCGACCACCCAGCCGTGGCGGTTCGGCTCGTTCGGGTGCTTGGCGGCGTCGAAACGCTCGTCATGCTCGGCCCAGCGGTAGCCGGCCGGCTCGCCCTTCTTCAGGCCCCAGCGGGCCTGGTGGGCGTCGGGCTGGTCCGGGCCCTTGAAGTAGTTGATGAAGTTCTCTTCGCAGGTCAGATAAGTGCCCCAGGGCGTGATGCCGCTGGCGCAGTTGTTGAAGGTGCCCAGCACCCGGCGGCCGGCCGGGTCGGCCGCGGTCTTCAGCAGCGCATGGCCGGCGGCCGGGCCGCCGACGCCCATCGGCGTGCCGGCGGTGATGCGGCGCGCCCAGGGCGAGGGGCGCACCAGGTCCCACTGCCCGTTGCTCTTCTGCTCGACCTCGATCACCGAGACGCCATGCGCGGCCTGGGCCTTCTTCACCTTGGCGGCGTTCCAGGTCGCCATGCCGTCGGGATGCAGCAGGCCGTCGTCGCTGTATTCGTGGTTCATCACCAGCAGGCCGCTGGCGGAGCCGTTCTGCGCGAAGAAATGGATGCCGTCGTGGTGCATGCCCAGCTGCGCCTCCTGCTCGGCGGCGCTGTTCGAGCCGTCGAACTTGAAGGCCGGGTTCTCGCCCGACAGGCCCACCGGTTCGCCCCAGGGCGCGATCACCTGCACCTGGTAGCCCTCGGGCACCAGCACCTTGTCGGCGGTGGAAACCGGCACGCTCTTGAAGCCCAGCAGCGGGCCGCCGATGGCGCTGCCCGTGGTGGAGCAGCCGGCCAGCGGCGCCAGCAGGGCCCCGAGACTTGCTCCTAGCCCGAGGCCCAGGCCGCCGCCCAGCAGGCGCCGCCGCGCGGGGTCGGAGACTTCATGGATGCTCGGATTGGCCGAGCGGTTGCTGTCTTCCATCTGGGCGAAGTCTTTGGGCATGGGCTACCTCGTCGGGGGGCAAAACCACCGAGCTTGGCGGTCCAGCATGACAAAAGCGTGACGGGAAAAAGCGGGCGCTCAGAGCGCACCGGCGAACAGCATCGCGCCGGCCACCACCAGGGCCAGCAGTCCGGCCATCAGGCCGAACAGCAGCCCGCCCAGCAGATGGGCCTGGACGAGCGGGTGCAGGCGGGGCGGGACCATGGCGTGCGGGGGCTCCGAAACGCCATTGAGCGCCCGGCCGGCGCCAGGGTCAAGTCCGCCCATGCCATGATGCCGGGATCATGCAGTTCGAACATGCCGCCGACCGGGCCCAGTACCGCCGCCCCGCGCACCGCGCCGGGGTGGAGCTGTACCACGCCTCGATCCTGCGCCACCGCTTCGAGCCGCACACCCATGAGGCCTATGGCCTGGGCGCGATCACCGCCGGGGTCGGGCGCTTCCACTGGCGCGGTGCCGAGCATCTGGCGCCGCGCGCGACCCTGATGCTGATGAATCCCGAGGACATCCATACCGGCCGGGCCGAGCTGGACGACCAGGCCTGGGGCTATCGCATGGTGTATCTGGAGCGCGAGCTGCTGGCCGAGCTGAGCGGCGAGCCCGACTGGTGGTTCGATGCGGCGGTGGCGCATGACGCGGCCAGCGCCACCGAGGCGGCCGGCCTGATCGCCGGTCTCTGGCGCGCCGGCCAGCAGGACGACGCGCTGGCCTTCGACAGCGCGCTGCTGGCGCTGGTGCAGGCGCTGCGGCGCCATGCCCGCGTGGGCAGTCCGGCGCGCGCCGAGGCGAAAAAGATGCGTTTCGCGCCGGTGCTGGACTTCATGCGTGCCCAGCTGGGCGAGAAGCTCGGCCTGGAGCAGCTGGCGGCGGTGGCGGGCCTGAGCCCCTTCCACTTTTTGCGCAGCTTCAAGGCACAGACCGGCGCGACGCCGCAGCAGCAGCTGATGGCGCTGCGCCTGTTCGAGGCCAAGCAGCAGCTGGCCACGGGGGAGGCGCCGGCCGCCGTGGCGGCGGCCGTGGGGCTGACGGACCAGGCGCACCTGAACCGGGCCTTCGTCGGGCGCTATGGCGTGACGCCGGGCGCCTACCAGCGGCAGCTGGGCCTGCGCCGGGCCTGAGGCGGCGTCAGACCTTGGGGCGACGGCGCCGCGCGACGAGGCCCAGCGCGCCGAGGCCGGCGACCAGCATCGCGTAGCTGGCGGGCTCGGGCACGGCATTGACGGTGCCGTTCAGCACGAAGGGCAGCTCCTTCAAGGCCAGGCTACCGTCGGCCAGCAGCGCATCGGCAAAGGGCGCGCGATCGCTCGACTGCATCGCATTGCCGATCACGCCGGCGTCCGCCACGGGCGGCTGAAAGGGGCCCGAGCTCAGCGATCCCGCCATGCTCCAGCGCAGCCAGTACTGGCCCGGCGCCAGCTGCAGATCGGTGATGTCGGCGCTGGCGCGGTAGATCGGTCGCACCACGCTGGTTTGGGCATTGGGGGCGACGCGGTAGCCGACTAGGCCGCCGTTGCCCAGTGCGGTCGTGCCCTGGGCCACCAGCGTACCGTTGTTGACGTCGCCGGCCATGATGCTCCAGGTGACCGACTGGAAGGTGAAGGCCGTGGCGTTGTTCTGGAACGCGAAGAAGTCGATGCTCTGCAGGGTCCAGCCGCCGGCGGCGCTGACGCTGAAGTCGTCGGCCACCGCATTCGGCAGCGTGGGGCGCTGCTGCATGCCGAAACCGTAGAAGGTTCTCGGCGTGTTGCGGGAATCGATCGACAGGCCGTTCGCGTTGACCGCGGCCCCGTTGTCGTGCAGCACGGTGGCGTGGCTCAATGCACTGGCGGCTGCCAGGCTCAGGATGGCGATGGACTTCATGGCAGGGGCTCCTCAAGGCCTCGTTTTTTTGCGCTCGCGAGTATCGCCGCCGCCGCGCGGCGCACCGCGCGGCGAGCCCCTTCGGTCCGGGGGTCAGGTCGGCTGGTTGCGGATGGTCGGGTCGACCTTCAGGCGCTGGCCGCTCTCGTCTTGCACCAGATGGACGGTGAAGGCGTAGTCGCCGGCGGTGGTGCAGCGGTCGCGGACCGAGACTTGCGTGGCGCTGATGGCCCACAGGTCCGGGAAGTCGGTCGTGCTCTCGTTGAAGGTGATGGGCGCCTCGGGATCGAAGCTGAAGCCCGGGGTCACCAGGATGAACTCGATCAGGGCATTGCTGATGTCGACGGTCACCAGGTCGGGCGTGCAGGTCGCGGTGGGCGGGTCGGTGACATCGCTGGCGGTGACGGTGAAGCTGTAGACGGGCTTGTCGACGGGTGTGGTCATGGTGTGTCCCTGGGTGAGTTGAGCAGACGTTGCAATTCAACATGACCGGGATGACGGTATGTTGTTGCAGTGACTCTGTCGGCCATTGCACGGGCTTCTTCAATCAGGCCAAGATAAAAGAGCGCCATTGCGTGCAAAGTCAACGAAGGGGCGTCGTTCGCGGGTTGCAGGCGCGTGGCGGCGGCCCGCCAGACGGCGCGCGCGCGCGGGTCGCGCCCGTCCGCCTCGGACAGCAGCTTGCCCAGGCGCAATTCGGCATCCGCCACCACGCGGTTCTGTTCGGCGCTGAGGCGCGTGCCGCGCGCGGCGGCCTGTTCCATGTCGCTCAGATAGGCGCGCAGCGCGGCGCTCAGGTCCTCGCCGCCGAGGGCCGCGCGCAGCACCAGCAGGCGGCCGCGCAGGCTGCATTGCCAGTCGAGCTTGTCGGGGCCGCCCTTGAGCAGGCGTTCGACATCGCGGCCCAGCTGCGGGAGCAGCCGCTGCAAGGCGGCGCGCCGGTCCAGGCTCAGCAGCACCTCGGCCTGGCCCAGCTGCATGGTGCTGCGCTGGGCCAGCCAGTCGAGGTTGGCATCGTCCAGGGCCACGAGCGCCTGCGCGAGTTCCAGGGCCAGCCCCGAGGCCAGCAGGGCCTCCTCGGACTGGCCCAGCAGGAAATGCATGCGGCTGACCTGGTGGTAGCCGGTGGCGGTCAGCATCTGGGCCTCGCGATTGTTGTCGCTGAGCAGGCCCTCCTTCAGCACGCGCACCTTTTCCTGCTCGGCCAGCAGCGCCTCGGCGTAGCGGCCCATGCCCATTTGCGCCTGGGCCTGCCAGCCCAGTGCATTGGCCAGCTCGAGCCGCGCTTGCGGGCGCTGGCGCAGCAGGCTGTTCCAGATGGCCTGGGTCTGCAGGAAGTCCGCGAGCGCGGCCCGGTGCTGGCCCTGTTCGAGCTTGAGCACGCCGAGGTTCTGCAGCGCGAAGGGCTTCTCCATGCGCCAGTCCAGATTGCTCGGGTCCAGCAGCGCCAGCTGGTCGGCCAGATTCAGGTAGCGCTGGAAATGCCGATGGGCCTGCTCGGGCTGGCCGCGCCGCCAGGCGACGAAGCCCTCCCAGTAGACGCTCTGCGCGTGGTCGAAGACCCGCTGGCCGCTGCGGGGCGCGCGCGCGAGCAGCTCGCCCGTGCTGGCGGCGGCCTCGCGGAACATGCGGTCCGCCTCGTCGAGCTTGCCGCGCTTTTCGTTGATTTCGCCCATCAGGTGCAGGGCCTGCGAGCGCCGTCCCAGCGCATCGGCATCGAGCGAGCCCAGGTGCTGCCGGGCGTAGTAGTCCATCGCCTTGCCGCCCACCGCGTCCAGCACGTCCAGCCGCCCCACCGGCTCCAGTTTCTTGCGCAGGTCGCCCAGCATGAACTCGATCAGGCCCTCGGCCTGGACGCGCTGCGCCTGGGCCTCCTGCGCCTTCCACAGCGCCAGGCCGATGCCGACGCTCAGGCTCAGCGTCGCCACGCCGCCGGCCGCGACGCCCAGGCGGTGGCGGCGCAGGAACTTGGCCAGGCGGTAGGCCCGGCTGTCGGGGCGGGCGGCAATCGGCTCATGCGCGAGCCAGCGGCGCAGGTCGTCGGCCAGCGCCGCCGCATTGGCATAACGCTCGGCCGGCGCCTTCTTCAGCGCCTTGGCGACGATGGTGTCCAGATCGCCGCGCAGCGCGCGGGCGCCCTTGGGGTCGCCGACGCGCAGCTGGTCCGACAGCCGCCTGGGCTCTTCCTCGATCACCGCCCGCATGCGCTCCAGCGCCGCACCCGGCAGGGGGGCGCCAGTGGTCGGGTGCTTGCCGCCGCTGAGCAGCAGGTAGAGCAGTACGCCCAGGGCATAGACGTCGGTGGCCGTGGTCACGTCGCCGCCCTGCAGCTGCTCGGGCGCGGCGAACTGCGGCGTGAAGGCGCGGCCGGCGCGCTGGGTCAGCTCGGTGGCGGCGGCCGGCTGGGTGGCATCGCCCAGCAGCTTGGCGATGCCGAAGTCCAGCAGTTTCACCTGGCCGGCCTGGTCGACCAGGATGTTGGAGGGCTTCAGGTCGCGATGCAGGATCAGCCGGTTGTGCGCATGGGCCACGGCGGCCAGCACGTCCAGGAACAGCTGCACGCGCTGCGTGGTGTCGAGCCGCTGCTGCTCGCAGTAGCGGTCGATCGGCTGGCCGTCCACGTATTCCAGCACCAGATAGGGCTGCGAGACGCTGCCCTCCTGGGCCACCCCGGCGTCGATCAGGCGCGCGATATGGGGGTGCGCCAGCCGGGCCAGGATCTGGCCTTCGCGCGCGAAGCGGCCGGCGTCGCCATGGCCCAGCAGGCCGGTGCTGAGGAACTTGATCGCCACCTGGCCTTCGTAGCGCCCGTCGGTGCGCCGCGCCAGCCAGACGCTGCCCATGCCGCCGCGGCCGATCTCGCGCTCCAGGGTGTAGGCGCCGACGCTCTGGCCGGGCGCCAACTGGGGGCCGTCCAGGGCCGCCAGGGCCGAGCCGGCCAGGAAGTCATTGCTGGCCAGTTCGGCATCGCGCGCCAGCAGGGCCTCCAGCTCGGCGGCCAGTTCGGGCTCCAGCGCGCGCAGCGCGGCCAGCCGTGCGGCGCGCGGGCCGGCTTCCATGTCCAGCAGTTCGTCCAGCAGCGGGTTCAGCCGCTGCCAGCGGGCCTTGTCGATGGGGCGCAGGGGCTCGGTCATTTCAGCGCCATGGACAGGAACAGGCGCGCCTTCTGCCAGTCCCGCTGCACGGTGCGTTCGGTGATGCCCAGGGCCTCGGCGATCTCGGTCTCCAGCAGGCCGCCGAAATAGCGCATCTCCACCACCTGGGCCAGGCGCGCGTCCATCTCGGCCAGCTCGGCCAGGGCCTCGTGCACGCGCAGGACCTCGTCGTCGCGCTGCGGCGGCAGCTCGGCGATGGCGGTGTTCAGCGTCACCTGCTCCAGCTCGCCGCCGCGGCGCTGCGCCTGGCGGGTGCGGATCAGGTCGATCACGATGCTGCGCATCACGCGCGCGGCATAGGCCATGAAATGGCCGCGGTCGGCGAAGTCCAGGCCCTCGGCCTGCTGCAGGCGCAGCCAGGATTCGTGCACCAGGGCGGTGGCGTCCAAGGCGGTGGGCTGGCCGGCCAGATACAGGCGCTGGCGTGCCAGGCGCTGCAGATCGGCATAGAGCAGGGCGACCACCCGGTCGGCCGCCAGGCGGTCGCCCTGGCCGGCGGCGCGCAACAGGGTGGTGATCTCTTTACTGCTCATGCTGGCGCGGACTCTATCAGCGGATTTGTAACTTTTTCCGGCTTCATGTCGGGAGCGCCGCCGGGATTGCGTTTCTAACGGTGAGGGGCATGGCGGAGCGGGCCGCGGTCAGGGAGGCAGCGGTCACGCAGACACCATGTCCCTCACCCACGGGGCCCGTGAGGCCCAGCCCGACACGCCGATGAACCACCCCAGCCTCGCCCAGATGGAATCCGACGTCGCCTCCGGCTCCGCACGACCCAACCAGCGTCCGACGCCGCAGATGCTGGCCGACCTGCCGCAGTTCGCCGCGGTGCTGGACCGCCAGCTGGGGCATTGCCGGCGCTACGGCGCGCGGGCCACGGTGCTGCTGCTGACCGTGGAGCTCCCCGCTGGCGAGGGCGCGCCCTTGCCGGCCGAGACCCGCCAGGCCCTGCTGCTGGCCGTCGGCGCCAGGCTGCAGGGGCGGGTGCGCAACAGCGACCTGGCGGTGCAGATCGGCGCGCAGCGTTTCGGACTGGTGCTGATGGACGCGGGCCGGGTCGAGGCCGACGTCGTGCGCGCGCGCCTGCACCAGGTGTTGTGCGGGCCCTACGGCGTGGGCGAGCAGCGGCTCCACCTGCAGCTGCGCATCGGCGCGGCCGTCTATCGCGAGGCCGGCATGACCGGGCGCGAACTGGTCGATGCGGCCGAGAATGCCGAGCGTGGCGCCGACATGCTGGGCACGCCGCGGCTGTCCGTCGCCCGGGCCTGAGCGCCGGCCGCGCCGCCCACCGCAATCGGGTACAAGACCGCCGCCGTGCCGCTGCGCCATAGTGGCGCCATGTTTGCTGGAACCCTGTTCGCCCTCGCGGCCGGCCTGATGTGGGGCCTGGTCTTCGTCGCGCCGCTGCTGCTGCCGGACTACCCGGCGGCCCTGCTGACCGTGGGCCGCTACCTGGCCTTCGGCCTGATTGCGCTGCCGCTCGCGGCGATCGACTGGCGCGGCCTGCGCGAGCTGCGGCGCGGCGACTGGATCGAGGCGCTCAAGCTCAGCGCGATCGGCAACTTCCTCTATTACCTGTGCCTGTCGGCCGCGATCCAGCGCGCCGGCGGGCCCCTGCCGACGGTGATCATCGGCACCCTGCCGGTGGTGATCGCGATCTGCTCGAACCTGCGCGACCATGAGCGCGACGGCTACCTGCCCTGGGCCCAGCTGGCGCCCTCGCTGGCCCTGATCGCCGCCGGCATCGCCTGCGTCAACCAGGTGGAGCTGGCCGCGCTGGCCGGCCAGACCGGCGCCGAGCTGCGCCGCTATGCCGAGGGTGCGGTGCTGGCGGTGGCGGCCGTGGCCTGCTGGACCTGGTATCCGATCCGCAATGCCGACTGGCTGCGTGCACACGGCGACCGCAGTCCGCGCGCCTGGGCCACGGCGCAGGGCTTGATGACCCTGCCGCTGGCACTGCTCGGCTTGGCGCTGCTGCCGGCGCTGCAGATGATGGGCCTGCTGGATGCCGGTTTCGACCTGCCGCTGGGCCCGCGGCCCTGGGCCTATGTCGGGCTGATGCTGGCGGTGGGCCTGTGCGCGTCCTGGCTGGGCACGCTGTGCTGGAACGAGGCCAGCCAGCGTCTGCCGACCAGCCTGGTCGGGCAGCTGATCGTGTTCGAGACCCTGTCGGCTCTGGCCTATGCCTTCGTGCTGCGTGGCCGGGCACCGCAGGCGCTGACCCTGGCCGGCATCGCGCTGCTGGCGGGCGGCGTGGTCTGGGCCCTGCGCGTCAAGCCGCGGCGGCGGGCGCAGTGAGCGCCAGCAGCTCGCCCGCCAGCGCGCCGACGCGGCGCAGCGCGCGCGGATGCTGCGGGCCCCAATGCCCGCCCACGCCCAGGCGGATGCAATGGCGGAAGCGCGGGCCGGCGCTGAACATCAGGCCCGGCGCGATGCAGATGTTCTCGGCCAGGCAGGATTCGTAGAGCGCGACCGTGTCCACGGCGCCGGGCAGTTCGACCCAGAGGATGAAGCCGCCGGCCGGGTCGCTGACCCGCGTGCCCTTCGGGAAGCTCTCGGCGATCAGGCCGCGCGCCGCGTCGACCCGGGCCGCCACGGTGGCGCGCATCTGGCGCAGCGCCGCGCCATGGCCGGCCTGGTTCAGCAGCTCCGCCAGGGCCAGCTCGACCACGCCGGTCTGCGCGCCCGACTGCACGGCCTTGAGCTTGCGCAAGGCCTGACCCCAGCGGCCGGCTTCCACCCAGCCGACGCGCAGGCCCGGCGCCACGGTCTTGGAGAAGGAGCCGCAGATCATCACATGGCCGCTGGTGTCGAAGGACTTGACCGCACGGCGGCGCTCCTCCTGCTCGGCCAGGTCGTTGTAGAGCACGTCCTCGATCAGGGCCACGTCGTGCCGGGCCACCAACTGGGCCAGGCGGC
Source organism: Roseateles sp. GW821-FHT09B06 (assembly GCF_059418245.1). Classification (NCBI taxonomy): domain Bacteria; kingdom Pseudomonadati; phylum Pseudomonadota; class Betaproteobacteria; order Burkholderiales; family Sphaerotilaceae; genus Roseateles; species Roseateles sp. GW821-FHT09B06. The sequence continues at coordinate 27,184 of NZ_JBWKPM010000020.1, read as the reverse complement.
GCCGCTCCGGCACCGGCATGCTGGCGCCCAGCGGGTTGGACAGGGTGGGCACCACCAGCACGGCCCTGACCGGCTGGGTTTCCAGCGCCAGCTGCAGCGCGTCCAGCGAGATGCCGTGGCGCGGATGGGTGGGAATCTCCAGCGCGCGCAGGTGCAGGCTCTGCAGCACCTCCAGGAAGCCGAAGTAGCAGGGCGACTCCAGCGCCACCACGTCGCCGGGCTTGGTCACGCTCTTCAGGCACAGGCTGATGGCTTCCATGCAGCCATTGGTCATCACGATGTCGTCGGCATGCAGGGCGCAGCCCAGGCCGAGGGCGTAGCGGGCCACGGCGCGGCGCGCCTCCTCCATGCCGGCGCCCAGCGGGTAGCGGCACAGCAGGTCGCGATGGCGCTGCACGACGCGCGTCAGCGCGCGGCGCACGCGCTCCTGGTCGAACAGCGCCGGCCCGGGGCAGGCGGCGCCGAAGGACAGCATGTCCGGGGCCTCGGACAGCTGGATCACCTGGCGGCCCAGCTGGTCCAGCTGCACCATGCGCGACTGGCTGTCCGGCCGCGAGGTCTCGGGCTCGGGCAGCTGCGGCGGCCGGGCGGAGACGAAGTAGCCGGAGCGCGGCCGGGCCTCGATCAGGCGTGCGTCCTCCAGCCAGCGCAGGGCCTGCACGGCGGTGCTGGGCGAGACCGCCCGGCCGGCCGCCAGCGCGCGCACCGAGGGCATGCGTTCGCCGCGCTTCAGGGTGCCGGCGCGGATGGACTGGGCCAGATGGGCGGCGATTTGCAGGTACAGCGGATCGTCCATGACCCTATTCTGTATGGTGGGCGGCGCTTGCGGGCGGTACAGATGAACCCCAGGGCGACCGGCACAGCGGCGGCCACGCCGCTGAATGGCTCGGGCGGCTCGGGGAATGCCGGCGCCGGCACGGTGACGCCGCCGGCCATCGTGCCCAGCGCCGGCGTGGCCCAGCAATGCGCGCCGGGCAACGCGCTGGCCGCGCCGGGCCAGCGCAATGCCAGCCTGAGCCGCGAGAAACAGTGGCTGCGCGCCTACTTCGACGAAGCCTATCTGTGGCGCAGCGAGGTGCCGCAGGTCGATGCGGAGGCCGCGGCCTACGGCGGGCCCGCGGTCTACCCGGCGCTGGAGGCCTATTTCGAGGCGCTGAAGACGCCGCGGCTGACGGCCTCGGGCAAGCGCCGCGACGAGTTCAGCTTCATCTATCCGACGGCCGAGTGGCAGCAGCTCAGCCAGGCCGGCGTGGCCACCGGCTATGGCCTGGAATGGGTGATGGAGTCGGCGCGGCCGCCGCGGCGCATCCGCATCGCCTACCTGGATGCGCAGGGGCCGGCCGCGCGCGCCGGCCTGCGCCGCGGCGACCTGCTGGTCAGCGTGGATGGCACCAGTGCCGATGCCGCCGACGCCGCGGGCGTGGATCGGCTCAATGCGGCGCTGTACCCCGCGGCCGCGGGCGAGCTGCACGGCTTCGTGCTGAGCAGCGCCGACGGCAGCCAGCAGCGCCGCGTGGACCTGCGCAGCGAGACCCGCGGCGCCAGTCCGGTGCTGCTGAGCCAGGTGCTCAGCGGCCGCGATGGCCGCAAGGTCGGCCATCTGGTGTTCAACGACCACATCGCACCGGCCGAGGCGCAGCTGATCGCGGCGGTGCGCGACTTCGCCCAGCAGGGCATCGCCGATCTGGTGCTGGACCTGCGCTACAACGGCGGCGGCTACCTCTATATCGCCAGCGAGCTGGCCTATATGGTGGCCGGCGCGGCGCGCAGCCAGGGCAAGGTGTTCGAGCAGCTGAGCTTCAACGAGCGCCGCCGCGCCGAGACCGACAGCGCCAGCGCCCGCACGCCCTTCTACGGCAACTCCTGCATCCTGGGGGCGAACGGCTGCACCGAGGACAAGCCGCTGCCGACCCTGGACCTGCAGCGCGTCTATGTGCTGGCCCAGTCCGGCACCTGCTCGGCCAGCGAGGCCATCATCAACGGCCTGCGCGGCATCGATGTCGAGGTGGTGCTGATCGGCGGCACCACCTGCGGCAAGCCCTACGGCTTCACGGCCCGGGACAACTGCGGCATCTCCTATTTCCCGATCGAATTCGTCGGCGTCAATGCCAAGGGCTTCGGCGACTATGCCGACGGCTTCGTGCCCGGCGGCAGCGGTGCCACCGGGGTCCGGGGTTGCCAGGTGGCCGACGACCTCGGCCGCGAGCTCGGCGACCGCAACGAGGCCATGCTGGCCGCGGCGCTGGAGCACCGCATCAGCGGCCAATGCCCGGCCGCCACGCAGGCGCGGGCCCAGGCCGGCCCCGAGACGAACGGCAGCGGGCCGGCGATGCGGCTGGCGAAGCCGGCGACGCGCGAGAACCGCATCCTGCGGCCCCGCTGAGCGAAGGGCGGGCCGCCGCTCAGAGCTTGGGGATGCGGATCCGGCTGACCATCAGCGAGCCGGAGACGGCGAACAGCAGCACCAGCGGGTGGAAGTAGAAGCCGCCGAGCTCCAGGCGGCCCCACCACAGCCGCTCGCCCAGCGCGCCCTGGGTCGCGGCCACCCACAGCACGATCACCAGCACCAGCGAGGTGGGGATCGGCGTGCCCTCGAAGTACTTGACCTTGCCCGAACCCTCGCTGAGCTCTTCGGCCGTGATGTTGAAGCGCGCCAGGCGCGAGACACCGCAGGCGACGAAGAACACCAGCACGATGCGGTCGTACAGGCCCTGCATGCCGCAGCCGTAGGCGATGGCCGCGGGTGCCACGCCGAAGGAGATCACGTCGGCCAGCGAGTCCAGCTCGCGGCCCATCGCCGAACTCTGCTGGCGCCAGCGCGCGATGCGGCCGTCCAGCACGTCGAACACCAGGGCGGCCGGGATCAGCGCGCAGGCGTAGAACAGGTGCATCACCTCGCGCGTCTGCAGATAGGTCATGACCGAGAACAGCGCTCCCACGCCGCAGAAGGCGTTGGCCAGCGTGAACCAGTCGGCGAGGTGGAACTCGCGGATCATCGAGAAGGGCTTGGGTCGGTTCATGGCCCAAGCATAAGGGCTCAGCGCGCGTCGGCCGTGTCGGCGGGCGGCTGGCGCGGCGGCCACAGGGCCTTGTGCAGCAAATGGTAGGCCAGCAGATGCGGCGGCATGCGCAGCCAATGGGCGCGCAGGTAGAGCAGGCGCCGGCACAGCGGCGTGGCCCAGTCCGCCGCGCTGGAATGCTTGGGCTGCAGCACGCGCCGGTAGAGAAAGTCCAGCCCCTGCTGGGCCGGGCCGCGGCTGTGCCCGGCGCCGGTGGCATCCAGCGCCTCGGCGGGCACCGGCGTGGCCAGCAGCATGCTCGTATAGCGCAGGGCCAGGCGCAGCGGCCGCGTCAGCCCCTGCGCGGCCGCTCGCGCGATCAGCGCCGGCCAGAAGCCGGGCGTGATGGCGAAATGGCGCAGCAGCAGGTCCAGGTCGCTGAGGTCGCGCAGCAGGTTGTCGGACTCGCCCTCGTGGAACAAATGGGCGGCGCTGTGCAACACCATGTCGCAGGGCGACAGCGTGCGCACGCCGGGCCAGCCCGGCACCTCGATGCTGGCTTCGATCAGGGCGGCGGGATCGGGGTGCAGCCGCGAGGTCGGCGGCAGGATGGTGTGATGCACATCCAGGGCCGTGCCGCGCCGCATATGCTGCATGGCCGGCAACTCATGCATCCAGCGGCGGTAGTAGCGCTGGTCGTAGGCGTCGAGGCTGCTGCCGACCCAGCCGCTGAGCATCAGCTCGGATTCCACCGCCTGCAGGCGTTCGCCGGGCACCAGGATGTCGAGGTCCGCGAACACGCGGCCGCGGGCCGCGGGCAGGTCCGCCACGACATAGGCCGCGCCCTTCAGCAGGATCAGCGGCAGGCCCAGGCCGGCCAGGGTGTCGCGCAGCAGCCGGGTCTCGTGGCGGACCGACTGGTGCTGGCGCTCGGCCATGGTGGCCGCCGAGCGCATGTGATGCCGCGCCTGCTCCAGCGCGCCGTCCAGCAGCCGGTGCTGGGCCAGGATCAGGCACAGGCGCCCCAGCAGATTGGCATGCCGGGCCTGGCGAATGAGCAGGTCCCAGCCCGCCGCGTCGAGCGTGCGTGCGCGCTCCGGCTGGCGCAGCAGTTCGGTCAGCAGGCTCATGGCGGGGCGGCGTGCTCGGCCATCCGGTCGAAGACGGCGATCGCTTCGTCCAGCCGGCTGTACTCGAAGTTGAAGTGCTGGCAGCGGTCGACCAGCGCGCCGACGGCCCGGAAGCCGGCCGCGCCCAGGATGTGGTAATTCATCGCGTTGGCGGCGAGCTGCATGAAGGCGGCGCCCGGAGCCAGCGGGCTCAGCAGGGTGTCCGCATCGGCGCGGTAACGGGGCAGCACCGTCCAGCACGGCGTGGCGGGGGCGGCGGCCTGCTCGACGCTCGGGGCAGGGGGGGCCATCAGGGACACCGTTCCCTTGCTGGTGTCGTGCACGGGGCGGGAGAGGATGGCGTCGGGGGCGAAGCGGCGGATGACGTCGATGGAGGCGTTCTTCAGGTTGACGGGGCGCGCGAGCGCGCTGATGGCGCCGTTGTCGAGCCGGATGATGGTCAGCTCATCGGATAGCAAGCGCCAGCCGCGGTTGACCAGGGCGGCGCAGAGCGTGCTCTTGCCCGACCCCGGGGGGGCCGGCAGGATCAGCGCCCGGCCGTTCTTGGCCACCGAGGCCGCATGCAGCACCAGCACATGGTGGCTATAGGCCGTGATGCACCAGTTGAGCCCCCATTCGATCATCGGCAGGGCCTGGCTTTGCGGCAGAGGGGTGAAGGGCGTCACCTCGTCGACCGAGAACCAGGCCTGCGGCCGGATCCAGCGGCGCAGGCCCCGGCCAGCGCTCACGCTGACGTGGAAATCTATGAAATCCGAAGGCTCCAGCAGCCGGTGATGCGCGTAGAGCCGGACCAACTCGTCGTCCAGCCTCCGGATGTCGGTGCGCAGGCTGCAATGGAACGGTCCGGTGGCAAGGCGCAAACCAGGGCCGGCCAAGGCGGATCGGATGCTCGCGGGTGAAAGCTGGCTAACTAGCAAGGGGCGAAGCGATGACGAGGCCGGCATCCAGAAGCGCACACAAGCTTGTCTCGGCGGCCTTTTCGCATTCTAGGGGCGAGGCTTCGGGAATTTCGGCCTGCAGGGCCTGCGCGATCGCTGCACCGCTGAGCGGCGTGCCGGCTTCGTTGAGCCATTCGACGATGAAGCGGCTCAGATGGGACAGCAGCTGGGTTTCGCCGCTCTCGACGATGTAGACCAGCCAACCATCATCGACGGTCTTGCCGATCCATCCGTCACCGGGAGGTTTGCCGGCCCATAGCCGCGGGCCCGCGGGGAGCACTGTTGGTGCGCCGTCCGTCAAACGGCAGGCGCCTGATTGGTCAGGTACAGCAGGTACTTGATCACTTCCGGCTTATGCCAGATCAGGGTAGGCATCGAAGACAGGGGCTTGTAGCCGGTGGAGGAGGCGATCCCGAGGTTCCACATGTCCTTGACCATCTGGAGGTTCGGAATACCGACACCGCCACCGCCGGCAGCGGCCGCCTCGAGGTAGATGGCGACGATCAGGGCCTGCTCGTTCGTGTTGCCGAGCGCCAGCGCCTCATTGAACTTCTTGTCGGTGTAGCTGCCCAGCGTGAACACGCTGCTGAACCAGGTGTTCTTGCTGACCGTGGTGTTCGGGTAGGTGCTGCCGGTATTCAGATACCAGGCGGAGGGCAGGCGGGCGGCCTGGGTCCCGCAGTTGTTGCTGCCGGTACGACTCAGATTGCCCGACACCGTGAAGCCGGAGGGCAGCTTGCAATTGGCGGCCAGCACCGGTGAACTCTTCAATGCCAGCAGGACGGGTGCGCCCAGCAGACCTCCACGCAACAGGCGACGGCGGCCCGCACGGGAAGCGTCAAGCCCGCCCTGTGGCTCGGGCGACACCAGCGGCGCTTGTGTCCTGTCGTTGGAGTTGTCCACGTATTTGCCTCTAATCGGTCCGCTCGAAGTATGCCTGCCGGCATACGACAGCTTCAAGCATTGAAGGACGCAGGATTTGTGCCACTTTTCTCTAGTTGCGCTAAACCCTTGGCTTTAAACGAAGTTTCATGCAAGCCCGGGGCTAAGCACAGCCCTCAAGTCGGGGGGCGTAAGAAAATCCGACAGCCCTGGGGACGGACCGAAAAGCCCGGGCGCGGCCCTTCACTCATGCGGATGGGGCTCATAGCTGGGCCGCCTTGAAGGTGTCGCAACTGGCCAACTCGCCCTGGTCCAGGCCGCGCTTGAACCAGCGCACCCGCTGGGCGCTGCTGCCATGGGTGAAGCTCTCCGGCACCACCCGACCCTGCGACTGGCGCTGCAGGGTGTCATCGCCAATCTTGGCGGCGGCGTTCAGCGCCTCCTCGATGTCGCCGGCTTCCAGCCAGCCCTTGCCGCGCTGCGAATGATGGGCCCAGACACCGGACAGGCAGTCGGCCTGCAGTTCCAGGCGCACGCTCAGCGCGTTGTATTCGCGCTCGGACACCCGGCCGCGCGCCCGATCCAGACGCTCGCTGATGCCCAGCAGATTCTGCAGGTGATGACCCACTTCGTGGGCGATCACATAGGCCTGGGCGAAGTCGCCGGGGGCGCCCAGGCGTTCGCGCAGGGTGTCGTAGAAGGCCAGGTCGATGTAGACCCTGCGGTCGGCCGGGCAGTAGAACGGGCCCATCGCGGCCTCGCCCTGGCCGCAGGCGGTGGGGTAGCTGCCGCGGAACAGCACCAGCTTGGGGGCGGCGTACTGCTGCTGGCGCTGGCTGAAATAGCTGCCCCAGACATCCTCGGTGTCCGCCAGCACGGTGGAGACGAAGCGTGCGGCCGGGTCCTGGGGCTTGGGGCCGGGGGCGGCCTCGCGCGGCTGCGGCGCCGGCACACCGCCCTCGCCGCCCAGCAGCCCCAGCACGGTCATGGGATTGATGCCGAAGGCCCAGGAGGCCAGCAGGGCGATGACGATGCCGCCCAGTCCGATGCCGCGGCCGCCGCCGAGACCGCCGCCGCGCCGCGGTGCGGCATCGCGCATGTCTTCGACGTTGTCGCTTTCGCGTTGGCCGTCCCATTTCATGGTGTTGCTCCTCAGGTTTGACCGCTTGGCTGCCGATGTTACGGTGTGCGCCAGCCCACCCCAAGGAACACGATGACCGGGCCCGAACCACCGGACGATCTGAACGCCCTGCTGCGCCAGCTGCTGGACGATGGCCGGCAACTGGTGGCGCTGTTCGATCCGCAGGACCTGCTGCGTTACGCCAATATGGCCTTCAGGGCGGCCTATCGGGTGGCGTCGGACGCCCGGCCTAGCTGGGCCGACATCATGCGCGACAACCACCGCTGTGCTCATGGCGCGGTGATCGAGGCCGACGACATCGAGGCCTGGCTGGCCGCCGCGATGACGCGCCGCGGCAAGCGATCGCACCGCGCCTTCGAGGTGGATCTGTGGGATGGCCGCTGGATCTGGATCAGCGAGACCGTGCGTGCCGACGGCTGGCTGCTGCTGCTGGGCAACGACATCACGGCCCTGCGCCAGGACGGCCGCGCGCCGCGCCAGGCCCATGTCAAGGCCTTGCGGGCCGCGCAGACCGATGCGCTGACGGGGTTCAGCAACCGACGCCACGCGCTGCAGCAGCTGCAGCAGGCCCTGGCCAATGACGCAGCCTGGCCGCTGTGCGTGGTGCTGCTGGACCTGGACGACTTCAAGCGCATCAACGACGAGCTGGGCCATGCGGCCGGCGACCGGGTGCTGGGCGACTTCGCGGGACAGCTGCAGGCCAGCATCCGGCGCGAGGACGGCTGCGGCCGCCTGGGCGGCGAGGAGTTCCTGCTGATCCTGCCCACCGCCGGGCGGGGCCAGGCCCGTGCCATCATCGAACGTCTGTTGGCCAGGGTGCGGCAGGCGCGGCCGCTGAAAACCCGGCCGCAGCGCGGCTACACCTGCTCGGCCGGGCTGGCCGAGGCGCGCTGGGGGGAATCGGTGGAGGATTTGTTGCAGCGTGCCGACGCGGCGCTGCACCGCGCCAAGGCAGCGGGGCGCGACCGGCTAGAGCTGGACGACTAGGGAAGAGCGGGCCGTTCTCAGCCGCTCAGGCGTTCGCGCACCCAGGCCTCGGCCTCGGCCATGCCTTCAAAGGCCGCGAACTGGCGCCCGTGGCGGGCATAGAGCTGGCCATAGATGGGCAGCATCAGGTCGCGGCCCTCGACCTCTTGGGCCACGACCCAGGCCACGGCCGCCGGCGCGGTCTGCGCCGCGCTCATGGCCTGGAGAAAGTCGCCAAACGCTTCCAGCGCATCGGGCGAGGCCAGCAGGCTGCCGCGCATGTCCAGGATGTCGGCAAAGCGGCCGACCGCCGGCATGCCGGCAAACAGATCACGCATCGCCAGGCCCACCGCCTGCACCGCCTCGCGGTTGAAGGGCCCTTCGGCCACGATGCGCAGCACCGAGCCCTCGGTCCAGAACTCGATCCGGCCATGCGGGCGGAATGAGCCATGGGCATAGGTTTCGATGTTGCGAATCGGACTGCCGGCATCGCGTTGCATGCCGATATCCTAGCGGAGCGGCCCGCTTGTTTCAGGCCGCCGCGGGCTCTTCGAGCTCTTCGCCCAGGAAGCCGCCGCTCTGGTGCGCCCACAGCCGTGCGTACAGGCCGCCGCGTGCCAGCAGCTCGGCATGGCTGCCCTCCTCGACGATCTCGCCGCCGTCCATCACGATCAGGCGGTCCATCGCCGCGATGGTGGACAGGCGGTGGGCGATCGCCACCACGGTCTTGCCCTCCATCAGGCGGTAGAGGCTGCGCTGGATCGCGGCCTCGACCTCGGAGTCGAGCGCGCTGGTGGCCTCGTCCAGCAGCAGGATCGGCGCATCCTTCAGCATCACGCGGGCGATCGCGATGCGCTGGCGCTGGCCGCCGCTGAGCTTGACGCCGCGCTCGCCGACATGGGCCTCGAAACCCTTGCGGCCCTTCGGGTCGGTCAGGCCCTGGATGAACTCCTGCGCCTCGGCACGCTCGGCGGCGGCGCTCATCTGCGCGTCCGTCGCGTCGGGGCGGCCATACAGCAGGTTGTCGCGCACCGAGCGGTGCAGCAGGCTGGTGTCCTGGGTCACCATGCCGACCTGGGCGCGCAGGCTGTCCTGGGTGACGCGGGCGATGTCCTGGCCGTCGATCAGGATGCGGCCCTGCTCGATGTCGTAGAAGCGCAGCAGCAGGTTCACCAGCGTGGACTTGCCGGCGCCCGAGCGGCCCACCAGGCCGATCTTCTCGCCGGGGCGGATGCGCAGGTCCAGGGCCTTCAGCACCGGCTTCCTGCCGCTGCCGCCCTCACCATACGAGAAGCCCACGCCCTCGAAGCGGATTTCGCCGCGCGTCACCCTGAGCGCCTGGGCGTCCGGCGCGTCCTTCACGGCGACCGCCTTGGACAGGGTGTTGATGCCGTCCTGCACGGTGCCGATGTTCTCGAACAGGCTGGCCATCTCCCACATGATCCAGTGCGAGATGCCGTTCAGGCGCAGCGCCATCGCGGTGGCCGCGGCAACCGCGCCGATGCCCACCTGGCCCTGGGTCCACAGCCACAGGGTGACGCCGGCGGTGCAGGCGATCAGGCCCACCGACAGCAGGTGGTTGATCACCTCGAAGCCGCTGATCAGGCGCATCTGGCGGTAGGCGGTGGCTAGGAATTCCTGCATCGCACCGCGCGCGAACTGGGCCTCGCGCTGGCTGTGCGAGAACAGCTTGACCGTGCTGATATTGGTGTAGGCGTCGGTGACGCGGCCGGTCATCAGGCTGCGCGCGTCGGCCTGGGCCGCCGCCGCCTTGCCCAGCCGCGGCACGAAGAAGCACAGCGCCGCGATGTAACAGGCCAGCCAGCCCAGGAAGGGCAGCAGCAGGCTCAGGTCGAAGCCACCCACCACGCCCAGCATCGTGACGAAGTAGATGGTCACGAAGACCAGGATGTCGGTGACGATCAGCACGCAGTCGCGCACCGCCAGCGCGGTCTGCATCAGCTTGGCCGAGACGCGGCCGGCGAACTCGTCCGAATAGAAGCTCATGCTCTGGCCGAGCAGGTGGCGGTGGAAGTTCCAGCGCAGCCGCATCGGGAAGTTGCTGGACAGGCCCTGGTACTTGCTCATCGCCTGCAGCGCGATCAGCAGCGGGCTGGCCACCAGGATGCCGACCAGCAGGGCCAGATTGCCCTTCTCCTTGGCCCACAGCTGCTCGGCCGGCACGGCCGAGAGCCAGTCCACCACCGTGCCCAGCATCGAGAACAGCAGGGCCTCGAAGGCGCCGATGCCGGCGGTCAGCAGGGTCAGGCCCAGGATCAGCGGCCGCATGCCGGCCGTGGCGGCCCAGATGAAGCGCAGCAGCCCGGCCGGCGGCTGCGGCGGCGGCGTGTCGGGATAGGGAGCGACGAGTTTTTCGAACCAGCTGAACAAGGGCGCACCTGCGGAAAGGGATCGGCCGCAAAGCGTAGCGCAGCGCTGCTGCCAAGGGATGGCAGCAAGCGGCGAATGGGGGGATGGGCCGTATGAATGGCGGCGCGGGGCCAGGCCCGGTGCGAGCCGGGGTTTGCGGGTGCCGGCCGGTCCGGATGGCATTCGGTCCGACGGCCGGGGAGCGGCAAATCAGCAATTTGCCGATAGGCGGCCCGGGTGCGGCCGACTATCGTCCAGGCTTCATGCACGAGGGCCTTGTTCGATGGGGCAGCAGCAGCCAGTCACCGTGCCGGTGCACAAGAGCGTCACGCCGGCCACGGACAGCCGGTCCGTCACGGACGCGGGGCTTGGCGGTCTGGCGAGCGAACGCTTGAGCGACAGCCCGCGCATGGTGGCCCAGCGACAGAGGATGCAGTCGCTGCAGGAAGGGGCACCACAGCGGCCCCCGGGCGAGCGGCCCGCGGACGGCGGCCTGCCTGCGGCGCTGCGGACGGGCATCGAGGCATTGTCGGGTGTGGATCTGTCGGATGTTCGGGTGCACGCCGATTCGGACCGGCCCGCCCAGCTCCAGGCCCAGGCCTTTGCCCAGGGCCGCGACATCCACCTCGGGCCGGGGCAGGCCAGGCACCTGCCGCACGAGGCCTGGCATGTCGTGCAGCAGCGCCAGGGGCGCGTGGCCGCCACCCGGCAACTGGCCGGGGCGGCGCTGAATGACGATCCCGGCCTGGAAGCGGAGGCTGACCTCATGGGTTCGCAGGCCCTGCGCCTCGGCGCCTCGCTCGCCCCCGGCAGCGAGGCGGCAGCGCCGGCGCAGCGTCGGCCCGACCCCGCCGGCGCCCCGGTGCAGCGCATGGTGGGGTTCGAGTTCCAGGCCTTTGACAGCGTGACCTATCGAACCGGCGGTGTCCACATCACGCCCATCGCCGGCGGGCCGGTGGTGGGCTCGAATGCGGGGATGTTCGATGTCGAGGAGGACCACGGACTGACCAACAACGAGATGGAGATCGTGACCGTAGCCGTGGACGAGACGGCGGGAGGGCGCGCGACGCTGGTCAACCAGATGGCGGACGTGCAGGCCCTGGCCGCTGGCATCGTGCACGGTCAGCCGGTCAATGCCCTGGCGGCAGGCGGCGTGGCCTGGAACGCCAACATCGCCGGCTTCGACTTCCACGTGAACGGTCATGTCCACTTCCACCCGCAGTCCACCGTGGGGGTGAAGTTCGAGCGGATCGCCGAACTGATCGACTACGCCACGCGCGCGCCCGAGCTCACCGGCGGAAATCCCGTCAACGGCCCCCTCGGCCCGCCCGCCGACGCCAAGGAGGGGCATGCCCAGGTCTTCGGCTGGAGCGGCAAGCTCGATCAGCAGCCGTTCCGGCAGGCCTGGGCCAACGGGCTGGCCCGGGCCCGGGCCGATCTAGGCCCGCATGGCGCCTCGGAGAGCGCGATCGGCTTCGCCTCGATCCTGTACGGCTTCGCCGAGGTCACGACGCAAGGCATCGTCCCCATTGACAACGGCTATGCGAAGTACTTCATGCCCTTCATGCTCCGGCTGGGCCTGCTGCCGCATTACGGCAGCCTCAATGGCGCGGATATCGCGGTGCTGGGGCATATGGACCCGCTCGTGCTGGCCACGGAGTTCCTGCCGGTGCAGGCCGAGGGGGTGGGCCTGAATCCGCCGACGATCCAGGCCATCCTGACGGCCCTGGGGCAGGGCCAGGACATCCAGGACATCGAACATATCGTCGGCTATGGGGAGTACGCGCTCGCGCCGGGCGGTCTGGGCATGGCGCATGCGAGCGATATCGGTCCGTCCGACAACGAGCCGGCGCGCAATGGTGCCGTGATGGAGTTGCGCAAGCTTGGTAATGATGTGCTGCCGGCCCAGCTGACGCCGGTCGCGCTGGCGGTCTTCGATCTCGTCCGGCTGATCAATGCGCCCATCCTTCCGCCGGTGCTGCCGGGGCACGGGATGGGCGGCGGCGGTGGCGGCGGTGGTGGTGGCGGGGGCAACTGCTGCGGCTGCTTCCTCACAAGCGCCTGCTGCGAGTGGATGGGTCTGCCCGACGACTGCGATCAGCTCCGGACGCTGCGCCGGTTCCGCGACCATTACCTGGCACGGCAGCCCGGCGGCGCGGCGCTGATCCGCCGCTACTACGCCACCGCGCCTGCGCTGGTGCGGCGCATCCAGGCCAGCGCGCGGCGCGCGGATGTCCTGGATGCCATCTTCGGGATCGTGCAGGCCTGCGTGCGTGACATCCGCGCCGGCCGGTGCCGCTCCGCCCTGGGCCGCTACATGGCCATGATGGCCTGGCTGGGCGCGGCCTTGCCCGAACCGGGCGGCGGCCGCCTCAGCGCGGCAGCGGCAGCGGCCTGCCCTGTGCCTGCGCCGGCGCGCGCACCTGGAGGATCTGCGCCAAGGTGGGCGCGATGTCGGCCACCTCGACCGGCTGCGGCACCTCGCCCTGGCCCACCCAGGCCGGGCCCCAGGCCAGGATCGGCACATGGGTGTCGTAGCGGTAGGGCGTGCCGTGCGAGCTGCCGATTGCGCGCGAACTGTAGAGCCAGTTGGGCTTGACGACGATCTGCAGCGGCGCGGCCACGTCCGGATGCCAGGACTTGCGCATCGCCTCCAAGTAGGGCGTCTTGGTGTCCTTGCCCTGCATCTGCTCGAGCGTGAACACATCGGCGATGCCGTCCACCTGCAGCAGCAGCTGCTTGGCAGCGGCGTAGACCGCGGCCGACCTCAGGCCCTTGGCCGCGATCAGCTTCTCGTCGAACAGGATGCCGGCGGCCGAGTAGCCGCGTGCCAATTTGCCCTCGCCGAAGCGCTTGGACAGCTCGGTGTTGAGCCAGGCCAGGGTCAGTCCGGGGTTGATGCGCTCGGCGTTCAGGCCGCGGCTGGCAGCGTATTCCGGCGTGTCGGCGAAGCCATGGTCGGCGGTCAGCAGCGCCACATAGTTGCCGGCGCCCACCCTGGCGTCCAGGTACCGGAAGAAGCCCTGCAGATAGCGGTCCAGGTGCAGGAAATGGTCGTGCGACAGGCGCGACTCGGGGCCGAAGGCGTGGTTCACATAGTCATGGCTGGACAGGCTGACCGAAAGGATGTCGGTCAGCTCGTCCGTGCCCAGCCGCTCGCCCTCGATCGCGGCGCGCGCGAAAGCCAAGGTCAGCTCGTCGCCGAAGGGCGAGGGCAGGATATTGCCGTAGAACAGCGGGCCCGGCCTGTCCATCTGGTCGCCGACGACGGCCGGCAGCTGGTTGCCGTTGCCGCCGCTGCTCTGCCAGGGCTGGCCGTCCGGGGACGAGCGTGCATACGCGGCCTCCGGAAGCAGTGGCGTCCAGCTCTTCTTGAAGAAGGCGTCGGCCGGCCTCGCCGCATTGAAGGCATCGACCCAGGCCGGATGCTCCTTCATGTAGTAGGTGCTGGAGGCGAACTGGCCGCTCTCGCTCATGTACATGTAGGCCTGCCCCAAGCGGCCGGCCGGCAGGATGGCGCCGCGGTCCTTGCCCGAGACGGCGATTACCTTGGACGCGGGCTGCAGCGTGCGCAGCACGTCGCCGACGGTCTCGACCTTGTAGTTCTTCGGGCTGGTGCCGGCCAGCGGCGCGGTCTGGTTGCCGATGTACCGGTGGGCGCTGTCCTGGGTGCAGTAGATGGTCTCGCCCGTCTCGCGGTCGCGCCATTCGTTGCCGATGATGCCGCTGCGCTGCGGGTAGGCGCCCGACAGCATCACCGCATGGCCGGCGGCCGTCACCGTGTGTCCATGGGCGTAGTGCGCGTCGGCGAACCAGGCGCCGCGGTCCAGGAAGCGCTTGAAGCCGTCGGGTGCCAGCTGGTCGCGATAGCCCGTCACCTGGCGCATCGGCAGGCCGTCGACCACCAGGAAGACGATCAGCTTGGGTTTGACGGCGGCGGCGCCGGTGGCGGAGGGCGGGCCGCTGGCGCAGCCGGCCAGCATGGCGGCGGCCAGGCTGCTCAGCAGCAACAGGCGGCGGCGCGAAACGGTGGTTCCGATCATGGTGAGAACGCTGTTGTGGTGGGCGAGCTCGGAGCTTAAGCGCGCAAACGGCGTTGCGGGGGAGCGGGCGGGGCGTGACCTCGCGGGAGTGCTTCCGGCGCCCGCCAGCCGCACAATGCGCGGCATGGACGACGACTTCGATCCAACCCGCCTGCTGGACGGCTGGCGCGCGGCGTCGCCGCGAGCCCCCGAGGGCCTGCCCGACCTGAACCTGGACGCGCTATTGCCGCCGGGCCGGCGGCCTCCCGAGGCCGAGCGGATCCGGCGCCTGCGCGAGCGCGGCTATGAGATGCGGGATGTCGAGGACATCGAGCCGCCCGAGATCCAGCTGCCGCCGCCGGCGCCGGCCGCACCGGTCGACGCGGCGGACCTGGACGAGGCGCTGCGCGCCGCGGCTCGACTGGGCGGCGACACCGTGCTGGAGCCGACCCTGCCCGAGCTGGTGCTGCCGCCGCCGTCGCGCCGCATGGCCGATCCGCGCCTCTTGAAGCAATGGCAGCCGGGGGCCTGGATCGGCGCCTGCCGGCGCGTCACCGGAGCCAGTACCGAGCTGATCCAGGGCCCGGGCGGGCCGCTGCTGGAGAGCCATGCGCCGCAATGGCTGCTGGCCCTGTGGCCGCCGCAGGGGCTGGATCAGCCCCTGCTGTCGCGCTGGCCCCAGCAACTGCTGCTGCGGGAATTGGAAGACGGGGCGGTGGCCGAGCGGCTGCTGACCCTGCTGCCCGCGGCGGCGCCCTTGTGGTTGACCGAGTTGGAGCTCGACTGGGGCCTGCAGGCCGAAATCGTGCTGCACCATGATGCCGAACTGCGCCCGGCGCAGCTGCAAACCCTGCGCGATTTCATCGAGGCCGAGCGCCTGGCACGCTTCGAGCGGCTCAACCAGCTCTACGAGCGCGATGCCGCTGGCGCGGTGTGCCGCAGGCCCGCGAGCCGGCAGCAATAAATAGAAAAGCCGGCCTCCGTGGGGAGAACCGGCTTCTCTGCTCTTGCTGTGGCGGCCCTGGGGTGGCCGGCTGGCGCGCATGTGCTGCGCGCCGGCCGGCGTCGGGCCGCGATGCCCTTCCCCTCCTCAGGTTCCGTGCCGCGCCATTCTGTAAAAAAACGTTTGCGACTTTGCTACTGATTTGCCCTTGGTGGGCGATTGCCGCACCAATTGGGCGGCACTATTTCACGCCAGGGCCTCGTCCAGCACCTCGATCCAGTGCCGCACCGCTTGGGTGGTGCCGGACTGCAGCTGCTGGATGCAGCCGATGTTGGCGGAGACGATGGTCTCGGCCTGCAGCGGGGCGAGGGCCTGCAGCTTGCGGTCGCGCAACTGCTTGGAGAGCTCGGGCTGCAGCACCGAGTAGGTGCCGGCCGAGCCGCAGCACAGATGGCTGTCGCAGGGCGCCAGCGCGATCTCGAAGCCCAGCTCGCGCATCACGCCCTCGACCCCGCCACTCAAGCGCTGGCCATGCTGCAGGGTGCAGGGCGGGTGGTAGGCCAGCCGGGGGCGGGCCGCCTGCTGCGCCAGCCGGCTCTTCAGGTCCGGCAGCAGGTCCGGCAGCAGCTCGCTGAGGTCGCGGGTCAGGGCGCCGATGCGCGCAGCCTTGTCGCGGTAGTCGGGGTCGTGGGCCAGGGCCTGGCCATATTCCTTGACCGTGACGCCGCAGCCCGACGCATTCATCACCAGGGCCTCGACCCGGCCGGCCTCGGTCAGGCCTTCGACCAGGGGCCACCAGGCGTCGATATTGCGGCGCATGTCGGCGAGGCCGCCCTCATGGTCGTTCAGATGGCTGCGGATCGCACCGCAGCAGCCCGCTTCCTCGGCCACCAGGGTCTGGATGCCGGCGGCGTCCAGCACCCGGGCGGTGGCCGAGTTGATATTGGGCATCATCGCCGGCTGCACGCAGCCCAAGAGCATCAGCACCTTGCGCGGATGGCTGCGGGTCGGCCATTGGTGGGCCCGCGGCGGGGCCTTGGCCGGCACCTTGTCCTTCAGGGCGGCCGGTACCAGCGGGCGCAGCGCCTGGCCCAGCCGCATGGCCGGCTTGAACAGCGGTGAGGTCAGCCCCTCCTTGAGCAGCCAGCGCACGGCGCGCTCCGGGCGCGGGCGTTCGACCTTGGCCTCGATGATGTGGCGGCCGATCTCGACCAACTGGCCGTATTGCACGCCGGACGGACAGGTGCTCTCGCAGTTGCGGCAGGTCAGGCAGCGATCCAGGTGCAACTGCGTCGCGGCGGTCGGCGTGGCGCCCTCCAGCACCTGCTTGATCAGATAGATGCGGCCGCGCGGTCCGTCGAGCTCGTCGCCCAGCAGCTGGTAGGTCGGGCAGGTGGCGGTGCAGAAGCCGCAATGCACGCAGCGACGCAGGATCTCCTCGGCCTTCCGGCCCTCCGGCGTGCCCTGGAATTCGGGAGCGAGATGGGTCTGCATCTCAGCGCCCGCCCGGCCGCCCGAAGGGCGCTGAGCGCCCCCTTGGGGGGCAGTGAACGGAGTGAGCGTAGGGGCTGTGCATGTCAGAGTTCAGCGTAGAGGCGGCCGGGGTTGAAGAGGCCCTGCGGGTCGAAGGATTTCTTCAGTTCGCGGTGGATGCGCATGAGCGGCGCCGAGAGCGGCGCAAAGGCGCCGATGCTTTTGTCCTTGGCGCGGAACAGCGTGGCATGGCCGCCCACCGCGGCGGCGGCCTCGCGCACCTGGGCGTCGGGCTGGGCGGTGGTGAGCCAACGCTGGGCGCCGCCCCATTCGACCAGCTGCTCGCCCTGCAGATTCAGTTCGGGCGCGGTCTGCGGCACCGAGAGGCGCCACAGCCTTGCGCCGCCCTGTACCGCGCGCTCGGCGCCCTGGAAGAACTCGTCGGCCTGATCGCGCAGGTCGTCCCAGAAGGGCCGGGCCAGGTCGGGCGGGATGGCCTCGCCGCCCAGGGTCTGCAGCGCCGCGGCCACCGCGGCCTGGGCGCCGGCCAGGCGCAGCACCAGGGCCCCTTCCCACCAGGCGCTGGCCTGGATCGGCAGGGGCTGGCCGCCCCATTGATTCAGGGCGCGCAAGGCCGCAGCCTGGTCCATCTCGAAGCGCAGCGTGCTGCTGGCCACCGGGCGCGGCAGCACCTTCAGCGACACCTCCAGGATCGGGCCCAGCACGCCCATGGACCCGGCCATCAGGCGCGAGACGTCATAGCCGGCCACATTCTTCATCACCGTGCCGCCGAAGCTCAGGGCCTCGGCGCGGCCGTTCAGCATCGTCAGCCCGAGCAGATGGTCGCGTACCGAGCCGGCCGCCGCACGTGCCGGGCCCGACAGGCCGGCCGCGACCATGCCACCGACGGTGCCGCCCGCGGCACCGTTCCCCGCCTTGCCCTGGCCACCGAAGCGCGGCGGCTCGAAGGCCAGGTGCTGGCCCTGTTCGGCCAGCACGGCCTCCAGCTCGGCAATCGGCGTGCCGGCCCTGACGGTGACGACCAGCTCGCTGGGCTCGTAACTCGTGATGCCGGCGAAGCCCGCCATCTCCAGCGGCTCGCCCGCGGGCGGCTGTCCGTAGAAGGCCTTGCTGCCCTGGCCGCGGATGTCCAGCCCGGCGCCGCGCGCGGCGGCATCCCTGATCTGTTCCTGAAGTTGTTCTAGCAGCATCGCGTCCTCAGAACCTTTCCAGCTCGGGGAAGGCCAGCAGGCCCTTCCGGACATGCATGCGGCCGTACTCGGCGCAGCGCTGCAGGGTCGGGATCACCTTGCCGGGGTTCAGCAGGCCCAGGGGGTCGAAGGCGCGCTTCAGCGCGAGCATCTGCTCGCGTTCCTCGGCCGAGAACTGCACGCACATGGAGTTCAGCTTTTCGATGCCCACGCCATGCTCGCCGGTGACCGTGCCGCCCAGGGCCACGCTGGTCTCCAGGATCTCGGCGCCGAACTGCTCGCAGCGATGCAGCTGGTCGGGGTCGTTGGCATCGAACAGGATCAGGGGGTGCAGATTGCCGTCGCCGGCATGGAAGACATTGGCGCAGCGCAGGCCGTACTTCTTCTCCATCTGCTGAATGGCCTCCAGGATGGCGGCCAGCTTCTTGCGCGGGATGGTTGAGTCCATGCACATGTAGTCGGGGCTGATGCGGCCCGAGGCGGGGAAGGCATTCTTGCGCCCGCTCCAGAACTTCAGGCGCTGGGCCTCGTCGGCACTGACCTCGCAGCGCGTCGCGCCGCTGGCCTGCAGCACCGCCGCCATGCGCGCCACCTCCTCCTCGACCTCGTCCGGCGTGCCGTCGCTCTCGCACAGCAGGATGGCCGCGGCGCTCAGGTCGTAGCCGGCATGCACGAAGTCCTCCACCGCGGCGGTCATCGGCTTGTCCATCATCTCCAGGCCGGCCGGGATGATGCCGGCGGCGATGATGCTGGCCACCGCGTCGCCGGCCTTCCCGAGATCGTCGAAGCTGGCCATGATGCAGCGCGCCAGCCTGGGCTTGGGCACCAGCTTGACCGTCACTTCGGTGATCACGGCCAGCATGCCCTCGCTGCCGACGATGAGCGACAGCAGGTCCAGCCCGGCCGCGTCCAGCGCCTCCGAGCCGAACTCCACCGCCTCCCCCTCCACCGTGAAGCCGCGCACGCGCAGCACGTTGTGCAGGGTCAGGCCATATTTCAGGCAGTGCACGCCGCCCGAGTTCTCGGCCACGTTGCCGCCGATCGTGCAGGCGATCTGGCTGCTGGGGTCGGGGGCGTAATAGAGACCATGCGGCGCCGCCGCCTCGGAGATCGCCAGATTGCGCACCCCGCATTGCACGCGTGCGGTGCGCGCGATGGGGCTCAGATCGAGGATGCGGTTGAACTTGGCGAGGGCCAGGGTCACGCCCTGCGCATGCGGCAGGGCGCCGCCCGACAGACCGGTGCCGGCGCCGCGCGCCACCACCGGCACCCGCAGCGCATGGCAGACCTTCAGCACCGCGGCCACCTGGGCCTCGGTCTCGGGCAGCGCCACGGCCAGCGGGCGCTCGCGGTAGGCGGAGAGGCCGTCGCACTCGTAGGGCGTGGTGTCCTCGGCCTGCCACAGCAGGGCGTGGGCCGGCAGATGGCGGCCCAGCGCGTCGATCACGCGGGCCTGGGCCTGGCGGCGTTCGGCAAGGGCGGATGGCGCCGGATCGGCGGCCAGGGCAGGGATGGCGTTCACGTGGGGCGGGCTCCAGCAGCGGCATGACTGTACCCCCTTGGCGGCAGCGCAGCTGCAACGCGGAGCGGGCAGCAGTCGGCACCGCGGCATACCGAATCCCGCGTCTGCGGGGCCGGGCGCTTGCCCGGAGCGGCCGACGCGCCACGGGCCTCAGCCGGGCGGCTGAAACCACAGGGCCTTGCGCTGCAGCGGCGTCTCGGGGCTCAGCAGCGGATTGGCGAGATGCAGCACGCGGCGTTGCTGGACCCGGTGGTGGCTCAGCAGCGCGCCGAACTGCTGCTGGGCCAGGCGCTCGAACGTGCCGTCGGCCACCAGCGCCTCCATGCCGCGGCGCAGCTCGGCGGCCAGCCGGGGGCGCTGCGGGTTGACGAAGAGGTAGAGCGCGGCGGGGTAATGCAGCAGCAGGTGGGGCTCGATCTCCAGTTCCAGATGGCGGTAGGCCTCCAGTTCGGCGTCGATCTCGAAGATCGAGCGCGGGAAATAGTCGAAACGGCCGGCCGCCAGCATCTGGAACAGGCCCTGGTAATGGCTGCTGGTCACCACCGGCAGGCCGTTGGCGCGCAGGATGTCGGTGTCGGGCCAGTCGGGCATCTGGCCGGCACTGTAGCGCGCCAGCTCGTCGAGGCGGCGCAGATCCTTCCAGCGCTCGCGGTCGCTGCGGCGCACCAGGGCCAGGCGCCAGCCGATCAGGCCGCGCTCCAGCGGCACGCGCACCGGCAGCAGCTGCTGCTCGCGCTGGGCATTGCTCATGGTCCAGAACACGTCGATCGCCGAACCGGGCTTGGCCAGCTCGATCAGCGCGCGGCCCTGCACCATGGTGCTGGGCGTGGGGCGCAGCTCGTAGCGCCGGCCGCTGCGCGCCAGTGCCAGGCGCATCAGTTCGACGAAATAATTGACCTGGGCGTCCTGCTGCGGCAGGTGGCGCGGGTAGCCCACCCAGTCGGGCTCCTGCGCCAGCGCCGGCCTTCCCAGCGCCGCAGCCAGCAGGAGCGCGCGGCGCCTCATGGGTTCAGGAAGACCGTCAGCACGCCGGTGTAGCCATAGAGATTGCCGCGGTGCGCGATCTCGCCGCCGGCGAAGAAGCCCACCAGCGGCAGCTCGCCCAGGCCGTGGCGCACCCATTGCAGCTCGGCCGAGGGCGCGCCGAAATGCGGGCCGCCGCGGCCGTTGCAGCTGATGTAGAGCGCGCCGGCCATGGTCTGCCCGGCCTCCTCGATCTCGGCGCGCAGCTCGGTGCAGATGCGCAGCAGGTCGCGCCGCGCGGCCTCCGGGTGGCGTTCGCAGAAGCTCAGGCTTTGGCCCGTCACCAGCTTCTCGGCGATCGCCAGGCCGCGCCGCGCCGGATCCAGGCCGACCAGATGGCGCACCAGCACCTCGGGGCCGTACTCGCGCCGGTCGCGGCGCTGGCCGGCGGCGGACAGGCCCACCAGCGTGCGGCGCAGGCGCGGCAGGGCCTCGCGCAGCTCGGCCGGGCCGGCGGTCACCGGCAGGGTCAGGTCTTGCAGCAGGCAGTCCAGCGCCGGCTGGCCGTCCAGCTCCAGCAGCAGATGGCTCTCGCAGGCCGTGATGCGGCGTTCCGGCCCCAGCGCTTGGCAGCCCTGGCTGACGCGGGACAGCAGCTTCACCTCCGGCCCGAAGCCCACGCCCGAGAGTCCGCCGCGCCAGACGCCGTCGGCGATCTGCAGCGCATCCTCGCGCCCCACCGCCAGCCCGCCGAACAGATAGCCGCCATGGGTCTCGTCGGCCAGCTCCCGCAGCAGCTCCTGCAGATCGGGCGTGGCGGCATCGGCATGCACCAGGGCCAGCTCGGGCCTCCAGTCGCCCAGCGGCCGGCGGCCCGAGAAGACCCGGAACTGCGCGGGCGGCAGCTCGGCCAGCATCAGGGCCAGCGCCGGCTCGTCGAAATACTCGACGCCGCTGGCGCAGATGCCCGGCCCCGACGCGCCCACCCAGGCCACGCCGGGCCAGCGCTGGCGCGCCTCGTCCAGCAGGGCCTCGGCCCGGGCCGCGTAGGGCTCGCACAGGTAGATCCAGCCCAGCGTCGGCCGCAGGCCCAGCGCCTGGCGCTGCGCCTCGATCTGCGCTGCCGCCAGCGCCAGCGCCATATGGGCGTCGGGATGGGTGGCGTGGGCGTGGACGAAGGGCTTGGTACTGCTCATGGGCTCAGGGGGTCTTGCGGGTGCGCGCGGCCGGCCTCGGGCGGGACTTGGCGGCGGCGGGCGAACCGCCGGCGGAGGCGCTGCGGGCGGACGCGGCCTTCTTGACCGCCGCGCCGGGCATGGCGGCCGCCTTCTTCAGGGTCTCGCCCGCGGCATCGAAGCTCTGCTTGACGATGGCGCCGGCCAGGTTCTTCGCGGCATCGGTGGCCGTGTCCTTCATCGCATTGGCGGCCAGCTGGGTGAACTGCTGGCTTAGCGCCGACCACCACTGCATCGGATCCACCGGCAGCGCGGCCGGGCTTGCGGGCGCCTTGTCAGCCTTGTCCGCTTTGGCGCGCGGCTCGGCCGGCGCGGGTTCGGGGGCCGGCGCGGCGATGGGCGACGTGGGCAGCTTCAGCGTGTTGCTCAGCTCGGCCAGCGGCACGTTCATCGACTTCAGGGTCGACAGGGTCATGCGCTGCACTTCCAGCGCCTGGATCGTCGCGCCCAGCATGCGGGCGTTCTGCTCCAGCCAGAACTGCACGGTGCGCAGCTCCTCGATGCGCTTTTCCAGCTCCTCGGGATTCAGCGTGGGCGCGACCCACTGGCCGATGCCCGGCAGCGCGGCGCCGGCGTTCTTGACCAGGCCCTGCAGGAAGTCGAAGCCGGGGACGAACTTGGTGAAGCTGTTGTCGGCCATGGGGTCTCCTCGTTGTGACTCGATGGTAAGCCCAGCGGCGCACCGCCGTCAGCCGGTTCAGGGCGCCTCGATCGTGAGCACGCCATCGCCCTGGCTGAAGCGCAGCTTGGACAGCAGATCCATGCCCAGCAGGGGCGCCCCCAGATCGGGCAGCACGGCGACCTGCAGGCGCTCGGCGCGCAGGCCGCCCTGCAGCACGATGTCGGCGCGCGCCAGGTAGCCGCGGGTCACGCCGCCGGCGGTGTGCGAGCGGATCTCGCCCTCGGGCTTGAGTCCGGCGCGCTCGGCCAGGCTTTGCGGCAGGGCGGTGGAGCTGGCGCCGGTGTCGACCAGGAAATCCGCGGTCACGCCGTTGATCTGGCCGCGCCAGTGGAAATGGCCGTCCGGGCCGCGCTGCAGCAGGATGCGACCCTTGTGCAGCTCGACCTGGCTTTGGGCCTGGTGATGCTCCCAGGCCTTGAAGCCCAGGAACACCGCCAGGGTGACCAGCAGCCAGATGGTGACGAGCTTGAGGCTGTGCGGCATTTCCTTGTGCATGCCGCTACGATGCCATGGAATCCCATCGACTTATCGAGACCGGCAATGCGCAGCGTTTTCCATCTGGCCTTCCATGTGCGTGACCTGGAGCGGGCGCGTGCCTTCTACGGCGGCCTGCTGGGCTGCACCGAGGGCCGCAGTACCGAGACCTGGGTCGACTTCGATTTTTTTGGCCACCAGATCTCGCTGCATCTGGGCGAGCCCTTCGCGACCAGCCGCACCGGCAAGGTCGGCGAGCATCTGGTGCCGATGCCGCACTTCGGCCTGATCCTGCTGCTGCCGGACTGGCAGGCCCTGGCGGCACGGCTGGAGGCCGCGGGGATGGACTTCGTGCTCAGGCCCCAGCAGCGTTTCCCGGGCCAGCCGGGCGAGCAGTGGACGATGTTCTTCGAGGACCCCTTCGGCAATCCGATCGAGGTCAAGGGCTTCGCCTCGGAGGAAGCGATCTACGCACACTGAGCTTCAGTTCGCGCGAAAGCCGATGCCGCGGCGCTGCCGCACCTCGGGCTTGACCCGGTGCTCGGCCTCGAGCTGGGTCAGGAATTCGTCCGGCGTGAAGGGCTCGCCGAGGATCTCGATCTGCTGGCGCACCGCGGCGAAGTCTCCCGGGGTCAGCTGGTCCAGCGCGGCCAGGCGGTCGCCCTGCATCGCGTCGAGCCGCTCGACCGCGGCCTCGCGCCGGAACATCAGCTCGCGCTGCTCGCGGGTCAGGGCCTTGAAATGGATCTTGAAGGCGAAGCGGCGCAGCGCCGCCTCGTCCAGGTCTTCGAACAGATTGGTGGTGCAGATGAAGACGCCGGCAAAGCGCTCCATGCCGGCCAGCATCTCGTTGACCTCGCTGACCTCGTAGTGCCGTTCGGCCATGCGTCGGCTGCGCAGGAAGCTGTCGGCCTCGTCAAGCAGCAGCACCGCACCCTCGGTCTGGGCCGCGTCGAACATGCGGGCCATGTTCTGCTCGGTCTCGCCGACGAACTTGCTGGCCAGGTCGCTGGCCAGGCGGATCATCAGCGGCCGGCCGAGGGCCTGGGCGATATGCTCGGCCAGGGCGGTCTTGCCGCTGCCGGGCGGGCCGTAGAAGCACAGATGGCCGCCCGGGCTGTCGGGCTGGCGGCGGCGCAGCGCCTCGATGATGCGGGGGATCTCGAAGCGCGACTCGACGTTCAGCAGCTCCAGCGCGTACTGCGTCACCACCGGCCGCCGACCATGCTCGTGGGCCGCATGGCCCAGGGCCTTGTCGGCATTGGCCAGCTGGCGCTCGATCAAGGCCTCGTGCGTGTCGCGCCCCCCGGCCAGCTGCGCAAAGCGCACCGCCGTGCGTATCTGCGCCGGCGTCAGGCCGCGGCGTTCGGCCAGACGCTCGGCGAATGCGGCGCCGACCTGCACCTCGCCCAGGGCACGCTGCACCAGGCCCAGGCGGGCGCCGGGCGGCGGCGACTTCAGCTCCAGGTGGTACTGGAAGCGGCGCCGGAAGGCCGGGTCGATCTGCTCGATGCGGTTGGTGATCCAGATCACCGGCACCGGATTGGTCTCGAGGATCTGGTTGACCCAGGCCTTGCCGCTGACCGAGCCGGAGGCCGGCGCATCGAGCGCGGCATCGAGCCGCGCCATCAGTTGCACCGTGTCGGTGGACAGCGGCGGGAACACGTCCTCCACCTCGTCGAACAGCAGGGCCACGTCGGGGCTGGCCTTGAGGAACTGCTGGCTGATCTGCAGCGAGCGGTAGCGGTCGCGGCCCGACAGGGAGTTGCCGTCGCGGTCGGCGTATTCGACCTCGTAGAGATCCAGGCTGGCGGCCTGGGCCGCCACCTTGGCCAGCTCGGTCTTGCCGGTGCCGGGCGGGCCATAGAGCAGCACATTGATCCCGGGCAGCTGGCGCGTCACCGCATTGCGCAGCAAGCCGCCCAGCAGCGACAGGTCCTCGGCGACGAACTGGAAATCCTCGGGTTTCAGTTCGCTCTTGCTGGCGGGGCGGGTGAACACCGCCATCAGGTCGCCCGGACCCGGGTATTCGCGCATCAACACCGGCGGCAGCTGCTCGCTGACCTTCATCAGGTCGGCCAGGTCGGTGATGTTGTGTTCGGAGATCAGGTTCTCCACCATGCCGATGCGCTCCAGGCGCGAGCCCGCGCGCAGCGCCTCGGCCACTTCCTGCGCATTGACATCGGCCACCGCGGCGATGGCGGCGAAGGCCTCCTGCGCGGTGTTGACCTTGAACTCGACCAGGGCGCCGCGCAGTTCGCGCTGGTAGCGTGCCAGCGTGCCGTAGAGCAGGATGGCGCGCTCGGCCGGATTCAGCTGCAGCAGATGGCCCAGCGCCGCGATATTCTTCTCGACCAGGGTGGACTCGCGCTTGAGCTGGCGGTCGAGGAACTCGCAGGTGGTGGCCAGCAGGGCCAGCATGTCCTTGGGCGCGTCCTTGATGTACTCGTCCAGGTAGAAGAACAGCGTGGCCTCGGCGAAGGGGCCGTGCCAGACGCCGTGGCGCTCGAGAAAGGCTTCGTCGCTCAAGGCCTCGTGGCCGCTCCAGAGTTCGTTGCCCTGGCAGCGCTGCGCGAGGTAGGCGCGCAGCCGGCTCAGCACGCGCAGCGGCCACACCAGATGGCGGCCGGTGAAGGAGAGCAGGCCGTTGAAGTCGCGGCGCAGATTGAAGCGGCCGGCATGCTTGACCGTCAAGGTCAGCACGAAGTGCGAACACATGCGATCCAGCACCGGTGCCTTGGAGAGGCCGGGGGATGCCAGCACGCGCGTGTCAGCCAGACGCTTGACCATGGGGGACTCCTCGCGGACCCGTCGCGGGGACGGGCTTGAGCCCATCTTGGCTCAGCAACGCGCGCTGTCAAGGCCCGGACGGCCTATGGCGGGGCCTAGGATGAGGATTATTTGCCGCGCGCCGGGCGCCGCCGCGCCGGCCCTGCGAGGGCCGTGGATCCGGTGTTGCCGCTCCTACGGGCTGCCAGGGCCGCAGGCCTTAGGGGGAGGGCCGTTGCTCAGTGCATCACCACCGGCTGCTGGCCGAGGTTGGCATATTGTTCGATGAAGTCGTCCAGATCCTCTTCCGAGGGGTCCTGGCCCATCAGGGTTTCGACGCCCTGCTGGAACTGCTCGGCCAGCGCGCCCTCGATGAAGATCTCGCGGCGCGCGAACTTGTCGACGATCTCGAAACCGCCGCGGCTGAGCTGGAACTCGGGCTCGACCTGGTCAACAGCCTGCAGGCCGGGCACCGGCACGTCAAACTGCACGACGATGAAGCTCGGGGAGTTGTAAAGCATGTGCATGAATGACTCCTGTGCCCTGTAGCTGTGGTCAGGCTACGTGCTTTCAAGCCTGGCCGTGCACAAATACTGGCAGAAAGCCCCGCGACTCGGGGGATCTGCCGTGCAGGCAATGTGGTGGAAGCGTCACAAGGTCACGGTTGCAAGATCTCTTCCTGCAACTCCAGTTCCCAGCGCTGCGCATCGCCCTGGCTCTGGCGCAGCCGCACCGGCAGGTGGTGGCGCGCCGGATCGAGCCAGACCTCGGTGCGCGCGTCATAAGGCCCCAGCGCCGCGCGCCGCAGATGCAGCGTGGCATTCACCGGCCCGACCGGCAGCAGCAGATCCTCGCGTGCCAGCACCTCGAAGCGCCAGTCGTTCAGCTCCCCGCGCAGACCGGCCACCGGCAGGACGATCTGCGCACCCGGTTGGCGCAGCGCCGGGTCGGCGTCCAGCAGCGCGGCCAATTGCAGCATCCAGCTGAGCCGGTCCTGCGCGCCGGGCGGCAGGGCGATCTGCCCGGCGCTGGCCGAGAAGCTGATCAGGCCCTGCTCGCGGCGGAAGTTGGTGGCGCGGTGGTCGCGGCCGCGGCGCTGCTCGGCGAAGCGCTCGGGCGCGAGGCCCTGCGCGTCCAGGCCGCCGCGGCTGAGCCACGCTGGCAGGGCGCGGCCGGGCAGTTCGCGCTCCAGCCGCGCCTGGTATTGCGCGGTCTCGGCCTGCCAGTGCAGACGCGCCGCGCCGCTCTCCTCGCCCTGGATCAGCCGGTACCGCCACAGCAGGCTCGGTGCGGGCTTGAGGCGGGGGCCGACCGGCACGGCGACCGCCGCGGACGCCGCAGCGGGCTGCGGCCTTGCAGGCGCCGCGGCGCGCGGCCGCGCGGGGCCGCCGAGGGCGACCGAGGCCGGTGCTGAAGATCCCGGCCGAGGCCATCGTCAAGGGCGACGCCAAGGTGCAGGCGATC
>NZ_JBWKPM010000019.1:0-95457 GCF_059418245.1 Roseateles sp. GW821-FHT09B06 | reverse complement strand
GCCCAGGGCGCAGCCCGAGCCGCCGGCGCGCGCGCCGCGCGCCGGCCTGGCGCAGATCGCCGCGCTGGACTGGCCGCAGCTGCGCGAGGCCGTGGCGGGCTGCCGTGCCTGCAAGCTCTGCGAGGGGCGCAAGAACACCGTGTTCGGCGTCGGCCATGAGCGCGCGCATTGGATGGTGGTGGGCGAGGCGCCGGGCCAGCAGGAGGACCTGCAGGGCGAGCCCTTCGTCGGCCAGGCCGGCAAGCTGCTCGACAGCATGCTGCGGGCCATCGGCCTGAGCCGCACCGAGGGCTCGCCCTCCGCCCAGGTCTTCATCGCCAACACGCTGAAATGCCGCCCGCCCGGCAACCGCAATCCCGAGCCGGAAGAGCTGGCGCAATGCGAGCCCTTCCTGAACCGCCAGATCGCGCTGGTGCAGCCGCGCATCATCCTGGCGATGGGGCGTTTCGCGGTGCAGTCGCTGCTGCGCAGCAGCGAGCCGATCGGCCGGCTGCGCGGCAAGGTGCACGAGTACCAGGGCGTGCCCCTGATCGTCACCTACCATCCGGCCTATCTGCTGCGCAATCTGGCCGACAAGGCGCGCGCCTGGGAAGACCTGTGCCTGGCGATGGACACCTTGCAGCGCCGGGCCTGAGCACGCATGACGCGGTCCCCCCTCCCCATTGACGCGGCCTGGGCGGCCTGGGAACGGCTGCCCTGCGCGCTGGCCCTGGTCGACACCCAGGGCCGGGTCTTGCGGGCCAACAGCGGCTTCGCGGCGCTTGCGCAGCAACCCGCCTGGCAATGGCTGGATGAGCCCTCCGGCATCGCGCTGCGGCGGGTCTGGGCGGCCGCACAGGATTTCTCGCTCGAGCTGGGGCTGGCGGGCGGCGCCGGCTGGCGGCTCTGCCAGTCGCGCTGGGACGCCGGCCTGCAGGCCCATGTGAGCCTGTGGTCGGACATCACGACGGCCAAGCGCGAGGCGCTGCTGGCGGCCGAGCAGGTGTCGCAGTTCCGCCTGCTGGCCGACCATGTGCCGACCCTGATCGCGCTCTACCAGGCCAAGACCTATCGCTGCCTGTTCGCCAACCGCGGCTATGCCCGCACCTTCGGCCTGACCGAGCAGAGCATCCTGGGCCTGACCTTCAACGAGATCATCGGCGACGCGGCGGCCGACCTCGTCGGCCCGATCGTCTACGAGGTCGAGCGCAGCGGCAAACCGGGCTTCTACGAGCGCCAACTGACCGGGCCGGACGGCCAGCCGCGCTGGATCGAGGCGCATGTGATCCCGCATCTCGACGCCGCCGGGCAGGTGCAGGCCGCCTTCGTGCAGATCGTCGACATCACGCGGCACCGTCTGGCCGAGGCGGCGGTGCGCGAGTCCGAGAGCCGGCTCGACAAGTTCATGCAGGCCTCGGTGGAGGGCATCCTGTTCCACCGCGACGGGCAGATCGCCGACGTCAATCCACCGCTGTGCGCGCTGGTCGGCTACACGCTGGAGGAACTGCGCGGCCGCTCGGTGTTCGACTTCATCGCCGCCGACGAGGTGGCCAAGGTGCGGCAGATCATCCAGGCCGGCCAGGAGCTGCACTACGAGTCGGTGCTGCTGCACCGCGACGGCACGCATATCCCGGTGGAATGCATCGTGCGCACGCTGGAGCGCGACGGCGAGCGCCTGCGCATGGCCATCGTGCGCGACATCCGCGACCGTCTGGAGGCGCAGGCCCGCATCCACCACCTGGCGCACCATGATGCGCTGACCCAGCTGCTGAACCGCGCCGCCTTCATGGAGCGGCTCGCGCCGGCGCTGGCGGGCGCCCAGAGCGGCGGCCATCGCCTGGCGCTGCTGTTCATCGACCTGGACAATTTCAAGCGCGTCAACGATTCGCTGGGCCATCTGGAAGGCGACAAGGTGCTGTCCACCGTGGCCGAGCGCATCCGCAACTGCCTGCGCGCCACCGACATGGTCGGGCGCTTCGGCGGCGACGAGTTCGTCGTGCTGCTCAATGACGTGCACGACCGCGAGGACGTGATGGTGGTGCTGATGGCGCTGCTGTCGGTGGTCGAGGTGCCGGTGCGGGCGGACGGGCGCGACCTCTCGGTCACGCCCTCGATCGGCGTCGCGCTCTACCCGGAGGACGGCGAGCGCGCCGAGGAGCTGATCCAGCATGCCGACACGGCCATGTACCTGGCCAAGTCGCGCGGTCGCGCCAGCTACCAATTCTTCGAGCCGGCGATGGCCAGCCAGGCCTATGCCGACCTGGTGCTGGAGGGCGAGTTGAGCGAGGCGCTGACGCACAACCAGTTCCGCCTGCATTACCAGCCGCAGATCGACGCGCGCGACGGCCGCCTGGCGGGCGCCGAGGCCCTGCTGCGCTGGCAGCATCCGACGCGCGGCCTGCTGAGCCCCGACGCCTTCATTGCCGTGGCCGAGCGGCATCGCCTGATGGTGCCGCTGGGCGAGTGGGTGATGCGCGAGGCGGCGCGCCAGTCCAAGCTCTGGCATGACAGCGGCGTCGCCGCGGTGCCGATCGCCGTCAACCTCTCCAGCATGCAGTTCCGCCTGGACCGTTTCGCCGACACGGTGCGCGAGGTGCTGGTCGAGGCCGGCGTGCCGGGCGACTGGCTGGAGCTCGAGCTGACCGAGCGCATGCTGGTGGACGACCTGGGCACGGCGCCGGACACGCTGGCGGCGCTGCGCGCCTTGGGCCTGACGATCTCGGTGGACGACTTCGGCACCGGCTACACCTCGCTGGCGCACCTGACCCAGCTGCCGCTGGACAAGCTCAAGATCGACCAGAGCTTCGTCGCCAAGCTGCCCGGCGACGCCGGCGCGCTGGCGATCACGCGGGCCATCGTGCGCATGGCGCGCGACCTGGGCCTGCGCATCGGCGCCGAGGGCGTGCGCACCGAGGCGCAGCGCGCGCTGCTGGCCGAATGGGGCTGCGACGAGCTGCAGGGCGAGCTGATCGGCGACTCGATGTCGGTGCGCCAGTTCGAGACCTGGCTCAAGCAGCGCGCCTGAGCGGCTTTCTACAATCGGACATGGATTTGCAGACCCTGATTCGCCGGGCCATCGCCGAGGCCAGCGGCTGGCTCGGTTTCGACCGCTTCATGGCGCTGGCGCTGTACGCGCCGGGCCTGGGCTACTACAGCGGGGCGCGGCAGAAGTTCGGCACGATGCCCGCCGACGGCTCGGACTTCGTCACCGCGCCCGAGCTGTCGCCGCTGTTCGGGCGCGCCCTGGCCGCGCAGGTCGGCGAGGCGCTGGCGGCCACCGATACCCGCACCGTGTTCGAGTTCGGTGCCGGCAGCGGCGCGCTGGCGGCCCAGCTGCTGGAAGCCCTGGGCGAGCGGGTGGCGCGCTACTGCATCGTCGACCTCTCCGGCTCGCTGCGCGCGCGCCAGGCCGAGCGCCTGGCGTCCTGGGGCGACAAGGTGCAATGGCTGGACCGTTTGCCCGAGCGCTTCGAGGGCGTGGTGGTGGGCAACGAGGTGCTGGATGCGATGCCGGTGCAGCTGATCCGCTTCGACGGCGGGCGCTGGCTGGAGCGCGGCGTGGCCTGGGACGGCGCGGCCTTCGTCTGGGTCGATCGCGCGAGCGCGCTGGCGCCGCCGCTGGAGGCGCAGGGCGTGGACCCGATCGACTTCGTGCCCGGCACCGTGACCGAGTTGCAGGCGCAGGCCGAGGCCTTTGTGCGCACGCTGGCCACCGGCCTGGCGCGCGGTGCGGTCTTCCTGATCGACTACGGCTTCCCGGCCGCCGAGTACTACCATCCGCAGCGCATCGGCGGCACGCTGATGTGCCACCACGAGCACCGGGCCGACCCGGACCCGCTGGCGTTGGTCGGTCAGAAGGACATCACCGCCCATGTGAACTTCACCGGTGTCGCGCTGGCCGGTCAGGAGGCCGGCCTCACCGTGCTGGGCTACACCAGCCAGGCCAACTTCCTGATCAACTGCGGCCTGGTCGAGCTGCTGTGCGAGGCCGACCTGGCCGGCCGCGCGATGGCGCATCGCCTGATTGCCGAGCACGAGATGGGCGAGCTCTTCAAGGTGATCGGCTTCGCCGCCGGCGCGGGCTTCGAGGCGCGCGGCTTCGCCGCGGGGGATCGCTCGCACATGCTGTGAGCGGCGCCTGCCGCCCCCGCGACCCTAGGCGCGCTTGCGCTCCTGCGCATGGGCCAGCGCGTCCAGCGGCAGCGGCTGCGACACGATGTCCTTCGCGTCGAGGCAATGGTCGAGCGTGACGCGCATGTAGTTGTAGCTGGTCACGACGCGGGAGCGGATCAGTTCCACACCGCGCCGCGTCGGCCGGGTCCCCATCAGCGCGCAGATGATCTCCAGCGCCTCCCAGGGATGGGTGTCGTCGTACCTGGCGTGCAGCTTCAGCCACTTCATCGCCTTGGCGCGCACCTCGGGCGGGAAGCTCTGCTCGTACTTGTCGGTCGAGCACACCAGGGCCGACCAGTCGCCGGTCACGCCCTCGATCGCGTAGTTGGTCGCGGCCATGCCGGCGGCCAGCGAGTCGCGCTCGCAGCTGTGCCAGCACCAGTGCGACAGCGCATGGGTCTCCGGCGGCACCTCGCCGTGCAGCAGGTCGTCGCGCGAGACGCCGCTGGCCAGCGCCCATTCGAGCCACTGGTCGGCATGGTTCTGCTCGACGCGGATATTGCGGATCAGGTAGCGGCGCGCCGCGTCATGGCCGAGGGTGCGGCCGTACTGCACCTTCAGCAGGTTCAGCGCCATGTACTGCGGAAACTGCTCGATCACCGGCCAGACACCGACCAGGAACATGCTGGCCTGGTTCTCGTCCAGCGCGGCGTCGCGCATCAGCCGGAACAGCTCATGGTGGGCGACGCGTTCGCGCGCTGCCGCGCAGTCGTCCACCAGGTCCTGGGCCCAAGCGGGATAGCTGCCGATATCGGTCAATTCCCCGTCCCGAACGAACATGTCGCTCATCCTGTCCCTCCTCCGCGATCATCGGTATGCGCCGGTCATGCCGTCTGCTGCCGGACAACTGGCGGGACTCTAGCGAGGGCGGTGTCGGTGTGCAATTTGTCACGAAAATAAACGCGGCGTCGGCGCAACACCGCGGCGATGCGCCGGCGTCTCAGTCGCCTTGCTGCTGCAGGGCCCGCAGGCGCGCCGCCCGGATCGCCTGGCCGATGGCCGGGCCCTGCTGTCCGCGCGCCAAGGCCTCGCGACTGACCGCCGCCTGGTCGATCGACAGGGCGGCCCGTAGGTCGGCCCGCAGGCGCTCGCGCTGCGGATAGGGCAGGTCCTCCAGCCCCAGGCGGCCGCGCGCGTCGCATTCGCAGGCCCACAGCAACTGCTCGAAGCGTTCGGGGCGGCGCCAGGCGTCGCAGCGCTCCAGCAGGCGCAGCCGCGCCTCGGGGCCGAATCCCGGGCTCTGGTGCACATGCGTGTGCTCGCGCGCCACCAGTTCGGCGAGTTCGCGGCAGTCGCCGGGCACGCGCCAGCGCTCGCCGAGTGCGCGTGCCAGCCGTTCGCTGCGGCCCTCGTGGCCGATGTGGCGCGGCAGCTCCTCGACGCGCGTCGTGCCCTTGCCGAGGTCGTGGCACAGGCAGGCGTAGCGCACCGGCAGCGGCGCCGCCATGCGCGCGCCTTGGTCCAGCACCATCAGCAGGTGCAGGCCGGTGTCGATCTCCGGATGATGGGCCGCCGGCTGGGGCACGCCGAACAGGCGCTCGATCTCGGGCGCCAGGCGCGCCAGCGCGCCGGCCTCGCGCAGCACCTCGAGCATGCGCGAGGGCCGGGCCTCCATCAGCCCGCGACTCAGCTCCTGCCAGACCCGCTCGGGCACCAGCGCATCGACCTCGCCCGCGGCCACCATCTGGCGCATCAACGCCAGCGTCTCGGGTGCGACCGTGAAGTCAGGGAAGCGCGCGGCAAAGCGCGCCAGCCGCAGGATGCGCACCGGATCCTCGGCAAAGGCGTCCGAGACATGACGCAGCACCTTGGCGGCCAGATCGCGCCGGCCGCCGTAGGGGTCGACCAGCGCGCCCCGCTCGTCCTCGGCCATCGCATTGATGGTCAGGTCGCGCCGTGCCAGGTCTTGCTCCAGCGTCACGTCGGGCGCGGCATGGAAGGCGAAGCCATGGTAGCCGGGCGCGGTCTTGCGCTCGGTGCGTGCCAGCGCGTATTCCTCGTGGGTCTCGGGGTGCAGGAAGACCGGGAAGTCGCGACCCACCGGCTGGTAGCCCTGGGCCAGCATCTGCTCCGGGCTGGCGCCGACGACCACCCAGTCGCGGTCGGAGGACGGGCGGCCGAGCAGCGCATCGCGCACTGCGCCGCCAACGCAATAGATCTTCATGTCCGCAGTGTAGGAGAGGGGGCGTGGCGGTCGCCGCACGACCTCCTGCACTGCGCCGGGGGCTCAGCCGCGCGCGCTGCGGTAGGGCTCCTCGAAGTCCAGGAAGTCCTGCTCGGTCAGCGCCTCGGCGATCCAGTCGCGCACGCCGGGCGCCGCCTGGACGCGCTGCGCATAGGCGGCGCTGGCCTCCGACAGCGGCAGGGCATAGCTCTTGATGCGCATCACCACCGGCGCGAAATAGGCGTCGATCGCACCGAACTCGCCGAACAGGAAGGGGCCGCCGGAGGCGGCCAGCTGCTCGCGCCAGATCGTGTCGATGCGGGCCAGGTCGGCGCGCAGCTGGGCGTTCTCGGCCAGGTGCTTGGCGCCGACCTCGGGCAGCGCGGCCTCGATATTCATCGGGCAGAGGTTGCGCAGGGTGGCGAAGCCGGCGTGCATCTCGGCGCACAGGCTGCGCGCGCGGCTGCGCTGCTGCGCATCGCGCGGCCAGATCGGCAGCTCGGGGTGATGCTCGGCAATGTGCTCGGCGATCGCCAGCGTGTCCCAGACCGCGAAGCCGTCGTCCTCCACCAGCACCGGCACCTTGGCGGTGGGTGTGTAGACCGCCAGGGCCTGATAGAAGGCCGAGCCGGGCGCGAAATCGAAGCGCAGCCTGCGCTCCTCGAAGGCGATGCCGAAGGCCTTCAGCAGCACCCAGGGGCGCATGGACCAGGACGAGTAGTTCTTGTTGCCGATGATCAGTTGCATGAAGGCTTCCTATGACGATGCCCGCATGCTAAGGGCTCCCGGCGCGGCGATGGTTGCCGATTGGGCAAGGAATTGATGCGCCGCGCTCAGCGCTGCGCGCGCCAGCGGTCGAGCCGGGTGGCGCCGCCGCTCAGATAGGTGGGCGCGATCGCCTCCACGTCCTGCGCGGCGATGCCCAGGGCGGCCAGGCCGGGCAGCGCGCCGCCGGCCACATTGGGCACCTGCATCGAGGCCAGGTTGTCGCGCGACATCAGCGGCTGCCCCGGCAGGCATTCGAGCGCCAGCGCCTGCAGCCGGGCCAGTGCGGCCGGCAGCGGCAGGATCGGTCGGGCATGGCCGGACAGGCGCCCGGCCAGCCGCACCAGCTCGGCCAGCCGCCATTCGCGCGGCCCGGCCAGTTCATAGGTCTGACCGGCGCTGCCGAGGTCGGCAATGCAGCGCGCCAGCGCGGCCGCCACGTCCTCCACCCAGACCGGCTGGAAGCGCGCGTCGGCGCCGGCCAGCGGCAGCAGCGGGAACAGGCGCTGCAGCCGGGCGAACAGGTTCAGGAAGCCGTCGTCGCGGCCGAAGATCACCGAGGGGCGCAGCACGGTGGCGTCCGGGCGGGCCGCGCGCAGCGCCGCCTCGCCGCGGGCCTTCGAGCGCAGATAGCGCGAGGGCGCATCGACCGCCGCGCCCAGCGCGCTGACATGGATCAGCCGCATGTCCTGTGCATCCGGGGCCGCGCAGGCCTCGGCCAGCCGGCGCGGCAGCGCCACATGGACGCGCTCGAACGCGGCCTCGTCGCCCTGCAGGATGGCGATCAGGTTGACCACCAGGTCCTGGCCCCGGACCAGCGCACGCAGCTGCGCATCCTGATGCACATCGGCCTGCAGCAGGGTCACGCCCGGCAGCGGCTGCAGGGCCTGGGCATGGGGCAGGCGGCGCGTCGGCACCGTCAGGCGGGCGCAGCCGCCGTACTGGCGCACCAGCCGCTCGCACAGGGAGCGGCCGACGAAGCCGCTGCCGCCCAGCACGAGGATGGTCGGGGCATTCGTCTCGCTCATGGCTCAGGCTCCGTGTTGCGCGCTATGCTGCAAGCGCCTTCGGCCGGCCAGCGCTCATGGCAGGTCCGCCCCCGGCGCGCTGGCCGGTCCGATGGCACGGCCCAGCCGCGTGCGCAGCTCGGCCCGCTCGTTGCCCAGCAACTGGGCATAGATGGTCGCGTTGGAGAGCACGCGCTTCACATAGTCGCGCGTCTCGTTGAAGGGGATGTTCTCGGCCCAGATGGCGGCGTCCAGCGCGGGGCCGTCGCGCCAGCGGCGCGGCCGGCCGGGGCCGGCGTTGTAGGCCGCGGCGGCCATGGCCTGCGAGCCCCCGAAGTCGTCCAGCACCAGCTTCAGATAGCTGGTGCCGATGCGCAGATTGAAGTCGCGGTCCGTCAGGAGCTCCGGCTTGTAGGCCAGACCGACCTTCTTGGCGGTCCATTTGGCGGTGCCGGGCATCACCTGCATCAGCCCGGAGGCGCCCACATGCGAGCGCGCATCGGCGACGAAGCGCGACTCCTGGCGGATCAGACCGTAGACATAGGCCGGGTCCAGCCCGGCCTCGCGCGACTGGGCCAGCAGCTCGGCGCGATAGGGCATCGGGAAGCGCTGGGCCAGGTCGATCTCGTTCTTGGTGCGCTCGCTGGTGTTGATGCAGCGGTCCCAGACCTCGCGCTCGCAGGCCAGCTGCGCGGCTGCCAGCAGCTCGCGATCGCTCATGCCGCGCAGGCTGAAGTTCCATTCGCGCACGCCCTCGCCGCGCAGGCCCAGCTCGATCAGGCGCAGCGCCCGCGTCAGGCCGGCATGGGTCTGGGCCTCGGCACGCTCGGTGGGGGAGAGCGGCAGCGGCAGGGCCGGCAGCGCCGGGCGCTGGCCCAGCTCCTCGGCCGCCAGCTTGCCGTAGAAGCTCAGCGGCGAGGCCAGGCCCTGCAGCAGGGTCTGGGCCTGGGCGGTCTGGGCCGGGGTCGGCGTCATGTGAGCCCTGAGCGTGCGCGCCTTCCAGTACTGCCAGGCCGGATCCAGGCTGGCGCCGTCCCGCTCCATCAGCTCGATCGTCTGCAGCAGCAGGGCGGGGCGGCCCTTGCCGGCATCGGCGCGCAGCGCGGCGCGGGCGGCCCAGGCCAGGGTCTCCTCGCTCCATTCGGGCGCCTGCTTGCCATGGCCCTGCAGCTTCAGCGCCTTCTCGTAATGGTCGGCGGCCTCGGGCTGCAGCTTGAAGGCGGCCCAGCGGCCGATCTGGGCCCAGGCCCAGGCCGACAGCTCCCGCGGCAGCTGACGCTCCCAGCGCTTGTGCATGAATTCGGCGCTGGCCTCGGGGTCGTTGTAGGCGCTGCGCACCAGGGCCACGGTACCGAGCTCGTCCTGCATGCGGGTGTCGGCCGCGGCCTTGCGGGTGAGGTAGCGGCCGGCGTTGTCCAGGATGTCCTTGACGGCCGCCT
This sequence comes from Roseateles sp. GW821-FHT09B06, assembly GCF_059418245.1. Taxonomy (NCBI): domain Bacteria; kingdom Pseudomonadati; phylum Pseudomonadota; class Betaproteobacteria; order Burkholderiales; family Sphaerotilaceae; genus Roseateles; species Roseateles sp. GW821-FHT09B06. Next base: position 85,930 of record NZ_JBWKPM010000019.1, on the reverse strand, counting down.
CGACCGGCTTGCCCAGCAGGCGCGCCGCGCCCTGCATGGCGCGCGGCCGGTTCATCTCGGTGGCCAGGCGCAGCTTCAGCCAGGCGTCGTCGCGGTCCAGGCGCTTGGCCTCGATCAGGGTGGCGGCCAGCAGCTGGCAGCCGTCGTCGCCGTCCTTCTGCGCCAGCCAGGCGGCGCGGGCCTCCTTGCGCACGTCGCGGCCGGCCAGATGCTCGGTCAGCAGCGCGTAGCAGCTGACCTCGCGGTCGTCGTTCATGCGAAAGCGCGGATAGTCCTGCGCGAAGTTCCTCCAGTCGCGCCGCCGGCCCAGTTCCAGCAGCCAGTCGTTGCGCATGCGGTCCTCGACATAGCTGCCGGGCCAGCGGGCGTAGAAGGCTTCCAGGTCGGCCTGGCTGGCCTCGGTCAAGCGCAGGCCCAGCTGCCAGTAGTCGATCCACGGTGTCAGCGCATGCTGCTGCGCCTGCGACAGGGTGTTGAGCTCGGCTAGGCGCTGCGCGTCGCGGGCCCGCAGCGCCTCGCGCGCCTGCAGGATCAGGTCGGGCGAGCCACCGCTCTGGGCCAGGGCCTGGCCGGCAGCGCCGGCGAGGGTCGCCGCGACGAGGCTCAGGACCAGGCGCCGGGCGCCTTCATATACTGTCGACAACATCTTCTACAACGCTTCCATCGATGGGTTCGGTGCCTCAGTCTTCCCAGGTCATTCCTCACCAGCGTAGTGCCTTGCGCGCGCATTTGCTGGCCGCCCGTGCCGGCTGGCTGGCTTCCCAGGCCGGCCAGGCCCGGCAATTGGCCGAGGCCGCGCTGGCACGCCAGCTGCGCGAGCTGCTGATCCAGCTGGAGCCGCAGGTGCTGGGTCTTTATTGGCCGCTGGAGGGCGAATTTAACGCAGCCGCCGACCTGCTGGCGCAGGCCTTGCCGGAAGCGCCCGTGCTGGCCCTGCCTTATGCCTACAAAGGCACGCGGCGCATGGACTACCGGCGCTGGGACGGCGGCACGCCCGCGCTGGAGGACGAATGCGGCATTCCCAGCAGCGCGGGCGCCGTGCTGCGGCCCGATGTGGTGCTGGTGCCCTGTGTGGGCTTCACGCGCGAGGGCTACCGGCTCGGCTATGGCGGCGGCTATTTCGACCGCTGGCTGGCGGCCCATCCGGGCGTCACAAGCATCGGCATCGCCTGGAGCTGCTGCGAGGCGGCCTTTGCGGTGGAGCCGCATGACCAGGCGCTGACCCTGGTGCTGACCGAACACGAAGTGATCGCTCCGTAGCGCTGCCGACCCGGCCAAACGCCCGGCCTGATCAAGCCCAAGCCGGTGCCGCCGATCCGGCTCCGCCGGTCGGCCGGCAACGCCCCCTTGAGGGGGCCGGCGAAGCCGGTAGGGGTGGTTCATTCCTCGCCGATGTCGCGGCGCGACTGCCCGGCCTGCTCCAGCACCCAGGCGCTGAACTGCTGCACCTCGGGCCGCGGGCGGCCCTGGGCGGATAGCAGCAGCCAGTAGACGAAGGGGCTGGTCATGCGGCCCTCGGGGCCGAAGGGCTCGACCAGGTCGCCGCGCTGCAGCTGCTCGCTGACCAGGGCCAGGCGCGCCAGCGCCACGGCCTGGCCGGCCAGCGCGGCCTGCACCTGCTGATAGGTGAAGTTCAGGTACATCCAGCGCCGCGGCTGCAGGCCCGGCGCGCCATGTTCGCGCAGCCAGCGCCGCCAGCTCAGGTAGTCGGCGCTGGGGCGCTGGTCGTCCTCCTCGGCCAGGGTGTGGCCGCCCAGGTCGGCGGGCCTGGCCAGCGGCGGCGCCTCGCCCTCGGCGGCGCGGCGCGCCAGCCAGGGGCTGATCACCGGCGTCAAGGTCTCGCCGAACAGGCGCAGCGCGTCGCGCCGGCCGATCTGCTCGGGCGTGGCATAGCGCAGCGCCAGGTCGATCTCGCCGTCCTCCAGTTCGACCACCCCGTCATGCGCCGAGACGCGGATGTCGATGTCCGGATGCTGGCGCTGGAAGGCCTCCAGCCGCGGGATCAGCCACAGCGAGGCGAAGGAGGCGAAGGTGGTGACGTTGACCACGCGCCGACCCTTGCTCTGGCGGATCTGCCGCACCGTGCCGTCCAGCCGCTCCAGCACCGCCACCGCCGCACCCTGCAGCACGGCGCCGTCGGGGGTCAGTTCGACATGGCGGGTGCCGCGCAGGAACAGCGTGGCCCCCACCTCCTGCTCCAGCGCCCGGATCTGGCGGCTGATGGCGGACTGGGTCAGGTGCAGTTCCTCGGCCGCCGCGCGGAAGCTCAGAAGCCGGGCCACGGCCTCGAAGGCGCGCAGGGGGCCGATGGCCAGGGGGCGCTGGCGGAGTGGTTGATTCATGAGCAAATGGTATCAATCCGGCGCGCGCATCTCATTGGACCGAACCCCGGGTAGTCCCTAGGATTCATCCATGTCGCACCGGATGTCCCGGGGCCGCAGATGGGAGTCACAGTCATGAGCCAAACGCAATTCGCACAAGCACTCTGGAGCCTCGCCCGCGGTGAGGCGCTGAGCCTGGACATCGGCCCCGGCCCGCGCGAGCTGAGCGTGACCCAGGGGCGGGTCTGGCTGACCCAGAGCGGCGCGCTGGAAGATGTGTGGCTGGAACCGGGCCAGAGCGTGGCCCTGGACAGCGGCAGCCGGGTGGTACTGGAGGCCTGGCCCGAGGCCCAGTTCCAGCTGCTGGTGCCGCCGGCCGCCTGCCCCGGCGTGCAGCAGCACCGCCGTGCTAGCGCGGTGCCTTCCCGGGCGAAGCATGTTTCTTCCGCGCCGTCCGGGCTGGCCGCGGCCTGAGCTTCTCGGCCTGGGCGCGTAGCGCGGCCTCCAGGGCCAGCCGCGCCCAGGGTCGCATCAGCGCCGGCGATTCCATCGCCTCCTCGGGCGGGCGGAAATAGGAGAGGCTGGTCCACTCGCCCTTCTTCAGGTAGCGGAAGGGCTCGCAGCCGGCAGCCTCGAAGCGCACGCGGGTCTGGGCATCGGTCTTCAGATAGAGCTGCTCGCCGGCGATCAGGGCGACGAACAGTTCGTCCAGGTAGAGGCCCTGGCCGCCGAACATGCGGCGCGCACGCACGGCCCCCAGCGGGCTCAGCAACTCGGCACAGTGGGCGGTGAATTCATCCATGGCGGGATGCTATCCAATGCCCGCACAATCATGTCCATCGCCTCATGCCGGAGCCCCGAGTGGATATCTTGATGCCCGATCGCGCCGCGCTGCGCCGCAAGCTGATCCAGGAGCGGCTGGACCTGCCCCATCGCCTGGACCTGGCCGAGCAGCTGCAGAGCGTGCTGCGCATCTGGCTGGTGCGGCGCCCGGAAAGGACCATCGGCGCCTACTGGCCGATCAAGGGCGAATTCGATCCGCTGCCGGCGCTGTACCGCTGGAGCGAGGCGGATCCGGACCGCCAGAACCGAAAAATTGGCCTGCCGGTGGTGGACAAGGACCATGGCACCTTGCGCTTCCATGTCTGGTATCCCGGCTGCCCGATGGAGGAGGATGCCTACGGCATCCCCAAGCCCAAGGACACCGAGCAGTTCCAGCCCCAGCTGATGATCCTGCCCTGCCTGGGCTACGGGCCCTGCGGCCTGCGCCTGGGCTATGGCGGCGGCTTCATGGACCGCACCTTGGCCGAACTGGAGCCGCGCCCCGCGACCGCGGGCGTCGGCTATGCCCATGGCTTCCTGCCGCTCTTGAAGGCCGAGCCGACCGATGTGCCGGTCGATGCGATGCTGACGGAGGAGGGGGTGGTGTGGGATGTGAATGGGTGAGGCCAGCGCTTTCCTTCAGCGCTTTGCTTGCCCTTCAACGTTGAAGCTGAGCCGCGAGCGGCGGCTCGCCGACGTGAGTCGGCTCGACTGGTCAGGGGTTTTCACGCCGCCTCCGCTGGAATCCAAGTACGGCAAGACAAGCGATGCCAGCGGCCCCGAAGAAATACGCAAACATCCTCCAGCCAGTGGCCTCAAAGGTATGAAAGCTCCATATCTCTTCGTACGACACCACGGGCACCCCACCGACTGAAAGCTGCCACACTGCGCGGCGATCCAGTCCAGTCCTCGAGTCGGTGAATTTCTTCTCTGCGATCAATGCAGAGATGGCGGTGCCCGGCGGTGGTTGCACAGCCCTTGACGCGAGCTTCTGCGGCATGCGTTGAAACAAAATCACGTTTGCTGAGTCGTCCTGAACTTGGATCTCCGCATAAATCCGGCCCTTCGAGTTGGAAATGCGCGAATCAACAATCCGACCCGCGAATGGCCTGAGATCGGAGCGATGAGGAGGCGGACCATTGAACAGTTCAACCCCAAGGACAATGGTCATCGTCAGAATTCCGGCAATTCCAAAGCCCAACAGCCTTGCGTCAACTCGACTTGCAGCGCTCTTCATTCCCAAGCCCCTAACTAGGTTGTAGGGCGACAGTTTTGCTGCATAACACCGGCTTTGTCCGTCGCAAGTTCTTGATGTGCCTGGACTATGCCAATAAAACATCAGCAAAGGCAGCAGCCTGTGCATCTGATACCCAATCTGGTGTGTCGCTCCAAGCGCTGAGGCCCACCGCCCTGCGCCCAAGCGAGAATCCCCTTCCATGGACACCATCTCCGCCACCCTCTACCCCGCCCATCTCGCCGCCCTGCAGATCCAGGCCGAGTCGGCGCTGGCCCGCTGCGGCTACGACGCGCTGCTGATCGCGTCGGGCATCGAGAAATACGCCTTCCTCGACGACCGGCCCTATCTGTTCCAGCCCAATCCGCATTTCAAGCTGTGGGTTCCGCTGACGGCCCATCCCCACAGTTGGCTGCTGGTCCGTCCCGGCCATAAGCCGCGGCTGGTCTACTACCAGCCGGACGATTACTGGCATGTGCCGCCCAGCGACCCGAGCGGCTTCTGGGTCGAGCATTTCGAGCTGATCGTGATCGGCCGGCCGGAGGACGCGCTGCCGCACCTGCGCCCGGGCGGCCGCCTGGCCATCGTCGGCGAGGCCGATGCGGCGCTGGACGGCCTCGTGCCCAACAATCCGCCGGATCTGCTCAACATCCTGCATTACCAGCGCGCGGTGAAGAGCGTCTACGAGCTGGAGCAGATGCGCGCCGCGCAGCGCCGCGCCGTGCCGGCGCACCGCGCGGCCAAGGCGGCCTTCGAGGCCGGCGCCTCCGAACTGGAGATTCACCGCGCCTACTTGGCGGCCAGCGGCCACACCGACCGCGACCTACCCTATGCCAATATCGTCGCGCTCAACGAGCATGGCGCGGTGCTGCACTACCAGTACCAGGACGCCAGCCCGCCGGCCGAATCGCGCGCGCTGCTGATCGATGCCGGCGCCCAGGTCAACGGCTATGCGGCAGACATCACGCGCACCTGGGGCGGCCGCGACGAGCGCTTCGACTCTCTGCTGGTGGCGATGGAGCGGGCCCAGCTCGCCCTGGTGGACGAGGTGCGCGCCGGTGTCGACTACCGCGACATCCATCTGAGCACGCACCGCAAGGTGGCCGAGATCCTCGCCGCACAGGGCATCGTGAAGGGCATCAGCCCCGAGGCCCTGGTCGCGCAGGGCATCACCGGCACCTTCTTCCCGCATGGCATCGGCCATCTGCTGGGCCTGCAGGTGCACGACATCGGCGGCTTCATGGCCGACGAGCAGGGCGCCGTGGCCGAGAAGCCGGCAGGACATCCCTATCTGCGCCTGACCCGACGTCTCGAGCCGGGCATGGTGGTGACGATCGAGCCGGGGCTCTACTTCATTCCCACGCTGCTGAAGCAGTTGGGCGCGAGCCCGGCGGGTGCCGCGGTGGACTGGGAACTGGTCGGCCATCTGGCGCGCTTCGGCGGCGTGCGCATCGAGGACGATGTGGCCTGCCGCGCCGAGGGCGCGCCGGAGAACCTGACGCGCGACGCCTTTGCGGCAGCATAAGGCCCACCCCCTACGGCCTGCGGCCGCCCCCTCAAGGGGGCGAGCCCGACGGACCGGCGGAGCCGGATCCGCGAGCTCCGCTGGGCGCGCTGTTCGTCAGCGTCAGAAGCGGTAACCGATGCCGACGCCGACCAGCAGCGGGTCGACCTTGAACTTGCCGACGCTGTTGCCCGCGGCGTAGACCGTGGTGTCGATCTGCACCTTCTTGATGTCGACGTTCAGATAGAGGTTCTTGGCGATCGCGATGTCGGCACCGGCCTGCAGCGACAGGCCGTAGCTGTTCTTCTTGATGCCGGGCGAGAGCGCGGCCTGCACGGCGGGATCGAAGTGCACGCCCGAGAAGCGCGTGTAGTTCAGGCCCGCGCCCACATAGGGGCGGAAGCTCGCGTTCGGCGCGAAGTGGTACTGCAGGCTCAGCGTCGGCGGCAGATGCTTCAGGCTGCCGATCTGGCTGCCGCCGGCATAGAGCTTGTGCTTCTGCGGATAGGTCAGCACCAGTTCGGCCGCCCAGTTGGGCGTGAAGAAGTAGCTGATGTCGAGTTCGGGGATGGTCTTGTTGCCGATGCTCAGGTCGAGGCCGGTCGAGTCCTTGTTGACCGAGTCGATGTATGCCGCGCGGGCACGCACCAGCCAGGGGCCTTCCTGGGCCTGGACGGCAAAGGCGGCACCGGCCAGCGCGAGTGCGGTGATGAGGGTCTTCTTGCTTGCTGCTTTCTTCATTCAACGGCTCCTTTGGATGGAGTCATTGGATGCGGGCCGTCGGGGGCGGGCCTTGATCTGCCGCAATCGAAAAAAGGCCCTCGCGCGGAGGGCCTTGGGTCCTTGAGCAGGGTCAACGAACTCAGGCCAGCCCGAGGCGTTTGCACAACTCCAGGGTCAGGGCCGACTGGTTCAGGGTGTAGAAGTGGATGGCCGGTACGCCGCCGGCGATCAGGCGCTCGCACAGCTGTGTGATCACATCCAGGCCGAAGGCGCGGATCGACGCCGCATCGTCCATATAGCCTTCCATCTTTAGCGCCACCCAGCGCGGGATCTCGATGCCATCGCGCGCCGCGAACTGGGCGATGCGGCCGTAGTTGTGGAAGGGCATGATGCCCGGGATGATCGGTGCCTCGACGCCCAGCTTGCGCACCGCGTCGACGAAGTGGAAATAGGCGTCGGGGTTGAAGAAGAACTGGGTGATCGCGGCCGTCGCGCCGGCGCGCATCTTGTCGGCGAAATGCTGCAGGTCCCTGGCCGCGTAGCGCTGCTGCGGGTGGTACTCGGGGTAGGCTGCCACCTCGATCTTCCAGTCCGGCCCCTGGGTCTCGCGGATGAAGGCCACCAGCTCCGCGGCATAGCGGAACTCACCGGCCGTGGCCGTGCCGCTGGGCAGGTCGCCGCGCAGCGCGACGACGCGGCGGATGTGCTGCGCGCGGTAGGTGGCCAGGATCTCGGCGATGTTCTCGCGCGTCGAACCCACGCAGCTCAGATGCGGCGCGGCCTCGAAGCCGCTGGCCGCGATGTCCATCACGGTGGCCAGGGTCTTGTCGCGCGTGGAGCCGCCGGCGCCATAGGTGACGCTGAAATACTGGGGCTTGCATGCGCCCAACTCCTGCACCACGGTCTTGAGCTTCTCGGTGCCGACGGGGGTGTTGGGGGGGAAGAACTCGAAGCTGACAGGCGTACTCATTGCAGCTGGGCCCACAAGAAGAATTCGGTATTGCCATCACCACCGGTGATGGGGCTTTCAAAATAATGGCGCAGCGTCAGGCCGGCGGCCTGGGCGGCCGCGCGAGCGCGCGCCTCGAGCTGCGGATACTGGGCCTGGTCCTTGACCAGACCGCCCTTGCCCAGGGCCTTGGGCCCCAGCTCGAACTGCGGCTTGATCAGCAGCAAGACCTGCCCCCCCGGCGCCAGCCAGGCCGCCAGCCTTGGCAACTCGCCCAGCATCGAGATGAAGCTGAGGTCGCCGACGATCAGGGCGAAGGCCTCGTCCGGCTTGAACTCGCGCACATGCATGCCCTCGATGGCGCGCACGCGCGCATCGCCCGCGAGGCGGGCATGCAGCTGGCCATGGCCCACGTCGATGCCCACCACCCGCGCCGCGCCGTTTTTCAGCAGGCAGTCACTGAAGCCGCCGGTGCTCTGGCCGATGTCCAGCACGGTCAGGCCGGTGACCGCCAGGCCGCAGGCCCGCAGCGCGCCCTCCAGCTTGAGCCCGCCGCGGGAGACGTAACGCAGCTCCGCATCGTCGGTGATGCGCAGTTGCGCCGTCTCGGGCAGGTCCTCGCCGGCCTTGCGCAGCGCGGCCCAGCTGTCCGGGGACTTGGGCGAGGCCCATTCGGCGGCGCCGCGCTCGATCAGCCGCTGCGCGACCGAACGCGTGGGCGCCAGCCCCTGGGCGACAAGCAGCTGGTCGGCGCGCATCGCTCAATAACGGTAGGTGTCCGGCTTGTAGGGGCCGTTCTTCGACACGCCGATATAGGCCGCCTGCTCGTCGGTCAGCTCGCTCAACTGGGCGTTCAAGGTCACCAGCTGCAGGCGCGCGACCTTCTCGTCCAGGTGCTTGGGCAGCACATAGACCTGGCCGACCTGGTACTTGTCCCGGTGCGCGAACAGCTCGATCTGGGCGATGGTCTGGTTCGCGAACGAGGACGACATCACATAGCTCGGGTGGCCCGTGCCGCAGCCCAGGTTCACCAGACGGCCCTTGGCCAGCAGGATGATGCGCTTGCCGTCCGGGAAGATGACGTGATCGACCTGGGGCTTGATCTCCTCCCACTCGTACTGCTCGATCGCGGCGATGTCGATCTCGTTGTCGAAATGGCCGATATTGCAGACGATGGCGTTGTGCTTCATCGCGGCCATATGCTCATGGCGGATCACGCCCTTGTTGCCGGTGGTTGTCACGAAGATGTCGGCCTTGTCGGCGGCATATTCCATCGTCACGACGCGGAAGCCCTCCATCGCGGCCTGCAGCGCGCAGATCGGGTCGATCTCGGTGACCCACACCTGGGCCGACAGCGCGCGCATCGCCTGGGCCGAGCCCTTGCCCACGTCGCCATAGCCGGCGATCACGGCGATCTTGCCGGCGATCATCACGTCGGTGGCGCGCTTGATGCCGTCCACCAGGGACTCGCGGCAGCCGTAGAGGTTGTCGAACTTGCTCTTGGTGACCGAGTCGTTGACATTGATCGCGCGGAACAGCAGGGTGCCCTTGTCCGACATCTCCTTCAGGCGGTGCACGCCGGTGGTGGTCTCCTCGGTCACGCCGATGATCTCGGCGCTCTTGCGGGTGTACCAGCTGGCGTCCTGCGCGATCTTGGCCTTGATGGCGGCGAACAGGATGCGCTCCTCCTCGCTGCCGGGGTTTGCCAGCACCGACAGGTCCTTCTCGGCCCTCTGGCCCAGGTGCATCAAGAGCGTGGCGTCGCCGCCGTCGTCCAGGATCATGTTCGGGCCTTCACCCGGCGCGCCCTTCTCCGCGAACTCGAAGATGCGGTGGGTGTAGTCCCAGTAGTCCTCCAGCGACTCGCCCTTGTAGGCGAACACCGGCGTGCCCTCGGCCACCAGGGCGGCGGCGGCATGGTCCTGCGTGGAGAAGATATTGCACGAGGCCCAGCGCACCTCGGCGCCCAGCGCCTGCAGGGTCTCGACCAGCACGCCGGTCTGTATCGTCATGTGCAGCGAGCCGGTGATGCGCGCGCCCTTCAGCGGCTGGGTGGCGGCATATTCCTTGCGGATGGCCATCAGCGCGGGCATCTCGCTCTCGGCAATCTTCAGCTCCTTGCGGCCCCAGGCGGCAAGCGAGATGTCGGCGATCTTGAACTGGTCGGCGGGCAGCGTGTTCGTCTTCAGCACAGCAGCATTCATTGCAAAGCTCCTTCGGTATGAAGCCGCAATGCTCGCGCGGATGCTGATGGATAGAAATCGATCACCCACGACGAGATTGCGGGTGAGCGCGGTTGCAGTGGCCTGAGCTTGTCAGGGCTTCCGAGCCTGGCCTCTTAGCGCAGAGGTTGCAACGCTCCTCGGAAGACGCACATTCTAGCCGCACGCCGCCCGGGCAGGCGCGGAACAGGGCCGGGATTGCGGACAATCCCGCCCATGCAAGCCCTTTCCTCCTGTCCGCCGGCGCTCCTGCGCGCGCTGCGCGGCATCCTCACCGACATCGACGACACCCTGACCGCCGAGGGCGGCATCGCGCCCGAGGCGCTGGACGCGCTGCAGGCCCTGCGCGCCGCCGGCGTGCCGGTGATTGCGATCACCGGCCGCCCGGCCGGCTGGAGCGAGCCCTTCGCGCTGGCCTGGCCGGTGGCGGCCATCGTGGCGGAGAACGGCTCGGTGATGCTGAGAAGCGGCGCCGGCGGCGAACTGCTGCGCGACTTCAGCCAGGACGAGGTGACGCGGGCGCTCAATTTCGAGCGCCTGCAGGCCTGCGCGGCCGAGGTGCTGCGGCGCGTGCCGGGCAGCCGGCTCGCCACCGACAGCGCCGGACGCCTGACCGATATCGCGGTCGACCACAGCGAGTTCGCGCATCTGACGCCGGCGCAGATCGACGCGGTCTGCGCCGTGATGCGCGAGCATGGCCTGACCGCCACCGTCAGCTCCATCCATGTCAACGGCTGGATCGGCGAGCACAGCAAGTGGAGCGCCGCCGAGTGGGCCGTGCAGGCCCTGCTGCGGATGCCATTCGAGCCGCGCGAATGGGCCTATGTCGGCGATTCCACCAATGACCAGCTGATGTTCGAGCGCGTGCCGCTGTCGGTGGGCGTGGCGAACATCGCGCGCTTCCTGCCGCAGCTGCGCCATCTGCCGGCCTATGTGACCGCGGCCGAGCGCGGGCGCGGCTTCGCCGAGCTGGCGGCGGCGCTGCTGGCGGCGCGCCGGCCCGCGGCGGCGCAGGCCCTGGTCAGTCGATGAACAGCGTGGCCGGCTGCTCCAGATAGCCGCGCAGCGCCTGCACGAACTCGGCGGCCAGCAGGCCGTCGACGACGCGATGGTCGAAGGAGGACGACAGGTTCATCATCTGTCGCGCGACGACGGCGCCGCCCCGCATCACCGGCCGCTCGACGATGCGGTTGATGCCGATGATCGCGACCTCGGGATGGTTGATCACCGGCGTCGAGGCGATGCCGCCGAGCGGACCCAGGCTGCTGAGCGTCAGGGTCGAGCCGCTCAGCTCGTCGCGCACGATCTTGCCGCTGCGGCAGGCGGCGCTCAGGCGGGCGATCTCGGCGGCGCCGGCCCACAGGTCCAGACCCTCGGCATGGCGCAGCACCGGCACCATCAGGCCGGCCTCGGTCTGGGTCGCGATGCCCAGATGCACGCCCCGATGGCGGATCAGGATGCCGGCCTCGTCGTCCAGGCGCGCGTTGAGCTGCGGGAACTGCTGCAGCGCCAGCACGGTGGCGCGCACGATGAAGGGCAGCAGGGTCAGGTGGCCGCGTGTCGCGGCCCAGCGCTCGTTGAGCCGCTCGCGCAGCTCCTGCAATGCGCTGACATCGACCTCCTCGACATAGCTGAAATGCGGGATGCGGCGCTTGGACTCCTGCATCTTCTGCGCGATCTTGCGGCGCAGGCCGACGATGGGCATGGCCTCGGTCGCATCGCCGGCCGGGGTCGCGGGGCCCGGCCGCCTGGCCGCGCCGGCGCCAAGCGCGGGGTGGCGGGCGAGATGGGCATCGAGATCGGCCTGCATGATGCGGCCGGCGGTGCCGCTGGCGCGCACGTCCTGCAGCGCGATGCCGAGCTCCCAGGCGCGCGCGCGCACCGCCGGCGAGGCGATGGGCCGCGCGCCGGCCGGCCGCGCTGCATTGGCGGGCGGTGTGGGCGCAAGCGCGGGAGCCGGCGCGGGCTCGGGCGGTTGCGCGTCGGCCGCGGGCGCCGCCGCGTCGGCTGCGACCTCGATGCGCATCAACTCGGCACCGACCGCCAGCACCTGGCCGATGGCGCCACCCAGCGACAGCACCCGGCCGGCCACCGGCGACGGGATCTCGACCGTGGCCTTGTCGGTCATCACATCGGCCAGCGCCTGGTCCTCGGCGACCTCCGCGCCGACTTGCACATGCCAGGCCACCAGCTCGACCTCGGCAATGCCTTCGCCGAGGTCGGGTACCTTGATCAGATGTTCCGCCATCTCAGGCTTCCATGACCCGCCGGAACGCCGCCGCCACCCGCGCCGGACCCGGGAAATAGGCCCATTCCTGGGCATGGGGGTAGGGCGTGTCCCAGCCGGTCACGCGCTCGATCGGCGCCTCGAGCTGATAGAAGCAATGCTCCTGCACCAGGGCCGCCAGCTCGGCACCGAAGCCGCTGGTGCGGGTGGCCTCGTGAACGACGACGCAGCGGCCGGTCTTCTGCACCGACGCGATGATGCTGGCGAGGTCCAGCGGCCAGAGGCTGCGCAGGTCGATGATCTCGGCGTCGATGCCGCTCTCGGCCGCGGCGGCCTCGCAGACAAACACCATCGTGCCGTAGGCCAGCACGGTCAGCGCGGTGCCGGGGCGGAACACGGCCGCCTCGCTCAGCGCGATCCGGTAATGGCCCTCGGGCACCTCGGCCAGCGGATGCTGCGACCAGGGGATGAGCGGCCGTTCGTGATGGCCGTCGAAGGGGCCGTTGTAAAGCCGCTTGGGCTCGAGAAAGATCACCGGGTCGTCGTTCTCGATCGCCGCGATCAGCAGGCCCTTGGCGTCGTAGGGGTTGCTGGGCATCACGGTGCGCAGCCCGCAGACATGTGTGAACAGCGCCTCCGGGCTCTGGCTATGGGTCTGGCCGCCGTAGATGCCGCCGCCGCAGGGCATGCGTATCGTGATCGGCGCCGTGAAGTCGCCGGCCGAGCGGTAGCGCAGCCGCGCCGCCTCGGAGACGATCTGGTCGGAGGCCGGATAGAAATAGTCGGCGAACTGGATCTCGACCACCGGCCTGAGCCCATAGGCGCCCATGCCGACCGCCGCGCCGACGATGCCGCCTTCGGAGATCGGTGCGTCGAACACCCGCGACCGGCCATGCTTGGCCTGCAGGCCCTCGGTGCAGCGGAACACGCCGCCAAAGTAGCCGACATCCTGGCCGAACACGACGACATCGGCATCGCGTTCCAGCATCACGTCCATCGCCGAACGCAGGGCCTGGATCATCGTCATGCGAGGCATCGCGGTTCCCCATGCCGTCTTTTCACCGCCCGCGGGCGCGCGCAGCGCTCAGGGGGCGGCTTCATCCGAGACCCCCGCTTGCTGCCGCTGCCGGCGCAGATGTTCCGGCATGTCCCGGTAGACATCGTCGAACATCGAAGCGATGCCGGCCAGGTGGCCGTCGGCCAGCGTGCCGTATTGCTCGGCCTCCTTCAGCGCCGCCGCCATCTCGGCATCCAGCGCCTGCTGCGTCTGTTCATGCTCCCGCTCGGACCAGGCGCCCAGGCGCTGCAGATGCTGGCGCAGCCGCGCGATCGGGTCGCCAAGCGGGAAATGGGCCCAGTCGTCGGCCGGGCGGTAGCGCGACGGGTCATCCGAGGTCGAATGGGCGCCGGCGCGGTAGCTGACCCATTCGATCAGGGTCGGCCCGAGGTTGCTGCGCGCGCGCTCGGCCGCCCAGCGCGAGGCGGCATAGACGGCCAGGAAATCGTTGCCGTCCACGCGCAGCGATGCGATGCCGCAGCCGACGCCGCGGGCGGCAAAGGTGGTGGCCTCGCCACCGGCGATCGCCTGGAAGGTCGAGATCGCCCATTGGTTGTTGACGACGTTCAGGATCACCGGCGCGCGGTAGACATGGGCAAAGGTCAGTGCGGTGTGGAAATCGGATTCGGCGGTCGCTCCGTCGCCTATCCAGGCCGAGGCGATGCGGTTGTCGCCCTTGATCGCCGCGGCCATCGCCCAGCCGACCGCCTGGATGAACTGGGTCGCCAGATTGCCCGAGATCGAGAAGAAGCCGGCGCGCTTGTACGAGTACATCACCGGCAACTGGCGCCCCTTCAGCGGGTCGCGCTCGTTGGACATCAGCTGGCAGATCAGCTCGACCAGCGGCACGTCCTCGCGCGTCAGCAGCAGTCCCTGCTGGCGGTAGGTCGGGAAACACATATCGCCGCCGGCCAGCGCCAGCGCATGGGCGCAGGCGACGGCCTCCTCGCCCAGGCATTGCATGTAGAACGAGATCTTCTTCTGCCGCTGCGCGGTCAGCATGCGGGCATCGAAGGCCCGGGTCTTCATCATCGCGCGCAGGCCGCGGCGCAGCAGTGCGACATCGACCTCGGGGGCCCAGGGGCCGACTGCCTGGCCGTCGTCGGCCAGCACGGACACCAGGCTGTAGGCGAGGTCGGCGGTGTCGGCGGGCGCGACATCGACCGCGGGCCGCCGTGCCTGACCGGCGGGCGTCAGGTGCAGATAGGAGAAATCGGTGGCATGCCCCGGGCGGCCGCTGGGTTCGGGCACATGCAGGCGAAGAGGTGGGGCCATCGACGCTTTCCCTGTCTTGCGCTGGCAGCGAGCGTAGCGGCTTTTCAGCCGGGCCGCAGCAAATGATCGAGCCGCTGCCGCATATGCCGCCAATGCGAGCCCTCCCAGAAGACCCGCTGGCAGGCGTCGCAGCGGCTGAAACGATCGCCTCGCACATGATCCGGCAGCCGGGCCGCGACCTCGGCCCGGCTCACCGCCTGCAACGGCCGGTTGCAGTCCAGGCAGAGCGTCAGCGGCCGCGCGCTGCGCGCCAGGTCCAGCCGCGCCACGAGCTCGCGCAGCTGCTGTACCGGCCGCAGCGCGTGCACATAGCAGCCATGGCTGACGCCGCGGCGCTTGAGCAGCTCGCGGTCGCGCGTCAGCACGATGCGGCCTTCGGCTTCGGCCAGGCTGACGATCTCGGGGTCGCGGTAATGGTTGTCGTACAAGGTGTCGAAGCCGGCCATGCGCAGCAGGCGCGCCAGCCCGCCCAGGTGCGCGTCGGCGACGAAGCGCGTGAGCCGCAGGGGGCGCTCGCGCACCCGCAGCAGCGGCGTGATGTCGAGGGCCTCGAACTTGGGGTAGACCGCGACGCGGTCGCCGTCGTTGAGGCGCCGTTCGAAGGCGACCGACTCACCGTTGACCAGCACCAGCTCGACTTCGGTATGCGGCACGCCGAACGCCTCGATCATGTGCTTGGTGGTCGCGCTGGGGGCACAGCGGCAGGCGAACTCATGACCGCGCCGCCGCGGTGCCAGAAAGTCGTTCAGCTCCTCGTAGAAGCGGAAGGTCGCGCCGATCATCTCGGTTCAATGGCTGGGCAGCTTGCAGAAATGCCCATGCGCTTGCTCGCACATCAGCGCGCGGAACTGGTCGCGCGACATGCGCAGCAGATGCTGGTGGTCGCCGCCTTCCATATAGACCACCTCGTTGGATTCGAGCTCCTCGTCGACGATGGTCTCGATGCCCCAGGCCATGCCGACCGCCGGCAAGGCGCCGCGGTCGCAGTCGCCGAACAGCATCGAGATGCGGGATTCGTCGGCCAGCCGCAGCTTCCTGCGGCCCAGCATGCGGGCCAGTTCGCCGACCATCACGGTCTGGTCGGCCGGCAGTACCGCCAGCACGCAGCCGGCCTCGTCCTCGAGCATGACCGACTTGGCCAGCTGGCTGGCGGGAACATGGGCATGGCGCGCCGTTTCGGCGCTGCTGCGGCTGCGCTCGTGCGGGCAGATGTCGTAGCGGGCGCCGCGCTGATCGAGGTAGGTGGACAAATGAGAGGAGATAGCCATGGCAGCCTCCTAGGGAGAAGACAAGGTGGCCGGCCGCGCCGACCACCCGTCTAGTTTGCTCCCGGCGCCGGCCGGCCGCCAGCCTCGCTAGGGCTGCAGAAAGCGCTGCATCTCTGCCAGCGCCTCCTCCAGCGCCGCCTTGAACAGCGGCCCGCGCGGCCGGGGGCCGACGAAGCCCAGTTCGTGGCGCAGCCGGCCGTTCTTCTCGATGCTCAGATTGGCCCAGCCCAGCATCTGCTCGCCCCACAGCAGGGGCAGTGCGTAATGGCCCATCGTGCGCCGCGCGGCCGGGGTGTAGGCCTCGAACTTGTAGGTCCAGTCCCAGAACAGCGCGAAGCGGCGCCGGTCCCAGACAACCGGGTCGAAGGGGGCCAGGAAGCGCAGGCGCTCCTGCGGCGCGTGCCGCCTGCTGCGCGGGTTCTCGTCGGCCGGCCAGAACCAGGTCTGGCCATCGATCTTGTGGTGGGCATAGCGCTCGCGCGCCAGTTTCTGCACGGCGCGGGTTTCGGCCTGCAGATGCGGTGCGCCGTAGCGCAGCAGGCTGGTCAGATAGCCCAGGCTCGCGGCCGGCAGCGGGGCATAGAGCCGCAGCACCAGGTCCAGCAGCCGCTCGGCGCGGGCCTGCCGGGCGGCCGGACCGGGGTCGACCTCGGCATGCTGGATGGCCTCGTAGACCCGCGTGCCGGCCTCGCGCCGCACCACGCGCAGCAGGCCGCGGTAATGCATGCCGTCCAGCAGCTGGGTGCTGGCGTTCAGCGTGCCGCCCCAGTAGCCCGGCACCAGGCCATGGTCGAAGGCTTCCAGCACCTGCTTCGGATGGGTGTGGCCGCGCGCGCGGATGAAGTCCAGCAGCTCGGCGGCCCGCGCCTGCGTCTGCGCGTCCCAGGCGCGGCGCGCGACGCGCGGATGCAGCAGGGCCAGGTGTTGCCGGGGCAGGAAGCCGTAGTTGACGAAGCAGTCCTCCTCGATCTCCAGGCGCTGATAGCGGCGCTCCAGGTCGCCGGCGCGGTAGCCCTCGACGCGCTGCATCAGGATCAGGTCCTGCGCCCGCGCCGGCGCCCGCATCGGGTCGGCCTGGACAAAGCCCAGCTTCCTGATCGCGGCGGGCAGGGTGGTGGGCTTGAAGAGGCTGCGCGCGATGGCGTAACGGCGCAGTTCGTCGAGGGTGATGTCTGTGCTCAAGGTCGGTGGCTCCCTGCGGAGCCGCCAGCATAGGGTCATGCTGCTGACAGGGCCTGTCAGCTGGTGTACTCGGCGCTGAGCTACCCGCCCGCCGCGGCGCCTCAGCGCGTCTCTTCGTTCTTCAGGGCCTGGCATTGCGCGTGACCGCGCCAGCGGGCCTGCGCACATTGCGTCTGCATGCAGCGGTACAGCGAGAAATCGCTGCGGTTGCCGCAGACGCTGCGCGGCGTGTCCTTGGTCGAGCTGCCGGCCGTGGTGTGGCGGGCACGCTTGCCGCCGGACTCCCGCGGCGCCGGCTCGGGGGCGGCCGTCGGTTCGTCCGGCGCCGCGGCTGTCGCGGCCATGCCGGCCCCGGTCGGGGCCGAGGGGAGTGGATAGGAGGCCGCGGCGCTGGCCGGGGCCGCGCTTGCGGCCGATGCCGCCGGCGCGGCCGCCGGCTCGATGGCCGAGCGGGCCAGCACCTCCTCGGCCCGCTTCAGGTCCGCCTCGGTGCGGGCCAGCCGGGCCTGCGCGCCGGCATCGGCCGGCTGGGCCGGCCCGGTCGTGGGCGGCCGAGCCAGCCGGGAGGTAGCCATGGGCGGCCATTCGATCAGGCCGCTCTGCCAGGCGCCGACGCCGGCCAGCGCGAGCACGCCCAGGGACAGGGCCGCCGCCAGCGCGGGGCGCCGCTTCTTCGGCGCGGGCCAGCCGCCGGGACGCGTGCCGCCCTCGATGCGGGTCCCGCCCGAAGGCGCCGCCGCGCCGGCGTCGGGGGTGGCCGGACTGACGGCGAGCAGGTCCTCGACCGAGGCCTGCTCCAGATGACCGTTGGGCCCGGGCTCGGCGGCGGCCGGCCTGCGATCGGGCCGGCCCGGGACCGCCGCAGGCGGCGGCGCGACATCCTCGTCCGGCGCTTCGACGTTGGCCTGCGTCAGCCGCGCCAGGAACTCCGGCGTCAGGAAGTCGTTCGCATCGCCCTGCTCGGCGCTTGCCACGGCCTGGGGCGTCGGCGCCGCTGTCGGGCCTGGAGCCGAGGCCGAGGTGGGTGCCGACGTTGCTGCCGCTTCCTGCGGCGGCGGCGGCCCGCTGCCCAGCCAGGCCCGGTACTGCGCGATGTCGTGGGGGCGCTCCTGGGGGCGGCCCGAGGTGGCCGCGTCCAGCGTGCGCAGCAAGGGCGTGCTGAAGCGCACGCGCGGGTCGTGGCCGAAGCGGCGCTGCACCAGTTCGAACGCCGACTCGCCGGAGGCGCCGAGGCGTCGCGCGGAGCTCGGCGGCGGCAGCTCGCCGCCGATGCAAAATTTCACAACTTCGCTGAGCGCGTACAGGTCGATGGCGGCGTCCGGCGGCGATCCGGGCGGCAGGCCGGCCTGCTCGCGCGGCGCAAAGCCGGCCTGCGCCTCGCTCACGGCGCTGCCGGTCTGCTCCAGCGCCAAGGCGGTGGCGGCCCAGTCCGGGCCCAGTAGCAGCGGCTGGTCATCGGCCAGCAGCAGGATGTTGCCGGGGTGCACGCCGCCATGGACATGGCCGCTGAGGTGGAAGGCGGCCAGGGCACCGAGCAGGCCGTCCAGCAAGGCCAGCAGCGCGATCTCATCGGGTGGGCCGGGCATCTCGCGACGCAGCGCGAGCAGCGGCAGCGCGTCGCGGTAGGGGGTGACGCGGTAGGCCGTGCCCTGTGCATGCCAGAGCCGCTGCACCTGCACCAGCGAGGGGTGCTGGCAGCGGGCCAGCACGCGGGCCTCCTCGGCAAAGGCGCTCAGGCCACGCTGGTAGGCCCGGGCATGTCGCTCCTCGGCGGCGCCGACGAGTCCCGTCGTGCCGCGCCGGGCCAGTGCGGCCGGGAAATACTCCATCACCGTCACGGCCAGACCCAGTTCGAGGTCGGTCGCGAGATAGCTCAGCGAGGAACTGGTGGCGGCCATGAGGCCGTGCAGCTGGTAGCCCTCGAGCCGATGCCCATCGGGCAGCACCTGCAGCTCGGAGGGGGCGGTCGGCGACGGGATGGGGGCGGGGGGCGAGGACATGCGCGGGACAAACAGCTCGGGGTGCCCCTCAGCTTAGCGAGGACCGCTGCCCGCTTTGTAGGTATTTGTTGCGATGCTGCGAGGCCCGGCGGGGCCCTGCAAAAGAAAAGCCACCTGGCGGTGGCTTGACGGGTGTTGCGGGCGCGCGCAGCGCCTAAGCCTTGTCGGTTCTTTGGTCTGCGTTCACATCGCTGCGCGATATGAACTCCGCCCAAGAACGGCCAAGCCGCTGCGCGGTGGCCTTACAGGCCAGCGGCCGCGCGCAGCGCCGCCGCCTTGTCCGTTCCTTCCCACGTGAACTCCGGCTCCTCGCGGCCGAAGTGGCCGTAGGCGGCGGTCTTCGAGTAGATCGGGCGCAGCAGGTCCAGCATCTGGATGATGCCCTTGGGACGCAGGTCGAAATGCTCGTTGACCAGGGCGGCGATCTTGTCGTCGCTGATCACGCCGGTGCCTTCGGTGTAGACGGTCACGTTCATCGGGCGCGCCACGCCGATCGCGTAGGCGACCTGGATCTGGCATTGCTTGGCCAGGCCGGCGGCGACGATGTTCTTGGCCACATAGCGCGCGGCATAGGCGGCCGAGCGGTCGACCTTGGTCGGATCCTTGCCCGAGAAGGCGCCGCCGCCATGCGGGCAGGCACCGCCATAGGTGTCGACGATGATCTTGCGGCCGGTCAGGCCGCAGTCGCCCTGCGGGCCGCCGATGACGAAGCGGCCGGTCGGGTTGACCAGATATTTCGTCTCCTTCAGCCATTCCTTGGGCAGCACCGGCTTGATGATCTCCTCGATCACGGCCTCGTAGAACTCGGGCTTCATCTTCTCGCCCAGGCTCATCTCGGGGCTGTGCTGGGTCGACAGCACGACGGTGTCGATCGAATGCGGCTTGCCGTCGACATAGCGCATCGTCACCTGGCTCTTGGCGTCGGGACGCAGGAAGGGCAGGCGGCCGTCCTTGCGCAGCTGGGCCTGGCGCTCGACCAGGCGGTGCGCGTAGTAGATCGGCGCGGGCATCAGCTCGGGCGTCTCGTCGCAGGCGTAGCCGAACATCAGGCCCTGGTCGCCGGCGCCGATGTTCAGGTAGTCGTCGCTCGCGCGGTCCACACCCTGGGCGATGTCGTTGCTCTGCTTGTCATAGGCCACCAGCACCGCGCAGCCCTTGTAGTCGATGCCGTACTCGGTGTTGTCGTAGCCGATGCGCTTGATGGTGTCGCGCGCGACCTGGATGTAGTCGACATGCGCATTGGTCGTGATCTCGCCGGCCAGCACGACCAGGCCGGTGTTGCACAGGGTCTCGGCGGCCACACGCGAGAGCGGGTCCTGGGTGAAGATCGCATCCAGAATCGCGTCCGAGATCTGGTCGGAGACCTTGTCCGGATGCCCTTCGGAGACGGATTCCGAAGTAAAGAGAAAATCGCTACTCGCCACTTTTACACTCCTAACAGTCAGTCGATCGGCGTTGCCGTGCTGGTCAGGAGACGCGGCGAACGCTTTAGCGGCATTTATGGAGCTTGACAGCCCGGCGGGCTTTCAATGGCTTGATAAGCATCCGCATCGCCCCGCAAGTTGTCCAAATTAACTCGGCGATGGCCCGATTATAGAAAAAAAGATGTTGCTCTTCCGTTTGCTGTCCCGTTGTCCCCTGTGGCTGCTGCAGGGCTTCGGTGCCCTGGCCGGCTGGCTGACCTGGCTGCTGTCGCCGACCTACCGCCGCCGCTTCCTGGCCAACACGCGCAGCGCCGGCCTGGGCTGGGCGCGCGTGCGGCCGGCCGTCGCGCATGCCGGGCGCATGCTGGGCGAACTGCCCTGGCTGTGGCTGCGGCCGGCCTCGAAGCCGCTGGGCGCGCGCGTGCAATGGCTGGACGAGGGCCTGACCGAGGCGGCGCTGGCGCGCGGCCGCGGCCTGATCCTGCTGACCCCGCACATGGGCTGCTTCGAGGTGGCGGCCCAGGCCTATGCCGAGCATTTCGGCGCGCGCGCGCCGATCACGGTGCTGTTCCGCCCGGCGCGCCAGGCCTGGGTGCGCGAGCTGATCGATGCCTCGCGCGAGCGCGAACACCTGGCCGCGGCCCCGGCCAATCTGGCCGGGGTGCGCCAGATGATCCGCGCGCTGCGCCAGGGCCGGACCGTGGGCCTGCTGCCCGACCAGGTCCCGCCCGAGGGCCTGGGCGTGTGGGCGCCGTTCTTCGGCCGGCCCGCCTACACCATGACCCTGGCGGCCCGCCTGGCGCAGCAGACCGGTGCGACCGTGCTGCAGCTGTGGGGCGAGCGCCTGCCCTGGGGGCGGGGCTTCGTGGTGCGCGTGGCGCCGGGGCCGGAGCTGGCCGCGGATGCCGCGCCGGAGGTCGGCGCGGCCGCCGTCAACGCGGCGATGGAGGCCATGATCCGGCAGGCGCCGGGGCAGTATCTGTGGGGCTATCACCGCTACAAGCAGCCGCGCCGGCAGGCGCAGGCCGCGGCCCCGGAGCAGGCCTCGTGAAGCGCGGCAGCTGGATCGGCAGCGCGGCCGCGCGCGGCGCCATCGGCCTGCTGTGGCTGCTGCATTTCCTGCCGCTGCCGCTGCTGGCGGCGCTGGGGCAGGGCCTGGGCGCGCTGCTGTGGCGCCTGGCCGGCTCGCGCCGGCGCATCGCGCTGCGCAATCTGGAGCTGTGCTTCCCCGAGAAGCCGGTGGCCGAGCGGACCGCGATCGCGCGCGCGCATTTCGGCTGGCTGGGCCGCAGCGTGCTGGAGCGCGGCCTGCTGTGGTTCGCCTCGCCGGGGCGCCTGCAGCGCCTGATGCACGTCAAGGGCGATGTGCATTTCGCCGAGAAGAGCGCGGCGCCGGTGATGTGGCTGACGCCGCATTTCGTCGGCCTGGAATGGTCCAGCCCGGGGCTGATGCTGAACCAGCGCCAGCCGGGCGTCAGCGTCTACCAGACCCAGAGCAATGCGGTGTTCGACGCGCAGATGCTGGCCGGGCGCTCGCGCTTCGGCCAGAACGCGCTGTTCGACCGCAAGGACGGCATCCGCCCGGTGATACGGCTGATCCGTCAGCGCTACGGCTTCGTCAATCTGCCCGACATGGATTTCGGCCCCAAGGACTCGGCCTTCGTGCCCTTCTTCGGCGTGCCGGCCTGCACCCTGCTGGCGCCCGGGCGCATGGCCCACAGCCTGGGCATGAGGGTGCAGCCGGTCGTGATCACGATGCTGCCGGGCGGGCGCGGCTACGAGGTCGAGCTGGGCGAACCCTTCGAGGGCTATCCCAGCGCCGACGCCGAGGGCGACGCGCGGCGCCTGAACAGCTGGCTGGAGGCGCGCATCCGCGAGCGGCCGGCGCAATACCTGTGGGTGCACAAGCGCTTCAAGACGCGGCCCGAGGGCCAGGCCTCGCTGTACTGAATGGGCGTGATAATCCAGCCATGAAACTGCGCTTCACCAAGATGCACGGAGCCGGCAACGACTTCGTCGTGATCGATGCCAGGCAGGCGCCGCTGCGCCTGAGCGACGAGCAGCTGCGCGCGCTCGGCGACCGCCGCTTCGGCGTCGGCTGCGACCAGATCCTGGTGATCGAGAGCAGCGACACGCCGGGCGTCGACTTCCGCTACCGCATCTTCAACAACGATGGCGACGAGGTCGAGCATTGCGGCAACGGCGCGCGCTGCTTCGTGCGCTACGTGGCGGACAAGGGCCTGTCGACCAAGCGCAGCATCAAGGTCGAGACCATGAACTCGCTGCTGGAGCTGCGCCTGCGCGAGGATGGCCGCGTCACGGTGGACATGGGCGCGCCGATCTTCGAGCCGGCGCGCGTGCCCTTCGACGCGCAAGGACTGACCCCGCGGCGCGAGGGCGATTTCGAGCTCTGGCCGCTGGCCGAGCTGGGCTGCGAGGTCGCGGTGCTGTCGATGGGCAACCCGCATGCGGTGCAGCGCGTTGCCGATGTCGACACCGCGCCGGTGCTGAGCCTGGGCCCGCGGGTCGAGACACATGCGCGCTTCGCGCGCCGGGTGAATGCCGGCTTCCTGCAGGTGCAGGACCGCGGCCATGTGAGGTTGCGCGTGTTCGAGCGCGGTGCCGGCGAGACCCTGGCCTGCGGCACCGGGGCCTGCGCGGCCGTGGTGGCCGGCATCCGCCTCGGCTGGCTGGACGAGAAGGTGGACGTGCAGGCGCGTGGCGGCCTGCTGACGATCGAATGGGCGGGCATCAGCCAGGGCCTGAGCGCGCCGGTGCTGATGACGGGGCCGGCGCAAACCGTGTTTGAGGGAGAGATCGAGCTGTGAGCATTGAAGGCACCCAGGGCATTACCGAACAGGACATTGCCGATTTCCTGGCCAACACGCCGGGCTTTTTCGAGCGCCATGCCGAGCTGCTGGCCTCGGTGCAGCTGAGCCATCCGCATGGCCAGCGCGCCGTGTCGCTGCAGGAGCGCCAGGCCGAGATGCTGCGCGAGAAGATCAAGGGCCTGGAGTTCAAGATCATCGAGATGATCCGCAACGGCCAGGAGAACGTCGCCATCGCCGACCGCCTGCACCGCTGGACCCTGGGCCTGATGCGCACCGAGGATCCGGCCGCGGTGCCGGCCGTGCTGCTGCAGCAACTGCGTCACGAGTTCATGATCCCGCATGCCGGGTTGCGCCTGTGGGGCGTGAGTCCGGTGCATGCCGGCGCCGAGTTCGCCCAGGCCGTCAGCCAGGACGTCAAGAGCTTCGCCGCCAGCCTCAACCAGCCCTATTGCGGCGTCAACTCCGGCTTCGAGGCGGCGCGCTGGCTGACCGACGAGCATGGCCAGGGGGTCACATCGCTGGCCCTGATCCCGCTGACCCGCGGCCCGGCCGGGCCGGCATTCGGTCTGCTGGTGTTGGGCTCGCCCGACCCGACGCGCTACACGGCCGAGATGGGCACCGAGTTCCTGGCCCGCATCGGCGAACTGGCCAGTGCCGGCCTGGTGCGCCTGCTGCCGCCGGCCGTCGCGCCCGATGTCGGCCCCGCTGACTGAAGCCCTGCTCCAGCGTTATCTGGAGCATGCCCGGGTGCAGCGCCGGCTGGCCGGCCGCACCCTGCAGATTTATGCCGACGCGCTGCGGCGCCTGCAGGCGCTGGCGCTGGACGATGGCGTCGAGCTGCTGACGCTGCAGCAGGCGCAGGCGCGGCGCTGGGCGGCGCGCCTGCATGCCGAGGGCCTGGGACCGCGCAGCCTTGCCTTGCTGCTGTCGGCCTGGCGCGGCCTGTACCGCTGGCTGGGCGGCGAGCGCCTTGTGAACCACAACCCGATCGAGGGCCTGCGCGCGCCCAGGGGCCCCAAGCCTCTGCCCAAGGCCCTGGGCGTCGACGAGGCGGTGCAACTGGCCGAGTTCACGGCCGCCGATGCCGATGCGCGCCTGGAGGCGCGCGACGCCTGCATCGTCGAGCTGCTCTATGGCGCCGGCCTGCGGGTCGGCGAGCTGGTGGGCCTGGACCTGCAGGCGAGCCGCGACGCGCGCGGCTGGATCGACCTGCCCTCGGCCGAGGCCCAGGTGCTGGGCAAGGGGGCGAAGCGCCGCGGTGTGCCCCTGGGCCGCGCGGCGCTGCGGGCGCTGCAGGCCTGGCTGCCGCACCGCGCCGGGCTGGCGCGGGCCGGCGAGGCGGCCCTGTTCGTCGGCGTGCGCGGCGGCCGGCTGAACGAATCGCAGGTGCGGCTGCTGCTGAGGGCGCGCGCGCTGGCGGCCGGCATGCCCGGCCATGTGCATCCGCACATGCTGCGGCATTCCTTCGCCTCGCACCTGCTGCAGTCCAGCGGCGATCTGCGCGCGGTGCAGGAGCTGCTGGGCCATGCCCATATCGCCACCACGCAGGTGTACACGAAGCTGGATTTCCAGCACCTGGCCAAGGTGTATGACGCGGCGCACCCGCGCGCCAAGAAGAAGGGATGAGGCGGCACTGCTGCTATCGTGTGAGGTTATGTTGAAGACGACAGATGGCTTGTGGGGCGCCCGGCGGGCGCTTTTTCATGTGCTCACCCTGCTGTGCGCGGGCGGAAGCCTGGGCGTGGCCCAGGCGCAGTCGTCGGAGCCGACCCTGCCGCGGCCGGACTTCCTGCAGGCCCAGCCGGCGGCCTTCGAGCTGAACTGGACGCCGCTGAAGCTGCCCACCAAGGAGCGCATCGCGCTGCTGGGCGTCAGCTATATGGTGGCGATGGACGAGGACTGGGGCGTGGGCCCGAGCTTCTATGGCGCGGCCCAGGGTGACTACGGCGGCATCTTCACGGTGGGCTTCACGGCGCAGCGGCGCTGGCGCTTCAAGAGCAACTCGCATATCGCGGCCAGCCTCTTTGCCGGCGCCGGCGGCGGCCTCAGTTCCGACAAGGTGCGCTTCGGCGGCGGCCTGATGCTGCGGCCCGAGCTGTCGCTGCGCACCGAGTTCTCCAACCACTGGTACAGCGGCGTCTCGCTGGCCTACACCACCTTCCCGAACGGGCGCGGCAATGTGCGCGACGCCTCGATCGGCCTGGTGCTGGGCTACTCGGACGGTTTCCTGAGCTACTCGCCCACCGATGCCGGCAGCCAGGTCAACACGCTGCGGCGCAGCGGCCTGGGCTTCGACGAGATAGCGCTGAGCGTGGGCAGCTACAAGCCGCGCAAGGGCGCACGCAACCGCGGCGGCGGCCCGGCCCGCAATATGGGCAAGGCCGGCGGCATGCTGCGCCAGTACGTGACCGAGGGGGCCTGGTGGGGCCTGGAGGCGGCCGGTGCGGCCTCGGGCGGCGCCGACGGCTATATGGAGGTGCTGATGGGGCTGGGCCAGGACTATGGTCTGGGCGGCAGCAAGAATCTGCGCCTCGGCTGGCATGTGGCCACCGGCCTGGGCGGTGGCGGCGACGTGGACACCGGCAACGGCTGGCTGGTCAAGGGCGGGCCGACCCTGCGCTGGAAGACGCCCTGGGGGCCCTCGCTGCACCTGGACGCCGGCGTGATGGGCTCGCTGACCGGCAACTTCAAGTCCACCTATGCGCGGCTGGCGCTGGGCCTGCCGCTGGACCAGGCCACCAATGCCATCGGCATGTCGAACGACGTGCCGGGCGTGGTGCGCACGCAGAGCGTCTACGCCAGCTACCAGCACCTGCCCAAGGTGCGCTTCAAGGATGGTCGCGAGGAGTCCGTGGGCCATCTGGCCATGGTGCTGACGCGCGACCTGGGGCGCAATGTCTATGGCGTGGCCCAGGCCGGCAGCGCGGCGTTCGGCAGCGCCGGCGCCTACTCCTTCGGCCTGTTCGGCCTGGGCGTGCAGGGCAAGCCCTGGGCCGCCGGGCCGCGCTTCGGCGCCGAGCTGATGGTCGGCGCGGCCGGCGGCGGCGGGGTGGCGATCAGCGGCGGCGCGGCGGCGCAGACCGAGGCCTGGGCGCAATGGGAGTTCGGCAAGCAGGACCGCGTGCGGCTGCGCACCGGCGTGGGCCAGTGGCGTTCGCTGCGCGGCCAGACGCAGTCCTCGCCGCTGGTGAACCTGTCGCTGGGCTATGCCTTCGGCGCGGCGAGCCGCTGAAATTGAACCACCCCTACGCGCTGCGCGCGCCCCTCAAGGGGCGGCGCCGGCCGCCCGGCAAAGCCGGATCGGCGGCACCCACTGGGTGAAACCTGCGCTGCTTGGGGCGTAGCGGGGCAGAGCCGGGCTGAGACAATCCCGGCATGAAATCCATACGTCTTCGCGCGGGCCGGGAACGCTCGCTGCTGCGCCGCCATCCCTGGGTGTTCGAGAGTTCGGTCGAGAAGGGGCGCGCCGATCCGGGCGAAACGGTCAGGGTCGAGTCGGCCGAGGGCCAGTTCCTGGCCTGGGCCGCCTACAGCCCGAGTTCGCAGATCCGCCTGCGGGCCTGGAGCTTCGACGCGGCCGAGCGCATCGACGCCGCCTTCTTCGAGCGCCGCATCGCGCGCGCGCTGGCGATGCGCCGGCGCCTGCCGATCGCCTCGGATGCCGTGCGCCTGGTGCATGGCGAGGCCGACGGGCTGCCGGGGCTGATCGTCGACCGCTATGGCGAGACCCTGGTGGCGCAGTTCGGTACCGCGGGCGTGGAGCGCTGGAAGAAGGCGATCGTCGATGCGCTGCTGAAGCAGACCGGGCTGGCCCGCTTCTACGAGCGTTCCGATGCCAGCGTGCGCGGCCTGGAGGGCCTGGACGAACGCACCGGCTGGCTGGCGGGCGAGGGGGCCACCGAGCTGACCATCCGCGAGCATGACTGGCGCCTGAGCCTGGACATCGCCACCGGCCACAAGACCGGCTACTACCTGGATCAGCGCGACAGCCGCAAGCGCTTCGCCGAGGCGGTGCGCCACTACGGCTGCAAGAAGGTGCTGAACTGCTACAGCTATACCGGCGGCTTCTCGGTGGCGGCGCTGGCCGGGGGGGCGGAGCGGGTGATCAGCGTCGATTCGTCGGCGCCGGCGCTGGCGCGTGCCAGCGCCCATGTGGCCCTGAACGGCTTTGACGCGGCGCGCCACGAGGCGCGCGATGCCGATGTCAACCAGACCTTGCGCGGCCTGCTGGAGGCCGGCGAGTCCTTCGATGCCATCGTGCTGGACCCGCCCAAGTTCGCGCCCACCGCGGCCCATGCCGAGCGTGCCGCGCGCGCCTACAAGGACATCAACCGCCTGGCGCTCAAGCTGCTGGCGCCCGGCGGCCTGCTGTTCACCTTCTCCTGCTCGGGTGGGGTGGGGCCGGAGCTGTTCCACAAGATCGTGGCCGGTGCCGGGCTGGACGCGCAGGTGGACGGCTATATCCTGGAGCGCACGGCGGCCGCGCCCGACCACCCGCAGACCATCTGCTTCCCCGAGGGCGATTACCTTAAGGGCTTGTTACTTCTGAAGCAGTCCTGATGCATTCATAGCCCGGCACTATCGCTGGCCTATCGCTTTTCCAGTTGACCGCAGGCGACCATCCTTGGCAAAGTGTTCGGGACGGAGCAACGCATGCACGAAACGGGCATGGACGCAGAACTGGTCAAGACCGCTGGATTGCCGCCGCGTCGAGACGCGGACTGGGACCTGTTGTCGAACTGGCTGGCCCTGGCCGATGTGCGGCTGGACGGCGATCGGCCCTGGGACATCCGGGTGCATGAGCCGGGCCTGCCGCGGCGCCTGCTGGCGGGCGGTTCGCTGGCGCTGGGCGAGTCCTATATGGACGGGCATTGGAGCGCCGAGCAACCGGACCAGCTGTTCGCGCGCCTGATCACGGCGCGTCTGGCCGAGCGGCTGCGGCCGCTGCCGGCGCTGTGGCAGGTGCTGAAGGCGCGGCTGCTGAATCTGCAGACCCGGCGGCGCGCCTGGCAGGTGGGGCAGCAGCATTACGACCTGGGCAACGACTTCTATCGGGCGATGCTGGACCAGCGCATGACCTACACCTGCGCCTACTGGTCGGACGGAGCCAAGGATCTCGAGGACGCGCAGGAGCGCAAGCTCGACCTGGTGTGCCGCAAGCTGGGCCTGCAGCCCGGCATGCGTCTGCTGGACATTGGCTGCGGCTGGGGCAGCCTGATGCGCTTCGCGGCGGAGCGCTATGGCGTGCGCTGCGTCGGCGTGACGATCTCGGCCGAGCAGGCGGCGCTGGGCCGCGAGCTGAGCCAGGGGCTGCCGGTGGAGTTCCGGCTGCAGGACTACCGCCTGCTGGACGAGCGCTTCGACCGCATCGCCAGCCTGGGCATGTTCGAGCATGTGGGGCACAAGAACGTGCGCCGCTACATGGCGGTGGCGCGGCGCTGCCTGGCCGACGACGGCCTGTTCCTGCTGCACACGATCGGCCGCAACGACAGCGCCCACGGCACCGACCCCTGGATCCACCGCTATATCTTTCCGAACGGGGAGCTGCCCAGCATCGCCCGCATCGGCCGCCATTGCGAGTCGCATTTCGTGGTCGAGGACCTGCACAACTTCGGCGCCGACTACGACCTGACCCTGATGGCCTGGCACCAGCGCTTCGAGGCCGCCTGGCCGCAGTTTGCCGATCAGCTGGGCGAACGCTTCCACCGCATGTGGCGCTACTACCTGCTGTGCAGCGCTGCGGCCTTCCGCGTGCGCGACCTCCAGCTGTGGCAATGGGTGCTGTCGCCGCGCGGCGTGCCGGGCGGCTACAAGCGGCCCAAGGCCTGAACGTTGGTGCCTAGCGTGGCGGCGCCGGCAGCACGATGCGCGGGTCGAACTTGCTGCGCAGCACGCTGAAGAAGGCCTTCACATTGCGGACATTGGCGTCCTGCGTGAACAGGCGCAAGGTCAGCGCCTGGTAGGCCGGCATGTCGCGCACCTGCAGGATCAGCACGAAGTCCGGCCCCGGCGAAACCCGGTAGCACTGCTGGACGGCGGCCTCGGCCAGCACCTTGGCCTCGAAGGCGGCGAGGTGCTCGGCGCCCTGGCGGTCCAGGGTGATCTCGACGATGGCGCTCAGGGAGGCGCCCAGCTTGTCGGCCGACAGCAGGGCCACGCGGCGTTCGATCACGCCCAGCTCCCCCAGGCGCTTGACGCGCCGCAGGCAGGTGGCCGGCGAGACATGGGCCTTGGCCGCGAGGTCCTGGTTGGTCAGGGCGGCGTCCTGCTGCAGCAGCTCGAGCAGGCGCAGGTCGATGGCATCCAGGGGGAGTGGTTGGAAATTTTCTTCCAAGACTTATTTCTGATTGAATGATTAATTCATGCAGTATGGATTGTGATTGAAAATTCCACATTGCTGTTGATTATGAAATCATTGTTTTCGACGATCTGCCTACCATGAGCGCCATCAACCAGATGGAGGCAAGAAACCTATGTGCGGCATCGTCGGCGCGGTCAGTCAGCGCAATATCGTTCCCATCCTCATCGAGGGGCTGAAGCGCCTGGAATACCGCGGCTACGACTCCTGTGGCGTGGCGGTGCACCAGGGCGGCGAGCTCAAGCGCGCGCGCAGCACCTCCCGGGTGGCCGAGCTGGACGCGGCGGTGGCCGAGGACCAGATCCTGTCCGGCACCGGCATCGCCCATACCCGCTGGGCCACCCATGGAGCGCCGGCGGTGCACAACGCCCATCCGCATTTCTCGCATGGGCCGGCCGGCGCGTTGGACACCGCACCCGGCCGGATCGCGCTGGTGCACAACGGCATCATCGAGAACCACGAGGAGCTGCGCGCCGAGCTGAAGGCCAAGGGCTATGTGTTCACCAGCCAGACCGACACCGAGGTGATCGCGCATCTGGTGGACCATCTGTACGGCGGCGATCTGCTCGACGCCGTGCAGCAGGCGCTGCAGCGCCTGCGCGGCGCCTATGCGATCGCGGTGTTCTGTCGCGACGAGCCGCAGCGCGTGATCGGCGCGCGCGAGGGCTCGCCGCTGGTGCTGGGCGTGGGCGAACACGAGAACTTCCTGGCCTCCGACGCGATGGCGCTGGCCGGGGTGACCGACCAGATCGTCTATCTGGAAGAGGGCGATGTGGTGGACCTGCAGCTGGGCCGCTACTGGATCAGCCGCCGCAATGCCGAAACCGGCCGCTTCGACGCGCAGCAGCGCGAGGTCAAGACCGTGCACGCGCACAGCGGCGCGGCCGAGCTGGGCCCCTACCGCCACTACATGCAGAAGGAGATCTTCGAGCAGCCGGTGGCGATCGCCAACACGCTGGACGCGGTCACCGGCATCAGCCCGGAGCTGTTCGGCGACGGCGCCTACGGCATCTTCAAGCAGATCGACTCGGTGCTGATCCTGGCCTGCGGCACCAGCTACTACGCCGGCTCCACCGCCAAGTACTGGCTGGAGAGCATTGCCAAGATCCCTACCAGCGTCGAGATCGCCAGCGAGTACCGCTACCGCGACAGCGTGCCGAATCCGCGCACCCTGGTCGTCACGATCAGCCAGAGCGGCGAGACCGCCGACACGCTGGCGGCGCTGAAGCATGCGCGGTCCCTGGGCATGGAGCACACGCTGACCGTCTGCAATGTCTCCACCAGCGCGATGGTGCGCGAGTGCCGGCTGGCCTACATCACGCGCGCCGGCGCCGAGATCGGCGTGGCCTCCACCAAGGCCTTCACGACCCAGCTGGTGGGCCTGTTCCTGCTGACCCTGGCGCTGGCGCAGACGCGCGGCAAGCTCGACGAGGCGCAGGAGGCCGCGCACCTGAAGGCGCTGCGCCATCTGCCGGTGGCGGTGCAGGCCGTGCTGGCGTTGGAGCCGCAGGTGATTGCCTGGAGCGAGGAGTTCGCGCGCAAGGAGAACGCGCTGTTCCTGGGCCGCGGCCTGCATTACCCGATCGCGCTGGAGGGCGCGCTCAAGCTCAAGGAAATCAGCTACATCCATGCCGAGGCCTATCCGGCCGGCGAGCTGAAGCATGGCCCGCTGGCCCTGGTCACGGCCGAGATGCCGGTGGTGACGGTGGCGCCCAATGATGCGCTGCTGGAGAAGCTCAAGAGCAATATGCAGGAAGTGCGCGCACGCGGCGGCCAGCTCTATGTGTTCGCCGACAGCGACACCAGGATCGAGAGCGACGCCGGCCTGCATGTGATCCGCATGCCCGAGCATTACGGGCCCTTGAGCCCGATCCTCCATGTGGTGCCCTTGCAGCTGCTGGCGTATCACACGGCCTGCGCGCGCGGGACAGATGTCGACAAGCCGCGCAACCTCGCGAAATCGGTGACGGTGGAGTGATGGCGCTGTTGGCGGGACTTGTTGGTTGCTGACAATGAAGTTGCGAACCGAGGACGGCGGGCAAACAATAAAGTTGCGAACAGGAAGCGTGTAGCTCCTTTGACCGCTTCGTCCTTCCCATGATGCTCAAGCATGGCCCCGTCGCCAGTCAGGAGCCGCTCCCCTGTACAGTCCTGGTTTTGCCGCGCGGCTGGCATGACAGCGCGTGGGCGTTCGCCGTCTACGCATTGCAAGTACTGGGGAAGAAGATATGGACGGGCGAGGGTAATGTTTGAGCAAACCTTCAAGAACATCGACGACATCCTGCACAAGGATGCAGGTTGCACCAGCGAACTGGACTACACAGAGCAGTCGTCGTGGCTGCTGTTTCTCAAATACCTCGATGCGCTGGAGCAAGACAAGTCTGCCGAAGCCGCGCTGGAAGGTCGCGCCTACAGCTTCATTCTTGCTGAACAGTTCCGCTGGGAATCTTGGGCGGCCCCGCGCAACGCTTCGGGCGCGCTCGATCACAACGCGGCGATGTCTGGCGACGATCTTCGGGAGTTTGTCAACGGCAGGCTCTTTCCGTACTTGGCCGGCTTCAAGCAGCGCGCCAGCGGCCCGAACACCATCGAATACAAGATCGGGGAGGTCTTCGGCGAGATCAAGAACAAGGTGCAGAGCGGCTACAACCTGCGCGATGTGATCGATCTTGTGGACGAGCTGCGCTTCCGCTCGCAGACCGAGAAGCACGAGCTTTCGCACCTGTATGAAGCCAAGATCAAGAACATGGGCAACGCCGGGCGTAACGGCGGCGAGTACTACACACCGCGCCCGTTGATCCGTGCCATGATCAAGGTGCTGGACCCGCAGATCGGCGAGCGCATCTATGACGGCGCCTGTGGCTCGGCCGGCTTCCTGTGCGAGGCTTTCGACTACCTCAGCGCCAAGGCCAAGACCACGCAAGACCTGGCCACGCTGCAGACGCGTACGTTCTACGGCAAGGAGAAGAAGAGCCTCGCCTACGTCATCGCGATCATGAACATGATCCTGCATGGCATTGAAACGCCCAATGTGATTCACACCAATACCCTGGGCGAGAACATCAATGACATCCAGGAGAAGGATCGCTACGAGGTGATCCTTGCGAACCCGCCCTTCGGCGGTAAGGAGCGCAAGGAAGCACAGCAGAACTTCCCGATCAAGACAGGCGAGACGGCCTTTTTGTTCATGCAGCACTTCATTAAGTCGCTGAAGGCGGGCGGCCGTGCTGGCATCGTTATCAAGAACACGTTCCTTAGCAACATCGACAACGCCTCCACCAGCATCCGCAAGCTGCTGTTGGAAAGCTGCAATCTGCACACGGTGTTGGACATGCCCAGCGGCACATTCCAGGGTGCCGGCGTCAAAACCGTGGTGCTGTTCTTCGAGAAGGGCGCACCCACGCGCAAGGTCTGGTTTTATCAGCTGAATCCGGGCCGCAATATGGGCAAGACCAACCCGCTGAACGACGATGACATGGCCGATTTCATTGAGCGGCAGAAGACTTTTGCCGACTCGGCGCAGAGTTGGTCGGTGGATGCGGCGGGCATCGATGCGACGACTTTCGACTTGTCGGTGAAAAACCCGAACGGAGGCGATGAGGTGGCGCTGCGTAGCCCGCAGGACATTCTCGACGAGATTGCAGCACTCGACGCCGAAAGCGCGGAAGTGCTGGTGACGATTCGGGATCTGGTATGAGTGCGGGGTGGCGAACTCAGCGTCTAGGCAATCTTTGTGAGATCGTCAAAGGGCGCAAGCCGAAACTGAAGGCACAGGCGTCAGACGGTGACTTGCCGTACTTAGTCGCCAAGGTGATGCGCGGCAGCCAAGCGCCTGAGTTTGCATCTAGGAGCGATCGAAATTCGGTTTCGGTCTCAGAGGATGACACCATCATCATTTGCGACGGCTCGAACTCCGGTGAGGTATTCACTGGATTTCGAGGCATCCTGTCGTCGACTATGGGCAAGCTTGTCAAGAAAGGCGACATCGACGACGCCTATCTACGGGCATTTCTGGACTCAACTTTCGATGTGTTCAACGGTGCAAAGACCGGCGCCGCGATTCCACACCTAGACAAGGAGGCTCTGTACGCGCTGTCCTTTTCGTATCCGCCTCTAGTGGAACAGCGCCGCATCGTCGCCATCCTAGACGACGCGTTCGAGGGCATTGCTACAGCGAAGGCCAACGCCGAGAAGAACCTGCAGAACGCTCGCGAGATCTTTTCGAGTCAGCGTGAAGCCCTATTCAGCAACGGGGGCGACTGGAAAGAGGCTGTTCTTTCTGACTTGTGCGACATCAAGCACGGCTACGCATTCGAGGGCAAATTCTTCGCATCCAAAGGCGACCACGTCTTGTTGACGCCTGGCAGCTTCTTTGAATGTGGTGGTTATCGCGAGCGTGGCGAAAAGACGAAGTACTTCGTCGGTCCAATTCCCGGCGGCTACGTTCTCAGCGAGGGCGATCTGCTTGTGGCAATGACCGAGCAGGCGGCTGGGTTGCTCGGTAGCCCGTTGCTGGTGCCCGAATCCAATCGATTCCTCCACAATCAACGATTGGGTCTCGTGGCCGGCAAGGCTGGGGTGCCCTGGGTCAACGAGTTCTTTTTCCATGTCTTCAACCTCATGCGGATTCGCAAGGAAATTCATGCGACCGCGTCTGGCGTCAAAGTTAGACACACGTCGCCGAGCAAGATTGGCGGTGTCCGAGTCGCATATCCTAACGATATTGAAGAGCAGCGAGCCGTCGCTGAAAAGCTCACCGAGCTATCGTTGCAGTGCGATCAATTGGTGGACGTGTACGAACGCAAGATTGCAGCTCTGGACGAATTGAAGAAGTCCTTGCGCCACAAAGCCTTCGCCGGCCAACTGACATCCGCGAAGACCATGCCGGTCTCCGCTCTGCTGGCGCTTCCAACGACATCCCCGGAGTTCTCGGCCAACGTCATCGCTCTGGCCTACGAACGGCACAAGCGGCAGCAACGGGAAAGGACCCTCGGTCACGTCAAGGAGCAGAAGCTGCTGCATCTGGTAGAGGCCATCGCCAAGGTGGACCTGGGCCGTCACCCCATGAAGGATGCCGCTGGCCCGAATGATTTCCCGCACATGCTCAAGGCCGAAGAGTGGGCAAAGCGGAATGGCTTTTTTGAGATGGTCCAGCGCGAAGGCGGCTACGACTTCAAGAAGCTCCCGGCCTACGACCAATTGCTGGCGAAGGCGCCACAGGTGCTGGGCACGGATCTTGACCGGATCGAGTCTGTCATTGACCTGGTGATCCCAATGGACACGGTGGAGGCCGAGGTTTTGGCAACCGTGCATGCAGCATGGAACAACCTGCTGATCGATGGCGCCGAGATCACGGACGCGGCACTAATCTGGGAGGCCAGAGACGGCTGGCATACCGACAAGCTCGCCATTCCTGAGAGCAAGTTCCGGCAGGCAATTGCATTGATCCGATCCAAGGGCCTTGTGCCCGACGGAACCGGCAAATACGTGGGCGGCCAAACGTCCCTGCTATAGCGAGCCCGCGACTGCCTATCATTGCCGTGCTGCTTTTGGGAGGAAGCATCATCCATGAACGAAGCCGAAACACGCGCTGAGCATATTGACCCTGCTCTAAAGGTCGCCGGCTGGGGCGTCGTTGATGGAAGCCGAATCCTTCGTGAGCACCGCATCACAAATGGGAGGCTGCTGGGCGCTGGCAAGCGCGGCACTGCAGATGTAGCGGATTACGTGCTCGTCTACCGCAACACCAAGCTGGCAGTGATCGAGGCCAAGGCCTGGGATGTGGCCTACACCGAGGGCGTCGGGCAAGCAAAAGTCTATGCCACCAAACTGGCCGTACGCTTTACCTACGCGACCAACGGACAGGCGATCTACGGCATCGACATGGCCACTGGAGCCGAGGGTGATGAGGCGGCCTTCCCCAGCCCCGAGGAGCTGTGGGCCAAGACCTTCGCCGTGGCCAACGCCTGGCGGGACCGCTTCGCTGCCGTGCCGTTTGAAGACAAGGGCGGCACATGGCAGGGGCGCTATTACCAGGACATTGCCATCGACCGCGTGCTTGGCGCCATCGCTGGTGGGCGCGACCGCATTCTCCTGACTTTAGCAACGGGCACCGGCAAGACCTTCATCGCCTTCCAGCTGGCCTGGAAGCTGTTTCAAAGCCGCTGGAATCTGAACGACTGGAAGGAGGGCAATGCTGGCGCGCCGACGCGCCGCCCGCGCATCCTTTTCCTGGCCGACCGCAACATCCTGGCCGATCAGGCCTACAACGACTTCTCGGCCTTTGCCGAAGATGCCCTGGTGCGCATCGACCCGGACGCCATCAGGAAGAAGGGGCGTGTGCCGAAGAACGGCAACGTGTTCTTCACCATTTTCCAGACGTTCATGAGCGGCCCAGGCGATTCGCCCTACTTCGGCGACTACCCGGGTGACTTCTTCGACTTCATCGTGATCGACGAATGCCATCGCGGCGGAGCCAAGGACGAGAGTTCATGGCGAGCGATCCTGGAGTACTTTGCGCCCGCGGTGCAACTGGGGCTGACAGCCACGCCCAAGCGCACGATCAACACCGACACCTACGCCTACTTCGGCGAGCCGGTGTACCAGTACTCGCTGAAGGAAGGCATCAACGACGGCTTCCTGACGCCGTTCAAGGTGCGGCAGATCGCCACCACGCTGGATGACTACGTCTACACGCCTGACGACGAGGTAATGGCCGGCGAAGTGGAAGCGGGCAAGCGCTACGAAGAAAAGGATTTCAACCGCATCATCGAGATCAAGGAGCGAGAGGCGTATCGCGTGCAGCTGATGATGGGGATGATCGACCAGCGCGAGAAAACCATCGTCTTCTGCGCCACGCAGTTGCATGCCCTGGCCGTGCGCGACCTGATCAATCAGACCAAGACCAGCACCCAGCCGAACTACTGCGTCCGCGTGACCGCCGATGATGGTCCCCGCGGCGAGCAGGACTTGCGCGACTTCCAGGACAACGAAAAAGCCATCCCGACGATCCTGACCACCTCTCAGAAGCTTTCGACCGGCGTGAATGCCCGCAACGTGCGCAACATCGTGCTGATGCGGACGGTCAATTCGATGATCGAGTTCAAGCAGATCATTGGCCGGGGCACGCGTCTGTACGACGGCAAGGACTACTTCACGATTCTGGACTTCGTGAAGGCGCATCACCACTTCAGCGACCCGGAGTGGGATGGCGAGCCGTTGGAACCGGAGCCTCCGAAGCCGCCGCCGCAGCCACCTGGCCCGCCAGGCCCGCCATTGCCCCCACCTCCGCCTCCGCCGCCGCGGCCTGAAAAGATCAAAGTCAAACTGGCGGACGGCAAGTTCCGCCGACTCCAACACATGACGGCCACGACCTTCTGGAGTGCCGACGGCACACCGATGTCGGCAACGCAGTTCCTGGAGATCCTGTTTGGCGTCCTGCCGGAGTTCTTCAAGGACGAGGATGAGCTGCGCAAGCTCTGGAGCGCGCCGGATACTCGCAAGGCGCTGCTGACGGGGCTGGCCGACAAAGGATTCGGTCGCGACCAACTGACTGAAATGCAGAAGGTCATCGAAGCCGACAACAGCGACCTGTATGACGTGCTCGCGCATGTGTCGTATGGCACCGACCCAGTGTCACGCGCAGATCGCGCGACGGCGGCACGCGCAGCGGCCACGGCCGATCGCCTCACGGACAAGCAGCAGGCCTTTGTCGACTTCGTACTGACCCAGTACGTGAAGCAAGGGGTGGATGAGCTAGACGCCGAAAAGCTGTCGCCGCTGCTGAAGCTCAAGTACAGCGCGATTTCGGACGCCTTTGCCGAACTGGGTCAGCCGGATCAAGTTCGCCGCGTATTTGTGGAGTTTCAACGACACTTGTATGAGCGGCGCGCTGGCGCTGAGCCGTATCGCTAACCGTTGCCGTGGCCGGCCGCTCGGGCTCGAACGTACTGCATCGAGCGACCCGCCCTCCAGCAACACCTGTGCTCGCCCTTTGTTGGCAAACTGGCGAATGGGTCTTTAGCTTGCAGCTCGGCAAGTTGGAGTTCCAAAGGCAACCGCTCAACTAGCTTGCGTTCGTCGTACGTCCCTCCGTCGCAATGAATGCCCAGAAGGTCAGGCAGCGTCTCGCCTATCTCCACGCTTATGCTGGCCTGTACTGGGTAGGTCGCACGAACGCTGCGCAGGCGCCGTGACGGCTGACCGAGATGCATACCGGCCCTGCGGTCGCCATCCAGGAAATGCGCAAGCATCGCCGTGGCCCGGTGACGAATTGTGAAATGCAGCATGCCGACGAGGCCCCGTTCGACCGCGGCGCGCCTCGCCGAACCGGCCTGGCTGTGCAGCGTCGAGAAAGAAACGAGCGCTGGGCGCTTCAGGCCCAGAGGCGAGGGGCACTCACGTCACATCCACAACGACATTGCCGATCAAGCGCCCGGCCTCGACGGCCTCGTGCGCTGCGGCCACCGCGGCTAGCCCGAACCGCGCCCCGATCGCGTGCGACAGCCGTCCGCCGGCCAGCAACTGGTTCAGCCCATCGATGGCGGCACGCCGGTCTTGCGGCGCCAGGTCGTAGACCAGAAAGAAGCGCAGATTGAAGGAGTTCCACAGCAGCGTGCGAAATGGAACCGCGATATCACCGTAGGCATTCGAGCCATACGAAACCAGGCTGCCATGCGGTGCCAGTCCGCCGGCGGCCAGCAGCCGAACCGTGGTCGAAAAGTCCATGTCGACGATCGCATCCACACCGCGACCGGCGGTCAGCTGCCGAATGCGCTCGGCCATCGATTCGGTCTTGTAGCTGATCGTCGCCTCGACGCCGGCGGCCAGCGCATGCCTGGCCTTGTCCGCGGAGCCGACGGTGCCGATCACCTTCGCCCCGCCGATGACGGCGAGTTGCGCGGCATAGTGACCGACGGCGGAGGAGGCTCCGATCACGAGTACCGACCGGCCCGCGATGTCGCCCAGCAGACGTATGGCGTGAAACGCGGTCATCGCCGGAATGCCGAGACAGGCCGCCGCTGCGAAGTCGGTCGAATCGGGAAGCATCACCGCCTGGTCCTGCGGGAGCACGATGAATTCCGCGGCCGTGCCCATCGTGCGCTGCCACTGCCCGTTCCAGATCCAGACCCGTTCGCCGACGCGCCCGGGGGACACGCCTTCGCCCACGGCATCGATCACGCCGGCGCCATCGCTGTGCGGCACGATGCGTTCGCCGCCGAGCGGGCGGGCGCTTCTTGCCTTGACGTCCGAGGGGTTGACCCCCGAGGTCGCGAGCCTGACCCGAACTTCTCCCGCGGCGGGCGTTGGCGTGGGCAGTTCGCCGACCACGAGAACCTCGCGAGCCTCGCCGTTCTTCGCATACCACGTCGCGCGCATAGGGACCTCGTTTGGCTTGCGGGGTGCAGGCAGCGCCCGTTCCTGCCGGGGCTCTGGCGCAGATTACGACATCACCGAGGTCCCGGCAACGGCAGGCCCGGCCCGCCGGCGCCCGTCAATGGGCCACCCTCGGGGAGCAACGGCGGTGGTCGACGAGCTCATGCCCTGCCCATGCCCTGCGCCCGGAAGCGGCCGGAAGCGGCCGGCCGTGCATGCCGTTGCCGGCCGGAGGCCCCATCGGCATGCTCATCGCGTTGGCGCTCAAACCTCAGGGCGGCGTCTGCGCCCGGCGTTTCAGCGAGTCAAGCAGCGGCGCGACGATGTCCATCGGCAGCGGAAAAACGATGGTCGAGTTCTTGTCGGCCGCGATCACCGTCAAGGTCTCCAGGTAGCGCAGCTGGATCGCCTGAGGCTGGCGCGCCAGAATCTCGGCGGCCAGCGCCAGCTTCTCGGCGGCCTGCAGTTCGCCCTCGGCATGGATGACCTTGGCGCGCCGCTCGCGCTCGGCCTCGGCCTGGCGCGCGATCGCGCGGATCATCGACTCGTTCAGGTCGACATGCTTGATCTCGACATTGGTGACCTTGATGCCCCAGGCGTCGGTCTGGCCGTCGAGGATCTTCTGCAGGTCGAGATTCAGGCGCTCGCGCTCGGACAGCATCTCGTCGAGCGTGTGCTTGCCGAGCACGGCGCGCATGGTGGTCTGCGCGAGCTGGCTGGTCGCCGCCAGAAAATGCTCGACCTGTATCACCGCGCGCTCCGGATCGACCACACGGAAATACAGCACGGCATTGACCTTGAGCGTCACGTTGTCACGCGAGATCACGTCCTGGGCCGGCACGTCCATCACCACGATGCGCAGATCGATGCGCACCATCTGCTGGATGCCGGGGATCAGGATCACCATGCCCGGCCCCTTGACACGCCAGAAGCGCCCCAGTTGAAACACCACGCCGCGCTCGTACTCGCGCAGGATGCGCAGCGAGCTGGCCGCCAGCAGGGCCAGCAGGATGACGAAGCCGATCAACGCGATCATGTGGAGCCCTCTCCCGGTGACGCCAGCGCCGCGATCGGACTGACCTCGAGCCGCAGGCCCTCGGCGCGCGTGACGCGCACCCGCTGGCCGGCCCGCAACTGCTGGCCGGAGATGACCCTCCAGCATTCGCCGCCGACGACGGCCCAGCCCTCGCCGCCGCCGAACTCGATGACCTCGGCCGAGGCGCCGACCAGGCGTTCCGGGCCATGGGCCACCGGCCGCGCGCGCGCCTTGCCGGCCATGCGCGTGATGCCGATCACGAAGGCGGCCGAGACCAGGGCCAGGCCGGCGATCAGGGGCCGCGAAATATGGAAGCCGGGCAGGTCGCCGTCGATCAGCAGCAGCGCGCCCAGGGCGAATGCCGCGATGCCGCCCAGCCCCAGCGCGCCATAGCTGGGCACGAAGGCCTCGGCGACGAAGAAGGCGATGCCCAGCAGGATCAGGGCCATGCCGGCGTAGTTGATCGGCAGCATCTGCAGCGCCCACATGCCGACCAGCAGGCTGAGCCCGCCGATCACGCCGGGCGCGACGAAGCCCGGGTTCATGAACTCGAACAGCAGGCCGTAGATGCCCAGCATCATCAGCACCAGCGCGACGCTCGGGTCGCTGATCGCCGCGAGCAGCCGCAGGCGCCAATCCGGCTCCACCACGATGATTGGCGCCCGCGCGGTGTTCAGTTTCACGGGCGCGGCCCCCGCACCGCCGGCCACCAGCTCGCGGCCGTCGAGCTGGCGCAGCAGGTCATGGAGGTCGGCCGCGACCAGATCGATGACCTTGCGCGACAGGGCCTCGCTCGCCGCCAGGCCCGCCGACTCGCGCACCGCCTGTTCGGCCCAGGCGACATCGCGGCCGCGCAGCTGCGCCAGGCTGCGGATATAGGCGCTGGCATCATTGATGCGCTTGGCGCTCATCGTGTCGCCCTGACCGTCGGGCATCGAGGCGGCGCCCGCGGGCTGGGATGCCGGCGCCTTGGCCGGCCCCAGGGGCGGCAGGCCGATGGCGACGGGCGTCGCGGCACCGAGGTTGGTGGCCGGCGCCATCGCCGCCACATGGCTGGCATAGAGCAGATAGGTGCCGGCGCTGGCCGCGCGGGCGCCGGGCGGCCACACATACGAGGCCACCGGCGTCGGCGAGGCCAGGATGGCTTGGATGATGCTGCGCATCGCGCTGTCCAGGCCGCCGGGCGTGTCGAGCTGCAGCACGACCAGCTGGGCGCGCTCGCGCGCCGCCCGCTCGAGCACCTGCCGGATCCGATCGGCCGTGACCGGGCCGATGGCCCCCTCGATGCGCAGGACCAGCACCGGCGGGACCTCGGCGGCGGCCGCGCCGCGCGGCCCGGCACCGACGGCCAGCGCCAGCAGCAGCGCGCAAAGCCAGCCGAGGCGAAGCAGCATGGCGTGCTCCGCGAACGCCTCAGGCCTCGAGACGGAAGCCCACCTTCAGCGTGACCTGGAAGTGCGCAAGCTTCCCATCCGCCACATGGCCGCGTGTGCCGACGACCTCGAACCAGTCGATGTGGCGCAGCGTCCGGGCCGCGGTCTCGATGGCATTGCGGATCGCATCGTCGCTGCTGGTGGTGGATGAGCCCACCAACTCGACGAGCTTGTAGACATGGTCCGACATTGGGCGCTCCTCGTAGGGGGCCTGGCGGCAGATCGGGCGATGCCAAGCTGCCGGGCCGAAGACAATGCACCATCGCAATTGCAGCGTACACCCGCGCGACGCCACACGCCAGACGCCTTGTCGCGCACCACGGTGATGCGGCGTTCAGCCGGCCGAGGAGGAAGAAGCCCGGCGCCCCTTCGCTTCGGCGGCGGCAAGCTCCTTGGCGCCGAGCACGAACTCGGTACTGCCCGTCAGCCGTTCGATGGCCAGGTCGATGAAGGCCCGCACGCGTGCCGGCTGAGCCGTCCGGCTGCCCCAGTAGATGTGGAGCCCATGCTGGTCGAGCATATGCTTGACCAGCAGCGGTACCAGCCGGCCATCGCGTATCAGCGCCGCGGCCGTCACGCCGGTCAGCACGCCGATCACCTGCCCGGCCAGCACGGCCTCGATCTCCAGCTCCTCGTCGTTGGTGCTGAAGGACGGCGCCATCTCCTGATCCACCATGGCGTCGCCCACCTTGAGGTGCCAGGGCATGATCCGGCCGGTCGCCGGATGGCGGAATACGCTGCAGCGGTGATCGGCCAGATCCGCCAGCCGGGTCGGTGCCCCGTGACGCCGCAGATAGGCCGGCGATGCGCAGATGATCAGCTGCAGCGCAAACAGCCG
Source organism: Roseateles sp. GW821-FHT09B06 (assembly GCF_059418245.1). NCBI lineage: Bacteria > Pseudomonadati > Pseudomonadota > Betaproteobacteria > Burkholderiales > Sphaerotilaceae > Roseateles > Roseateles sp. GW821-FHT09B06. The sequence continues at coordinate 43,851 of NZ_JBWKPM010000019.1, read as the reverse complement.
GCGCGCCACGACGCCCTCGGCGGTCGACATGCCGACCCGGAACCCGACATCCACTCGGTCCTCGACCCAGTTGCCGATGCGGTCCTCCATCTGCACCTCGGGCCGGATCTCGGGGTAGCGCTCGCAGAACTCGGCCAGCAGCGACCAGATCACGGGCCGGAAGGTGGAGCGCGGCCCGATGATGCGCAGCGGCCCGGCGATCTCGTCCTTGACCCGGCGCACGCCCTGCAGGGCGCGCTGCAGGCCCTGCAGCGGTGGCTGCACCGATTCGAGGAACTGCCGGCCCTCCGCCGTCAGCGACATATTGCGTGTCGTGCGATGGAACAGCCGCACCCCCAGGTGCTGCTCCAGTTGGGCCAGCGCCTGGCTCGCGGCCTGCGGCGTGACGCCCTGGCTGGCCGCCGCGCGACGCAGGCTGCCCAGCTCGGCGGTCTGGATGAAGGTGGTGATGGAGCGCAGCTCGTTGATGGGCATGGCGCTTCATCTTAGGCGTCCCGGGTTGCGTATTGGCAAGTTTCAATTGCCAATCTTTCAAGGAAACAAGGGCTAGTTGATTGCGAATCTATTTTCTACAGTTCGCTCAGCCCGAGGGGTGAACGGACCGTGCAGCCGGCCGCAACCTCGCCCCACCGACCCGGAGCCGAGCCCGCTCATGTCCGCGCGACAAGCCCCCACCGCCCACCGTTCCACGCCATCGGCCGCGCTGGACATCGCCATCGCCGCGCTGCAACGGCAGCAGGCGCCCCGAGCCCCCAAGGAGATCCCATGCGAAAAACGCTCAGCGCCGTCGGCAGCGCCTTGCTGATGTCCGGCCTCGGTGCGGCCCAGGCCCAAGGCGGCGGCGCGCCCGCCGCGCAGCCGGCCATCTCCGCCACGGTGCCCAACATCACAAGCCCGGAGGAACGTCCGGCCTTCGACGGCGCGCCGGACAACTTCAGCGGCCGGGTGCGCGTCGAGATGCTGCTGTCGGCCCATGCGCCGGCGCGCGCCTCGGGCGGCTCGGTGAGCTTCCAGCCCGGCGCCCGCACGGCCTGGCACACGCATCCGCTGGGCCAGACCCTGATCGTCACGGCCGGCGTCGGCCGGGTGCAGTTCTGGGGCGGCCCGATGCGCGAGATCCGGCCCGGCGACGTGGTGTGGATTCCGCCGGGCGTCAAGCATTGGCATGGCGCCACGCCGGGCAGCTCGATGACGCATATCGCGATCGCCGAACAGCTGGACGGCCGCAGCGTCGGCTGGATGGAGCCGGTCAGCGACGCGCAGTACGGCATCCCGGCAGCAGCCACCGCCGCTCCCGCCGCGCCCACCCAGCCTTCGGCGGCCCAGCGCCTGCTGGGCGACATCGCGCCGGGCCTGGCCCAGCTGACCGACGACGTGCTGTTCGGCGATGTCTGGCGCCGCCCCGGCCTGGCCAGGCGCGATCGCAGCCTGGCCACGGTCAGCGCGCTGATCGCGCTGAACCGGCCCGACCAGCTGCGCTCGCACCTGGCGCTGGCCAGGCAGAACGGTCTGAGCGAGCAGGAGCTGGTCGAGGCCATCACCCATCTGGCCTTCTACGCCGGCTGGCCCAGCGCGGTGACCGCGGCGGGCATCGCGCGCGAGGTCTTCCGCAAGCCCTGACCCTTTTTCCTGTCCCTTCTCTCTACACCCACAGGCCATCACCATGACCCAGCTCAACGTCAACGGCCGGGAGCACCGGCTCGACGCCGATCCCGAGACCCCCATCCTCTGGGCCCTGCGCGACGGCTTGGGGCTGACCGGCACCAAGTTCGGCTGCGGCGCGGCGCTGTGCGGCGCCTGCACCGTGCACCTGGACGGCGCGGCGATCCGCTCCTGCATCACGCCGGTCTCGGCGGCCCGGGGCCGCCGGATCATCACGATCGAGGCGCTCACCGCCGGCGACGACCGGGTCGGCGCGGCCGTGCATGCCGCCTGGGTCAAGCATGACGTCGCGCAGTGCGGCTATTGCCAGAGCGGCCAGATCATGAGCGCCAGCGCCTTCCTGAGCGCGCTGCCGCGCGGCAAGCAGCCCAGCGCCGCCGAGATCGACGCCGCCATGGCCGGCAATATCTGCCGCTGCGGCACCTATGCCCGCATCCGCGCCGCCGTGGCCGACGCCGCGCGCCACCTCGCCTGAAGGAGCCGCCACCATGCTGTCCACTCCCATGTCCCATGAGATGCCGCAGGCGCTGGCGCACATCCTCGCGCGCGAACAGGAAGGCGCTGCCGGCGCCGCGCTGCCGCGCCGCAGCTTCCTGAAGCTGGCCGGCCTCGGCGGGCTCGCGCTCGGCGCGTTCCCGCTGCCGGCCGGCGCGCAGCCCGCCGCCGCCAACGCGCTCAAGCCGCTGCAGCAGCCGGCCTCCTTCGTGCATATCGCGCCCGATGGCATGGTCACCATCACCGTGAACCGGCTGGAGTTCGGCCAGGGCGTGCACACCGGGCTGCCGATGATCCTGGCCGAGGAGCTGGATGCCGACTGGAGCCGGGTACGCGCCCGCCTGGGCAGCAACGACCCGGCCTATGCCGACCCGCAGACCGGCATGCATATCACCGGCGGCTCGCGGGCCGTGCGCAGCAGCTTCACGCAATACCGCGAGCTCGGCGCCCGGGCCCGGGCGATGCTGCTGTCCGCCGCCGCGGCACGCTGGAACGTGGCGCCGGCCACCTTGCGCACCGAGGCCGGCCGGGTGCTGGGCGCCGACGGGCGCAGCCTGGGCTATGGCGAGCTGGCCGAGGCGGCGATGGCGCTGCCGGTGCCCGAGCAGGTGACGCTGAAGGACCCCAGGGACTTCCGCCTGATCGGCCGCCCGACCGGCAGGCTGGACGCGCCGGCGAAGAGCAGCGGGCGCCAGGACTTCGGCATCGACATGCGCCTGCCGGGGCAGCTGACGGCCGTCGTGGCGCGCCCGCCGGTGTTCGGCGCCCGGCTGATCGCGGTCGACGCCGCGCAGGCCCGTGCGGTGAAGGGCGTGCGGGCCGTGCTGCGCGTGCCGCTGGACCGCGGCGCCGAGGGCGTGGCCGTGGTGGCCGACGGCTACTGGCCGGCGCGCCAGGGCCGCGACGCCCTAAAGCTGCAATGGAACACCGAGGCGGTGGAGAAGGTGGACAGCACGCGCCAGCTGGCCCAGTACCGGGCAATGGCCGGCCAGGCGGGAGCGCGCCAGTTCGACGCCGACATGGCGCCGCTGGAGGGCGCGCCGCACCGCATCGAGGCCGAGTTCCAGTTTCCCTATCTGGCCCACGCACCGATGGAGCCGCTCAACTGCACGGTCCGCATCGCCCGGGACGGCGCCGAGCTGTGGCTCGGCACGCAGTTCCCGGGGCTGGACGGCGTGGCCGCGGCGCGCGTGCTGGGGCTGAGGCCGGAGCAGGTCAGGGTGAACGTGCAGATGGCCGGCGGCGGCTTCGGCCGGCGCGGCGTCGGCACCAATGACTATGTGGTCGAGGCCTGCGAAATCGCCAAGGCCGCGCGCGCGGCCGGGCTGGACGCGCCGCTGCGCACCCTGTGGAGCCGCGAGGACGACATCCGCGGTGGCTACTACCGCCCGATGCACCTGCACCGCGCGCGCATCGGCTTCGATGCCGGCGGCCGGGTGCTGGCCTGGGACCATGTGATCGTCGGCCAGTCCATCACGACCGGCACCCTGTTCGAGAGCGCGATGGTGAGGAACGGCATCGACCGCAGCACGGTCGAGGGCATGCGCGAGCCCTATCCGCTGCCGATGCGCCTGACCGTGCACCACCCCAGGCTCAATGTGCCGGTGCTCTGGTGGCGCAGCGTGGGCTCGACGCACACCGCCTTCGCGATGGAGACCTTGATCGACGAGATCGCCCGCACGACCCAACAGGATCCGGTGGCCTACCGGCTGCGCCTGCTCGGCGACCAGCATCCCCGCCACCGCAGCGCGCTGCTGCTGGCGGTCGAGCGCAGCGGCTATGGCAAGACGCCGCTGCCGCGCGGGCGCGCCTGGGGCGTGGCCATGCACGAGTCCTTCGGTTCGGTCGTCGCCTATGTCGTCGAGGCCTCGCTGCGGGACGGCCGGCCGGTGCTGAACCGCGTGACCGCCGGCGTGCATTGCAATCTGGCGGTGAACCCGCGCTCGGTGGAGGCCCAGGTGCAGGGCGCGGCGCTGATGGGCCTGTCGATGTGCCTGCCCGGGGCCGCGATCACGCTGAAGGACGGCGTGGTGGAGCAGAGCAACTTCGGCGACTTCGCGCCGCCGCGCATCACCGACATGCCGGAGATCGCCGTGCACATCGTGCCCAGCGCCGAGCCGCCGACCGGCATGGGCGAACCGGGCCTGCCGCCGCTGGCGCCGGCCTTCGCGAACGCCGTCGCCCGGCTGACCGGCAAGCCGCAGCGCAAGCTGCCGTTCGAGCCGGCCTGAGCGTGGGGGCGCATGGCATTGAGGAGACAATGCGCCGATAGCCGCTTCGCTCGTCGCCGACCATGCCCTTGACTTCCTACCTCGCTGCCCACCCTCGGCTCTCCGAAAGCACCTATGTGCACGCCTCGGCGCAGGTGATCGGCGAGGTCCAGATCGGGCGCGACAGCTCCGTGTGGTGCAACGCGGTGCTGCGCGGCGATGTGAACCGCATCGTGATCGGCGCTTGCAGCAACATCCAGGACTTCGCGATGGGGCATGTCTCGCACCGGCATCCGCGCCAGCCCGAAGGGTCGCCGTTGATCATCGGCGACTACGTCACCGTGGGCCACTCGGCCATCCTGCATGGTTGCAGGATCGGCAACGAATGCCTGATCGGGATGGGAACGATCGTCATGGATGACGTCGTGATCGGCGATCGGGTGATGGTCGGCGCGGGCAGCCTGGTGCCGCCCGGCAAGGTGCTGGAGAGCGGTTGGCTCTATGTCGGCCGGCCGGCGCTGCCCGTGCGGGCGCTCAATGCCGATGAACTGGCGTATCTCAAATACTCGGCCGAGCATTACGTGCGGGTGAAGGCCAATTACATGGATCAGGGGTGAGCCGGCGCTTGGCAAGGCGGCGCTGGAAGTTCAGAATCGAAACGGCTATTCGACGGTCGGCATCGTGAGATGCCAGGCGCGGGCGGTCACTGGAAACGGAGCGCGCATAGCCCAAGCGGCCGGATCGCGGGTAGCTCGGCAGCCACCCTGGCTGCGGCACATGGTGGCTGGTGTCCAACAAGACCCCGGAGCTCATCATGTTCAAGCATATTCTGCTCCCTACCGATGGATCACCGTTGTCGGAGTTCGCGATTGCCAAGGGCTTGGCATTTGCGAGAACCCATGGTGCAAAGGCCACCGGCGTATATGTCACGCCGAAATTTCATCTGTTGACCTATCGTGCCGACGATATCGAGGAGTCGCGTCAGCAGCATGAGGTCGACGCGAAGAAACATGCCGACCAGTATCTGACAAGCTTGGCTCGGGCCGCGGAGGCTGCGGGGGTGCCTTGCGACACGGTTGCCGTGACCGGTGACCACCCTTACGAGGGGATCATCGCCACGGCGCAGGAGCGCCACTGCGATCTGATCGTCATGGCCTCGCATGGCCGCAAAGGGCTGCAGGCCATGCTTCTCGGCAGCGAAACCAACAAGGTGCTGACCCACACTCAATTGCCGGTGCTGGTGCTCCGACCGGAACTCGGCGCATGAGTCGCGGCGCGTGCGGCCAGGGCCGCTCGCTGCCGGGCGCGTGGCGCTACACGCCCAGGCAGGAGGCCAGGCGCGAGTCCTTGGCAACCTCCGCCGCCGAGCCTCGCAACACCACCTGGCCTTTCAGCAGCACCAGGGCCTGGTCGCTGCGCTCCAGCACCCGGCGGTAGTCGCGGTCGACGATCAGGGTCGCGATGCCGCTGCGCTTGATCTCGCCGATCACGCGCCAGATGTCCTGCACGATCAGCGGCGCCAGGCCTTCGGTGGCCTCGTCGAGAATGATCAGGTCCGGATGCGTCATCAGGGCGCGCCCGATCGACAGCATCTGCTGTTCACCGCCGGAGAGCTGGCCGCCGAGGTGCCCGAGGCGCTCGGAAAGGCGCGGAAAGGTCTGCATCACCCGATCGAAGCCCCAGTCCTGCCGGCCGCTGCGGGACGGGCGCGCCGCCATCACCAGGTTCTCGCGCACCGTCAGATTGGTGAACACGCCGCGGCCCTCGGGCACATAGGCGACGCCCATCCGGGCCATCTCGTGGGGCCGGGCGCGGGACATGTCCCGGCCCTGCAGGCTGATCCGGCCCTGGCGGCTGGCCACATGGCCCAGCAGGCTGCGTATCAGGGTGCTCTTGCCCATCCCGTTGCGGCCCAGCAGACCCAGGGTCTCGCCCTTGCGGATGCTGAGGTCGATGCCGTGCAGCACATGGGAGCTGCCATACCAGGCCCGCAGGCCCTCCGCGTCCAGCAGTGCCGCATCCATCAATGCTCCCCCAGGTAGGCCGCGCGCACGCCGGGGTCCGCCCGCACCTCGGCAGGCGTGCCGCAGGCGATGACGCTGCCGTTGACCATCACGGTGATCCGGTCCGCGATCCTGAACACCGCGTCCATGTCGTGCTCGACCAGCAGGATGGCGTGATCGGCCTTCAAGGCGGCCAGCAGTTGCAGCATGCGCTCGGTCTCCTCCGCCCCCATGCCGGCGAGCGGCTCGTCCAGCAGCAGGACCCGGGGTGCGGTGGCCAGGCACATCGCGATCTCCAGCTGCCGCTTCTGGCCGTGACTCAGCAGGCCGGCGGGGCGTCCCAGCAGCGCGGACAGCCCGGCGCGCGCCGCGGCATCGCGGGCCTTGCCCATGACGGGGCCGTCGCGGTGGGCGCTGCGCCACCAGGCCCAGGGTGCCTGGCGGCGCGCCTGGGCGGACAGCCGGCAGTTCTCCAGCACGCTGAACTCCGGATAGATGGTGTTGCGCTGGTAGCTGCGGCCCAGCCCGGCGCGGGCGCGGCGCGGCTGGGCCCAGGCGGAGACATCCCGGCCCAGCAACTCGACGCTGCCCGACGTGGGCGGGAACTCGCCCGACAGCAGGTTGATCAGGGTGCTCTTGCCCGCGCCATTGGTGCCGATCACTGCATGCACCTGGCCGCGCGCCAGCTCCAATGAGACCTCGTTGACCGCGACCAGGCCGCCCCAGCGGCGCGTCAGGGCCCGAGCCCGCAGCAGGATCTCGGTCTTGCTCATGCCTGGCGCTCCTGCCTGGGCAGGGTGGCTTCGTGCGAGCTCGTGGCGGCGATGGGGCGCCGTGCGGCCCGCTGGCGCCATTGCGCCGGGACGCCGACGATGCCCCTGGGCATCAGGGCCACGCTGGCAATGATCACGAGGCCCAGGCCCAGGTGCCAATGCTTGGCGAAGGCGCCGAACAAGGCCTCGCTCCTGAACAGCTCCTGCAGCAGGGCGAAGGCGAAGGCGCCGATCAAGGCGCCGCGCAGATGCCCGAGGCCGCCGAGGATGATCATGATCAGGAGCGCGCCGCTCAGGTGCCAGCTCAGCAGCTCCGGGTTGACGAAGCCGTCCTTGACCGCGAACAGGAATCCCGCCCAGCCGGCCAAGCCGCCCGACAGCGTGAATGCGGCCAGCTTGTAGGGATAGGTCGAGAAGCCGGCCGCGCGCATGCGCTGCTCGTTGACACGGATGCCGGCCAGCGCGCGGCCGAAGTTCGAGCGCAACACCAGGGCCAGCAGGCCGAACATCGCGAGCAGGCTGAACCAGGCGAAGAAGTAGATATGTCCCGCGCGCTCGAGGTCGAGCCAGCCGCCCAGCGTCGGCTTGGCATGGAGATAGATGCCGTCGGTGCCGCCGCCCAGCGGCGTGTCATGGGCCACGTAGTAGGCCATCTGCGCGAAGGCCAGCGTGACCATGATGAAGTACACGCCCTGGGTGCGCAGCGAGAGCGCGCCCACCACAAGGGCATAGAGCCCCGCCAGCACGATGGCCGCGGGCAGGACCAGCAGCAGCGCGGCGGGCTCGCCGCCGGCGGGCGAGAGCCGCACCGCCGCATAGGCGCCGATGCCGAAGAAGGCGGCCTGGCCGAAGCACACCAGGCCGGTGCTGCCCACCAGGAGTTCCAGGCTCAGGGCGAGCATCGCGTAGATCATGATCTTGGTGACCAGGTCCATGGCATAGCCGCCGGACACCAGGGGCAGCAGGGCCAGCAGGGCAAAGGCGAGCAGGACAAAAGAAACTCGGCCGTTCATCACGTCGTTCTCCTCAGGCCTTGAACAGACCGGACGGCTTCCAGAGCAGGATCATCGCCATCAGCACATAGACCAGCACGCCGGCCGCCTGGGGCAGCCAGACCTTGCCGAAGGTATCGACCACGCCGATCAGCAGGGCGGCCAGCAGGGCGCCGCGCACCGAGCCGATGCCCCCGATGACGACGACGACGAAGCAGATGATCAGCACCTGGGCGCCCATGCCCGGATAGACGCTGGAGATCGGGGCGGCCACCATGCCCGCGAAGGCGGCCAAGGCCACGCCGGCGGCAAAGACGAGACGGAACAGGCGCTTGATGTCCAGCCCGAGGCTCTGCACCATCTCGCGGTTGTTGCTGCCGGCGCGGATCATCATGCCGAGCCTGGTGCGGGTGAAGACCCACCACATGCCAAGCGCCAGCGCCAGGCAGACGCCGCTGACGAAGAGCCGGTAGACCGGGTAGGTCATCAGCTCGCCCAGCGGCAGGGTGGCCGAGAGCAGCGGCGGGGCGGCCACGCCATGGACCTCGTCGCCGACCAGCAGGCTGCGCAGTTCCTCGAACACCAGGATCAGCCCGTAGGTCATCAGCACCTGCTGCAGATGCTCGCGTTCATAGAGGAAGCTGAAGAAGGCCCATTCCAGCGCATAGCCCAGCGCCACCGCCAGCGCCGTGCCTATCAGCAGGGTCGTGAAGAAACCGCCGCCCAGGGTCTGCGCCACCCAGGGTGCCAAGGCATAGGCCATATAGGCACCGATCATGTAGAAGCTGCCGTGCGCCAGATTGATCACGCCCATGATGCCGAAGATCAGGGTCAGGCCGGAGGCCACGAGGAACAGCAGCAGGCCGTACTGCAGGGCGTTGAGGCACTGGATGAGAAAGGTCGCGAGATCCATGGGGCGGTTTCCTTGGCGGGCGCTGCCGGCCGGCAGCGCGCTGGCTTACATGCGGCAGCCGCGGCCGGGGTCGGCAAGGGCCTTGCTGGCCACGCCGACCGACCTGTTCTCCTTCGCGCCCACCTGACGCAGGTAGATGTCCTGCACCGGGTTGTGGCTGCGCGAGAGCGTGAAGGGGCCGCGCGGGCTGTCGATGCGTGCCGCGCGCAGCGCCTGCGCAAAGCCCTGGACGTTCTTGCTGTCGCCCTTGACCGCGGTCAGGCCGATGGCCAGCATCTGGGCCGCGTCATAGCCCTGGATGGCGTAGACATCGGGTTGCAGCTTGAAGGTCTTGGCATAGGCAAGCCGGAAGCCGCTGTCGCGCGGCGTGGCCAGGCCGTCGGCATAGTGCAGCGTGGTCAGCAGGCCGTCGGCATCGGCGCCCTGGGCCTCCAGCGTGCCGTCGGTGACGAAGCCGGCGCCGTACAGCGGGATGGACTTCTTCAGACCCGCCGCCGCATAGTCCTTGACGAACTTCACGGCACCGGCACCCGCGAAGAAGGTGTAGACCGCATCGGGCTTGGCGGCCGCGATCTCGGTCAGCAGCGCCTGGAACTCGACATTGGGGAAGGGCAGGGACAGCTCCTTGAGCACCTGGCCGCCGCCCTTCTCGAAGGACTCCTTGAAGCCCTGCACCGACTCGTCGCCCGCCGCGTACTTCCAGGTGATCGTGACCACCCTCTTCAGCCCCTTCTTGGCCATGACCTCGCCCATCGCATAGCCCGGCTGCCAGTTGGTGAAACTGGAGCGGAAGATATTGGGCGCGCACATCGGTCCGGTGACGGCGGCGGCGCCGGCATTCGGAACGATCAGCAGGGTGCCCGATTCCTTGGCGGCCTTGGCCATGGCCATCGCGACGCCGCTGTGCACGGTGCCGATCAGCACATCGACGTTGTCGCGCTTGATCAGCTTGTTGACGTTGTCGGTGGCCTTGGAGGGGTCGGATTCGTCATCGACGCGCACGAACTCGACCTCGCGGCCGGCTATTTTTCCGCTCTGCTCGTCGACATAGAGCCTGAAGCCGTTCTCGATGGCCGTGCCCAGCTGGGCGAAGGTGCCGGTGGCGGGCAGCATCAGGCCCACCTTCAGCTTGCTCTGGGCCCAGCTGGGCATGGCGGCCAGGGTCAGGGCGACCAGGGCGGGGAGGGCAATGTGCTGCATGGATGTCTCCTGTTTGTCGCTCAGGCCGGGCCGAGCTGTTGTTGCATGAAAAAGTCTGCGCAGGCGGCCAGCAGGGCCTCGGGCCGGTCCCGATGCGGGGAATGGCCACAGGCCGGCAGTTCCAGCAGCCGGGTCTGCGGTGCGGCGGCGGCGATGCCGCGGATCTGCTCCAGCGTGCCGTACTCGTCGTCCAGCCCCTGGACCGCCAGCACCGGGCAGCGGATGGCCGCGATCTCGTCGCGGATGTTCCAGTCGCGGAAGGCCGGGTCGAGCCAGATGCGGTTCCAGCCCCAGAAGGCCGAGTCCGGGTCGTCGTGGTAGCGCGCCAGGCGCTGGCGCAGATCGGCGTCGAGATAGGCCTGCCGCGCCTTCTCGATGCTGCCGACCGACAAGTCCTCGACCAGGATGTGGGGTGCCAGCACGATGACCCCGGCGCTCGCTTGCCGGCCCGCGTAGAGCAGGGCGATCGATGCGCCGTCGCTGTGGCCCAGCAGCCAGACCGGCCGCGCCACACCGAGCGCGCCGAGCAGGGCGGGCAGGACCTCGTGGGCCTGCCGGTGCATGAAATCCGGGCCCCAGACCTCCTCGGGCGCGCGCGCGGTGGAGCGCCCGTAGCCGGGGCGCGAATACACCAGGCCGCGCACGCCCAGCGCCGCGCACAGCCGGGCCGGGAAGTCCTTCCACATCGCCAGCGAGCCCAGCCCCTCGTGCAGGAACACCATCAGCGGTGCCTCGGCGGCCGCGGGGTTGACCCAGGCGTATTCGATCTGCACCTCGCGTCCGCGCCAGTTCAGCGCCAATCGTGCGCCGCTCATGCTGTCCGGGCCTCCAGCTCGCGCAGTCTGAAGCGCTGGATCTTGCCGGTGGCCGTCTTCGGCAGCTCGGGGATGAAGACGATCTGGCGCGGGTACTTGTAGGGCGCCAGCTTGTCCTTGACGAAGGCCTTCAACTCGTCGGCGCTGACCTCCCGGCCGGAGACCAGCACGACAAAGGCCTTGGTCTTGGTGAGGCCCGCCGCGTCCGGCGTGCCGATGACCGCGGCCTCCAGCACCGCCGGGTGCTGGACCAGCGTGGCCTCGACCTCGAAGGGGCTGACATAGATGCCGCTGACCTTCAGCATGTCGTCGCTGCGCCCGCCGTAGGTGTAGCTGCCGTCGGGGTTGCGCAGGTACTTGTCGCCGCTCTTGGTCCAGCCGCCCTGGAAGGTCTCGCGGCTCTTGGCGCGGTTGCCCCAGTACATCAGTGCCGCGCTGGGGCCGGCGATGTAGAGGTCGCCGGGCTCGCCGTCCGGCACGGCCTGCCCCTCGTCGCCGCGCAGCTCGACCCGGTAGCCGGGCACCGGCCAGCCGGTCGTGCCGTAGCGGACCGCCTCCGGGCGGTTTGACAGGAAGATGTGCAGCATCTCGGTCGAGCCGATGCCGTCGATGATGTCCACGCCGAAATGGCCGCGGAAGCGCTCGCCCAGATCGGCGGGCAGGGCCTCGCCGGCGCTGGAGACCAGGCGCAGCGTCAGCTGCGCCGCCGCGGGCAGCTGCGGCGAGGCCAGCATGCCCGCGAAGCCCGTCGGCGCGCCGAAGAACACCGTCGGCCAGACGCCGCCGATTTCGCCCAGCAGACGCTTGAAGCAGGCGTCGGGCGTGGGCCGTTCGGCCATCAGCAGGGTGGTCGCGCCGACGCTCATCGGGAAGCTCAGCGCATTGCCCAGGCCATAGGCGAAGAACAGCTTCGCCGCGGAGAAGCAGACATCGTCCTCGCGCAGGCCGAGCACCCGCTTGCCATACAGCTCCGCGGTCCAGTAGGGATTGGCATGCGAATGCACCGTGCCCTTGGGGCGGCCGGTCGAGCCGGAGGAGTAGAGCCAGAAGCCGGGATCATCGGCATGGGTGGCGGCGGCCTGCTGCAGCGGTGCATGGGCGGCCAGGAAGGCGCCGAACTCCAGTTCGCCGAAGCCCAGCGGAGCGGCCGGCCGGGAGACGACGACGCGCTGGACCTCGTGGTCGCATTGGCTCAGCGCGGCCTTCAGCACCGGCAGGAGCGCGCCGGAGGCGAGCACCGCCTGGGCCCGGGAATGCTCCAGCATGTAGGCATAGTCATCGGCGGTCAGCAGGGTGTTGACCGCCACCGGCACGGCGCCGGCGAACATGCAGCCCAGGAAGGCCACCGGCCAGTCCAGGCCGTCCTGCATCAGCAGCAGCACCCGTTCCTCGCGCTTGACGCCCAGGGCGCGCAGCCCGGCGGCCAGGCGCCGCACGCGCTCGTCCAGCTCGCCATAGCGCAGGGTGCCCGCGTCGTCGATGAAGGCGGGCTTGTCCCGCCGGGCCAGGTTCTGCCGCAGCAGATGCTCGGCAAAGTTGAAGACATCGGGCAGCGCGGGCAGGTCGGCCGGACGCTCGATCGCAGCGGGGCTCATCATGGGTCTCCTCAGAGCTTGGCCAGCACGGCGGGGCCGGCCTGGATGGCGCTGCGGCGGTGGTAGAAGTTCAGGGCGCGCAGGCCGCCGAGCTCCTCGCCGCCGCCGGCGCGGCCGGGGCCGCCGTGCAGCGATTGAGGCATCACATTGCCGTGCCCGCTATGGACCCGGCTCACCTCCGGGCTGACGACATGCACGCGCCCATGGTGGGGGGCCAGGGCGATCGCGGCCCCCGCCAGCGCGGCCGTGTCGTCGCCGTAGAGCGAGGCGACCAGCGAGCCCTGGCCGCGTCGGATCTGCGCGAGCGCGCCCGGCATGTCCCGATAGGGCAGCAGGCTGGCGACCGGGCCGAACACCTCGATGTCATGAACCAGCCGGGCAGACTCGACCGCGGCGGCGTCGGGCAGGCCCAGCAGCGTCGGCCCGATGCAGCAGGCGATGGCCGGATCGGCATCCACCAAGGGCGCGCGGCCGCCATCCACCAGGGTTTGCGCCTCGCCCTGCAGTCGCTCGAGGCCCGCGCGGACCGAGCGCAGCTGCGCTCGGCTCACCAGGGCCCCCATGCGCACGCTCGCGTTCCTGGGGTTGCCCACGCTGCAGCGCGCCAGCCGCGCGCCGACGGCCTCGGCCACCGCGCCGTAGACCGCCTCGGGGACGAAGGCGCGCCGGATGGCGGTGCATTTCTGGCCCGACTTGACGGTCATCTCGCGCACCAGCTCCTCGACGAACAGCTCGAAGGCCGGGTCTCCCGGCGCCTGGCCGGGCAGCAGCAGGGCGCTGTTGATGCTGTCCGCCTCGATGTTCGCGCGCACCGAGTGGCGGGCGATGGCCGCATGGGCACGGATCGTCGCGGCGGTCTCGGCCGAGCCGGTGAAGGACAGCACATCGAAGGGCCGCAGCGCATCCAGCAGGCCGGCGGCACTGCCGCAGACCACGCTCAGCGCGCCGGGCGGCAGCACGCCGGCATCGATCACGTCCCTGACCATGCGCTGCGTCAGCCAGGCCGTGGCCGTGGCCGGCTTCACGACCACCGGCACGCCCGACAGCAGCGCCGGCGCCGCCTTTTCCCACAGGCCCCAGGCCGGGAAGTTGAACGCATTGATGAACAGGGCCAGGCCCGCGACCGGGGTCTGGACATGCAGGCTCTGGAAGGCCGCATCCCTGGCCAGCGCGACGGCTTCGCCATCAAGCAGTCGATGGGTGTCCGGCAAGCCGGCACCCAGCTTGGCAAAGGTCGACAGGGTGTAGATCGCGCCATCGATGTCGACGGCGGAATCGGTCCTGACCGTGCCGCTGTTGGCCTGGGCGATCTCGTAGTAGTCGTCCCGGTGCCGCTGCAGCACGCCGACGATGGCCGCCAGCAGCTCGCCGCGCTGCCGGTAGCTCAGGGCCTTGAGGGCCGCCCCGCCCTGCTCGCGGGCATGGCGGAAACCGGCGCACAGGTCGAGGCCGGTGGCGTCGACCCGGGCCAGCGCCGTGCCGAGCACGGGGTCGTGCAGGACCGTGCCCGCGCCGCTGCCGGCGATCCAGCGGCCGCCCAGATGGTTGAGAAGCAGCTCCGCGGTCATGCTGTGAACTCGATCCGGCCTTGCGGCAACAGGTAGAGAACCAGGGCGCGCCCCTGGGTCACGGTCGGGGCATGGGTGCTGCCGGGCCCGTAGACCAGCCAGCCGGCGCCCTGGCCATCGAAGCGGGCCTCGGGCGTCAGCGGCATCACCAGGTCGATCTCGCCTTCCGGATGCAGGTGCCGCGGTCCGACAATGCGGTCCATGTCGACGACATCGACGGAGAAGCCCTGCAGATCGTCTTGCGGCCCGAAAATGCGTCCGTAGCGGATGCCGCCGCCCTCGCGCTGGCAAAGCCAACCGGCCCGGACGCCGTCGGTGCAGGCACCGAAGAGCGAGCGGAACATCGGGGAGTCGGCGCCATGCTCGGCATTTAGCCAGGCGGCCAGGGCGGCGCCGGGCGGCTGTCCGGCCTGCCTTTGTGCGATCTGGGCGGTCAGCGCCACCAGCCGACCGCGAAACTCTTGCACCGTCATTTGCTGTCTCCGGGTGGCCGTCCTGGCCTTGATGTGCCGCAAGCTTGCGGTCGGGGCTATCATGCATTATTGTGCGTATCGGCAATTTAGAACCCGCTCAAATTCATGTCAAGCAAAATAATGCCTGTTGCCGGGTTAGCCCCTAGCATTGAAGATCACGAGGCGCCGGCGGGCAGCGGCGCCGGCGAGAAGAACCCGTTTCTCGTTCATTTGGGCGAGCGTGTGCGCGCGCTGCGCTCGCGCCGCGGGCTGACGCGCAAGGCGCTGGCTCAGGCCGCGGACGTCAGCGAACGGCATCTGGCCAATCTGGAATACGGGGTCGGCAATGCCTCCATCCTGATCCTGCAGCAGGTGGCGCTGGCGCTGCAGTGCACGATGGCCGAGTTGATCGGCGATGTCACGACCCTCAGTCCGGAATGGCTGCTGCTGCGGGAGCTGCTGGACGGGCGCGACGAGGCGACGCTGCGGCGCGTGCGCATCGCGGTGGGCGAATTGCTCGGCACCGGGGGCTCGCAGGGCGAGCGGGGGCAGCCGCGCAGCCTGCGCGTCGCCCTGGTGGGCTTGCGGGGGGCGGGAAAATCCACCCTCGGCGCCATGCTGGCCGAGGCCCTGGACTTCCCCTTCATCGAGCTGAGCCGGGAGATCGAGAAGTTCGCCGGCTGCAGCGTGGGCGAGATCCAGGGGCTTTACGGCCAGGCGGCCTACCGGCGCTACGAGCGCCGGGCGCTCGAGGAGGCGATCCAGATCTATCCCGAGGCCGTGATCGCGACGCCCGGTGGCATCGTCTCCGATCCGGCGACCTTCAATCTCTTGCTGGCGCATTGTTCGACCGTCTGGCTGCAGGCCGAGCCGGAGGAGCATATGCAACGCGTCGCGGCACAGGGCGATATGCGGCCGATGGCGGCCAGCAGGGAGGCCATGGACGATCTGCGCGCCATCCTGGCGGGGCGGGCCGCCTTCTATGCCAAGGCCGAGATCCATCTGAACACCAGCGCCCAGGCCCTGCCGGAGACCTTCGATCTCTTGTGTGCCCAGGTCAAGGAACTGATCCGGGTCTGAGGCGACCGGGCTCGAGAAGCTCGGGGCCGGCGGGGAACCGCCGGCCCTTTTTGCATCAGGGCACCAAGGGAAAACGATAGGAATTTAAATGCATTATGTTGCTTGAGATTTATCGACACGCGCACGATACTGCATTGCATCCGGCAGCCAAGCGCTGCATTTTGATGCATGTTCAAGGAGTGTGCCGTGAGCGATCTCTCAGCCGTCAATGCGCCCCGGGTTGACTACCAAACCCACCCGAGCCGCTACAGGCATTGGAAGTTGAGCTTCGAAGGGGCGGTGGCGACGCTGGCCGCCGACTTCGACGAGGGAGGGGGGCTGCGCCCCGGCTACAAGCTCAAGCTCAACAGCTATGACCTGGGTGTGGACATCGAGCTGAACGATGCGATCCAGCGCATCCGCTTCGAGCATCCGGAAATCCGCACCGTCGTTGTCACCAGCGCCAAGGAAAAGGTGTTCTGCTCCGGCGCCAACATCTTCATGCTGGGCGTCTCCAGCCATGCCTGGAAGGTGAACTTCTGCAAGTTCACCAACGAAACGCGCAACGGACTGGAGGACTCCTCCAAGCACTCGGGCCTGAAGTTCCTGGCGGCCGTCAACGGCGCCTGCGCCGGCGGCGGCTATGAACTCGCCCTGGCCTGCGACGAGATCATCCTGGTGGACGACCGCAGCTCGGCGGTCAGCCTGCCCGAGGTGCCGCTGCTGGGCGTGCTGCCCGGGACCGGCGGCCTGACCCGGGTGACCGACAAGCGCCATGTGCGGCACGACCTGGCCGATCTGTTCTGCACCAGTGTCGAGGGGGTGCGCGGGCAGAAGGCCAAGGACTGGCGGCTGGTCGATGCGATCGCCAAGCCGGCGGTCTTCGCGCAGAGGGTGCAGGAGCGCGCGCTGGAACTGGCCGGGCAGAGCGATCGGCCGGCCGGCGCCAAGGGGGTGGCGCTGACGCCGCTGCAACGCGAGATCGAGGCCGACGCGCTGCGCTATGCGCATGTCCGGGTCGAGATCGCTCGCGGCCGCCGCACGGCCGCGTTCACCGTGCATGCGCCCGGCGGCCCGCAGCCCACCGACATCGCCGGCATCGAGGCGCTGGGCGCCGCCTGGTATCCGCTGGCCCTGGCGCGCGAACTGGAGGATGCGATCCTGCATATGCGCACCAACGAGCTGGAGATCGGCTGCTGGCTGATCAAGACCGCCGGCGACGCCGATGCGGTGCTGGCCATGGATGGCCTGCTGCTGGCGCAGCAGGGGCATTGGCTGGTGCGCGAGACCCTGGGCCTGCTGCGTCGCACCCTGAGCCGGCTGGATGTGTCCTCGCGCAGCCTGTTCGCCCTGGTGGAGCAGGGCTCCTGCTTCGCCGGCAGCTTTCTTGAACTGGCCCTGGCCTGCGATCGCATCTATCACCTGGCCCTGCCGGATGACGAGCATGGGGCGCCCAAGCTGATCGTGGCCGAGCTCAACTTTGGCGCCTTCCCCATGGCCACCGGCCAGAGCCGCCTGGGCCGGCGCTTCTACGACGAGCGGCCGGCATTGGATGCCGTGCGCGCCAGGGCCGGCCAGCCGCTGGATGCCGATGCCGCGATGGGCCTGGGTCTGGTCACCTCGAATCCCGACGACATCGACTGGGCCGACGAGCTGCGCATCGCCATCGAGGAGCGTGTCGCCATGTCGCCCGACGCCCTGACCGGCATGGAGGCCAATCTGCGCTTCAACGGGCCCGAGAACCTGTTCACCCGCGTGTTCGGCCGCCTGAGCGCCTGGCAGAACTGGATCTTCCAGCGCCCCAACGCCGTCGGCGAGAAGGGCGCGCTGAAGGTCTACGGCAAGGGCGACAAGGCCCTGTTCGACTGGCACCGCGTCTAAGCCCACAAGTTCGACTCGAAAGTCACGGAGACCTGCGCATGTCCACGATCAACTACAGCGAAAAAATACCCAACAACGTCAACCTGTCCGAGGACCGCACGCTGCAGCGTGCGCTCGAGCAGTGGCAGCCCAACTTCATCAACTGGTGGGACGATGTCGGCCCGGAGGGCTCGACCGACCACGAGGTCTACCTGCGCACCGCGATCAGCGTCGACCCGCAGGGCTGGGCCCAGTTCGGCCATGTCAGGATGCGCGACTATCGCTGGGGCATCTTCCTGAATCCCGGCAATGCCGATCGCGAGATCCACTTCGGCGACCACAAGGGCGAGAAGGCCTGGACCGACGTGCCCGGCGAGCACCGCGCGAATCTGCGCCGCATCATCGTCACGCAGGGCGACACCGAGCCGGCCTCGGTCGAGCAGCAGCGCCACCTGGGCCTGACCGCGCCGTCGATGTATGACCTGCGCAATCTGTTCCAGATCAATGTCGAGGAAGGTCGCCATCTGTGGGCCATGGTCTACCTGCTGCACCGCCACTTCGGCCGCGACGGCCGCGAGGAGGCCGAGGCGCTGCTGGACCGCCGCTCGGGTGACGAGAACAATCCGCGCATCCTCGGGGCCTTCAACGAGGCCACGCCGGACTGGCTGGCCTTCTTCATGTTCACCTACTTCACCGATCGCGATGGCAAGTTCCAGCTCTCGGCCCTGGCCGAGAGTGCCTTCGACCCGCTGGCCCGCACGACCAAGTTCATGCTGACCGAGGAGGCGCACCACATGTTCGTCGGCGAGAGCGGCGTCTCGCGCGTGGTGCAGCGCACCTGCCAGGTGATGAGCGAGCTGAAGACCGACGACGTGGGCAGGCTGCGCGCCGCCGGCGTGATCGACCTGCCGACCTTGCAGCGCTATCTGAACTTCCACTACAGCGTCACCATCGATCTGTTCGGCGCCGACCAGAGCAGCAATGCCGCCACCTTCTACAGCGCCGGCCTGAAAGGGCGCTACGAGGAAGGCAAGCGTGACGACGACCACCTCCTGAAGGGTCAGAGCTACAAGGTGTTGGAGGTCGCGAACGGCCAGTTGGTCGAGAAGGAGGTGCCGATGCTCAATGCGCTGAACGAGGTGCTGCGCGACGACTTCATCAGGGACTCGGTGGCCGGCGTCGGCCGCTGGAACAAGGTGATCGAGAAGGCTGGCATCCCGACCCGCCTGGTCGTGCCGCACAAGGCCTTCCACCGCAATATCGGCGCGCTGGCCGGCATCAAGATGTCGCCCGATGGGCGCGTGGTCGGCGAGGGCGAATGGCAGGCCAGGAAGGGCGAGTGGCTGCCCACCGACGAGGACCGCGCCTTCGTGGCCAGCCTGATGGGCCGCGTGGTCGAGCCGGGCAGGTTTGCGAACTGGATCGCGCCGCCGGTGATGGGCATCAACCGCCAGCCGGTGGACTTCGAGTACGTCCGTTTCAACTGAGCCCGGCCCGAGGGCGGCACTTCGGGCCGCCCCGCGAACAAGGAGACGCTGCATGGACATGAAGGAAGCGATCCTCATCAAGCAGCACCTGATCGATCCCGAGATCTGCATCCGCTGCAATACCTGCGAGGCCAGCTGCCCGGTGGGGGCGATCACGCACGACTCGCGCAACTATGTTGTCGACGCCGCGAGGTGCAATCTGTGCATGGACTGCGTGCCGCCATGCCCCACGGGCAGCATCGACAACTGGCGCACCATGCCCAAGGCCCTGGCCTACAGCGTCGAGGCCCAGCTGGGCTGGGACATGCTGCCCGACGAACTGAGCGCTGAGCAGCTCGGCGCGGCGGGGGTGCCCGGGCCGGCGCCCGCGATGCTGGCCGCTGGCACGCAGCCGGACCGGGCCGGCGGCGCGCTCAAGGTCGCGCAATACGGTGCCAGCGTGCCGCCCTGGTCGGCCGCCCATGCCTACAGCAATCTCTATGGCCCCAAGGCCGCGGAGAAATGCGTCGCTGCCACCGTGGTCGGCAATGTGCGGGTGACCGGGGTCGGCACCGATTACGACACGCACCATATCGTGCTGGACTTCGGCGGCATGCCGTTTCCGGTCCTCGAGGGGCAGAGCATCGGCATCATCCCGCCCGGCGCGGATGCCCAGGGGCGGCCGCACCACCCGCGGCAATACTCGATCGCCAGTCCGCGCAACGGCGAGCGGCCCGGCTACAACAATCTGTCGCTGACCATCAAGCGCGTGCTGGAGGACCATGAGGGCAGGCCCGTGCGCGGCGTGGCCAGCAACTATATGTGCGATCTCGCGATCGGCGCGAAGGTGCAGGTCATCGGCCCGTTCGGCAGCAGCTTCCTGATGCCCAACCACCCGCGCAGCCACATCGTGATGATCTGCACCGGCACCGGCTCGGCGCCGATGCGGGCGATGACCGAGTGGCGGCGACGCCTGCGCGCGTCCGGCAAGTTCGAAGGCGGCAGGTTGATGTTGTTCTTCGGTTCGCGCACCCCCCAGGAACTGCCTTACTTTGGCCCCCTGCAAAAGCTGCCCAAGGATTTCATCGATATCAATCTGGCCTTCAGCAGGATTGCGAATCGGCCCAAACGCTATGTGCAGGACCTGATGCGCGAGCGGGCCGCCGACCTGGCTGCGCTGCTGCAGGATCCTCAGGCGCATTTCTACGTCTGTGGCCTGAAGTCGATGGAGGAGGGTGTGGTGATGGCCCTGCGCGACATCGCCCAGCAGGCGGGGCTGGACTGGGACGGCATCGGTGCCGGGCTGAGGCGCGAGGGCCGCCTGCAGCTGGAGACCTACTGACGCCGCCTGCGCCGCCGGCATCAATAGCCCAGCAGGTTGCGCCGCACATGCGTCAGGTGCTCGCGTGCCGCCTGCACGGCGCGCGCGACGTCGCGGTCCTTGAGCGCGGCCACCAGGGCACGGTGCTCGCCCTGGTAGGCCAGGCGGCGCTCGGGCGTGACCGTCCTGCGCTTGAGCGCGCCCCAGTCGCCCTGCGAGCGCACATGGTTCATCAAACGGAACACGCTCGAGACGAAATTGTTGTGCGCGGCATCGGCGATCACCTCGTGCAGCTGGCCGTCCCAATGCTCGAACTCCTCCAGCGTGGTGGCCGCCTCGGCCCGCGCGCAGCAATGCTCCATGCGCTGCAGATCGGCCGGCGTCGCGCGCCGGATCACCATGTCGATGATCGCCGGCTCGAAGGTCATCCGCGCTTCCATCAGCTCGGTCGGACTGGTCATGGCCGCCGGGTTGTCGGCCGCCAAGCCGGCCAGGGCCGCGGCCGCGCGCTCGGCGACATAGGTGCCGCTGCCGACCGTCTGCGTGATCAGCGACAGGTCCTTCAGCTCGCCGAGCACGCGCCGGACCGTCGAGCGGCCGAGGGCGTATTCGGCGCACAGCGCGCGCTCGGTCGGCAGCCGGTCGCCGGGGCGCAACCGGCCGTTGTGAAGCTGCGCGAGCAGCGCCTCGCGCAGGCGAAACGCGGCACCGCCGGCGTTCGGGTGGGTGCTGTCGGCTTGCGCGGTGGATCGTTTGGCGGGCATGGTGGGCATGCTAACCAATCGTGATCAATTGCGACCAATCAGCGCCATTGGCTAGGGAAAACTCGAATCATTACCGGGTGAATTGGTTGCAGATTGGTTCTTCCTGAGCATCGGTCGCGGGCCTAGCATGCAGGCTCGAATCGACTTCACCCAGCCTCCTGCCATGCGCCTTGCCTGCTTTGAAGACCGCGGTCGCCAACGTGTCGGCCTTGTTGCCGATGACCTCCAATCCGTCGCGCCGCTGGCGCTCGGCGACGCCGAGGCCGCACTCGGCGTGCTGCCCCTGGTGGAACGCCTCGGCCGTGGCGAGCCCCTGCCCGAGCGCGACGGCGCGCCGCTGCCCATCGCCTCGCTGCGCCTGCTGGCGCCGCTGCCGCGGCCGCGCCGCAATCTGTTCTGCGTGGGCCGCAACTACCACGCCCATGCCGCCGAGCTGAAGGGCTCGGTGTTCAAGGACGACAACAAGCCGGTGGACCAATGGCCCATCGTGTTCACCAAGGTGCCCGAATGCGTGGTGGGCCCGCGGGACGAGATCCGCCTGCCCGGCGCGCAGATCACCGAGCAGATCGACTACGAGGCCGAGCTGGCCGTGGTGATCGGCCGCGGCGGCAAGAACATAGCGCGGGCCGACGCGATGGCCCATGTGTTCGGCTACACCATCGTCAACGACGTCACCGCGCGCGACGTGCAGATGCGCCACGCGCAATGGGACCTGGGCAAGTCCTTCGACACCTTCTGCCCGATGGGGCCCTGGATCGTCACGGCCGATGCCTTCGACGGCCTGCACACCCGCGTGCGCTGCTGGGTCAACGACGAGCTGCGCCAGGACGGGCCCACCGAGCAGATGATCTTCGACATCCCCACGCTGATCGAGACGATCTCGCGCGGCATCACGCTCTACCCGGGCGACATCATCGCCACCGGCACGCCGGCGGGCGTGGGCATGGGCCTCACGCCGCCGCGCTGGCTGCGCAGCGGCGACCGCGTGCGCGTCGAGATCGACGGCCTGGGCGCGCTCGAGAACCGCGTGGCCTGACCCCCTCGAACAGAAAAACATCAGGAGACCAAGCATGCGAGCGAAGCGATTCGCGGCCGCGCTGGCGGCCCTTGCCTGCGTGCTGGCCGCGCAGGCCCAGTACCCCGAGCGGCCGATCACGATGATCGTGCCCTTCCCGCCCGGCGGCGTGGCCGACACCGTGGCCCGGCCGGTGGCCGAGGCCCTGAGCCGGGAGCTGAGGCAGCCGGTCGTGATCGAGAACAAGGGCGGTGCCGGCGGCGCCCTGGGCATCGGCCAGGCGGCGCGCGCGCCGGCCGATGGCTATACCCTGCTGCTCAGCCTCAGCTCGATCTCCATCCTGCCCGAGGCCGACAAGGTGCTTGCGCGCAAGCCGCAATATCAGCTGGCGCAGTTCCTGCCGCTGGCGCGCCTCACTGCCGATCCCACGGTGCTGGTGGTGCGCGGCGATGCGCCCTGGCGCACGGTGGAGGAGTTCGTGGCCGATGCCAAGCGCAGGCCCGGGGCCTACAACTACGGCAGCTCCGGCAATTACGGCACCATGCATGTGCCGATGGAGACGTTCAAGAACGCGGCCGGCTTCCACATGACCCATATTCCCTTTACCGGCGCCGGCCCGGCCGTCACCGCGCTGCTCGGCGGCCAGGTCGACGCGCTCGCGACCGGTCCGTCGACGGTGCTGCAGCACATCAAGGCCGGCAAGCTGCGCGCGCTGGCGCATTGGGGCGACAAGCCGCTGGTCACGCTGCCGGAGCTGCCGAGCCTGCAGCAAAAGGGCTGGAAGGTGCAGTTCGCGCAATGGTCGGGCGTGTTCGTGCCGGCCGGCACGCCCGAGGGCACGGAGCGCCAGCTGCGCGAGGCATTGCGCCGGGTCGCCGCGGACGCCGGCGTGCAGCAGACCGTGCTGCGCGCGGGCAGTCCGATCGAGTACCTGGATGCGCCGGCCTTTGCCGCCTACTGGCAGCAGGATGCGAAGGCGATGACCGAGGCCGTCCAGAAGATCGGCCGTCTCGAGTGATGTGAGAGTGACATGAGGGCCTGCGGGGCCGCCGGGCCGTCCGGGGGCCGCGTCGCGCAGGGGCGGCCCGCCGGCGTAGGCCTTGGAGGCCTTATTGGCCCTACCGATCTCCGGGAGCGAGTTGCTCGACGGCCCAAAGCCGGTCAGCATCGGCCTCGGACAGCATCGAGGAGACGCGGCCATGAAGATCACCCGCATCGAGATCCACCTCATCCGTGTGCCCTTCGACATGGGGGCGGCGCCGAAGGCCTTTGCCGGGATGAGCTGGACCTCGGTCGATTCCCTGTTCGTGCGCGTTTGCACCGACGCGGGCGTCGAGGGCTGGGGGGAGGGCTGGGGGCATGTCGCCTGCCCGACCACCAGTGCGGCCCTGGCGACGCTGGTCGGCCCCGCGTTCATCGGGCGCGATGTCGGCGACAGATCGGGATTGATGCTGGAGATGGGGCACCGTTTCCATATCCATGGTCGAACCGGCCCGGTGGCCTATGCGCTTTCCGCCATCGAGATCGCCTTGTGGGACATCGCGGGCAAGCTGGCGTCGCTGCCGATCGCGGCGCTGCTGGGCGCTGCGCCGCGCGAGCTGACCGCCTATGCCAGCCTGCTGCGCTACGCGGAGCCGGAGCTGGTCACGGCGGCCATCGAGCGCGCCCTGGCACAGGGGTTTCGCCACCTCAAGCTGCACGAGGTGCGGCTGGACACGGTGCGTGCGGCCCGCGCCGCCTGTGGCGAGGCGGTGTGGCTCGCGCTTGACACCAACTGCCCGTGGAGCGTGTCGGAGTCGATTGCAAGCGCTCGCGCGCTCGAGGCGCTGCGCCTGGCCTGGCTGGAGGAACCGGTGTGGCCCCCGGAGGACTACGCCGGTTTGGCGCGCGTGCGCGCCGCGACGACGCTCCCCATTGCCGCCGGAGAGAACGTGGCCTCCGTGCAGGAAATGGCCGCGATGCTGCGGGCGGGGGCGGTCGACATCTGCCAGCCCAGCGTCATCAAGTTCGGCGGCATCGACGCGGTGGCCCAGGCCGCGATCCTGGCGCGTACGCATGGCGTCGACTATGTGCCGCATTGCTTCTACTTCGGCCCGGGCTTCCTGGCCTCGCTTCACCTCGCCGCTGCCTTCGCGCCGGACGTCGCCTTCGAGCTCTTCTTCGGCGATCTGGAGGCCAGCCCCTATCACGACGCGGTGCGCGCTCGCGAGGGACGCCTGTCGGTGCCGCCCGGGCCCGGCCTGGGACTCGAACCGGACCTGGATGTGATCGCCCGCTACCGGCTCGGTCCTCCGGTCGTGATCGAGAACTGAGGGCCAGCCCTGGCCTAATGCCGCAACAGCGCCGGCAGGCCGGTCGACAGCGGCGGCCACAGGGCGATGATCAGGGTACCGGCGAAGATCGCTAGCAGCGCCGGCAGCACGGAGCGCGCCACATAGCGGATCGGCTTGCCGAACATGGCCGACGCGAAATAGATGTTCATGCCGGCCGGCGGGCAGAGGAAGCCGGCCTCCATCGCGGCCAGGAAGATGATGCCGAAGTGCAGGGGGTCCAGGCCGTAGCTGTGCGCCAGCGGCAGCAGCAGGGGCACCAGCACCGCGATGGCCGCGAAGATCTCCATCAGCGCGGCGGCGACGAACAGGAAGGCGCATAGCGCCAGCAGGAACAGATGCCTGTCGGGGATCGCGGCCTGCACCCAGTCCACCGCCCGCTCGGGAATGCCGGCGTCGACCATGAAGTTGGTCAGCGCCAGGGCCATGCCCAGGATCAGCATCACGCCGCCGATCACCTGGGCGCATTCGGCCAGGCAGCGCGCCAGCAGCCGCCAGCCCAGCTCGCGGTGCACCAGGCCCTGGGTGAACAGGGCGTAGGCGGCGGTCAGTGCGGCGCTCTCGGTGGGCGTGGCCAGGCCGCTGACCAGGGCGCCGATGGCCACCAGCGGAGCCGCGATCTCCCATTTGGCGGTCCAGGCAGCGGCCATGGCGCGGCGCGGATCGGGCGGCGCGGCGGGCCCGGCCGCGCGGCCGCCGGTGCGCCGCAGGAAACCGCCCAGCAGCAGCAGGCAGGCCACCATCACGGCGGCCGGCAGCAGCCCGGCCAGGAACATGGCCTCGATCGGCACGCGCGCGATCACCGCGTACATGATCAGCGGCACCGAGGGCGCCAGCAGCACGCCCAGCGCGCTGGCGCTGGTCACCATCCCGATGCCGCGCTGCTCGGGATAGCCGGCCCGGCTCAGCAGGGGCAGCAGCAGACCGCCCAGCGCCAGGATCGTGACGCCGCTGCCGCCGGTGAAGGCGGTGAAGGCCGAGCACAGCAGCGCCGCGGCCAGCACCGTGCCGCGCTGTCCGCCGCCGAACAGCTGCACGAACAGCTCACCCAGTCGCGTGGCGGCGCCAGTGCGGGCGAACACCAGACCGGCCAGCGTGAACAGGGGCAGGGCCGGCAGCGAGGGATTGACCGTGATCTGGTAATGCGAGAGCGCGATCGAGGCCAGCGGCAGCCCCTCGCTCCAGAACAATGCCAGCGCCAGGCCGCCCAGCGCGGCGAACACCGGCGCACCCGTCAGCAGCAGGGCCAGCAGCAGGAGCAGGGCCGGGGCCAGCGGCAAGACCCGACCCTCGCCGTAGGTGGCGGCCAGCCAGCCGGCCAACGGCAGCAGCAGGGCGGCCAGGGCCCGCAGCGGCAGCGGCCGCGCGGCCTGGGTGCCCAGCCGCAGGCCCAGCAGCGCGAAGCCCAGCGGCAGGCTCAACTGCACCCACCAGATGGGCAGCCCATAGGCTAGCGGCTGGCCGCCCAGGCGTTCGGCCTCCACCAGCTGCCAGCCGGCGCGCGCCAGCATGCCGCACAGCAGGGCCGCGCCGCCCTTGGCGAAGGCGCGCACGCGGGCCTGGGTCGCGGCGCTGCCGAGATGGTCGAGGCTGCTGCCCAGACTGCTGAGATGGCCGCGGCGCTCGGCCGCGATGGCGCCGAACATGGCCAGCACCAGGCCCAGGTGCTGCACCAGCACCGCGGCGTTCTCCACGCCGCGGCCCAGCAGCGGGCGGGCCGCCATCTCCAACAGCGGCAGGGCCAGCATCAGGGCCAGCGCCAGCACGCCCGGCAGATTGTCCAGGCGCGCCAGCAGGGCGAGCGGCGCCACCCTCACTTGCCCCGCGCGGCGCGGTAGGCCTTCAGGTGCAGAAAGACCTCGTCGAAGGTTTCGGCCGGCACCATGCTGCCGCGGATGCGCGGGTAGAGCTTCTCGGCCAGCTCCGTCCATTCGCGCCATTGCTCGGGGCTGGGCGTGTTGACGCTCAGGCCGCGCTTCTTCATCGCGGCCACCGCCTCGTCGACCTCCTGGCGCGCCTTGGCGCGCATCTGCAGGCCGGCCCTGTCGCCGGCCAGGCGCAGCGCCTGCTGGGCCGCGGGCGACATCTCGTCCCAGGCCTTCTTGCTGACCACCAGGGCGCCGACGATCGGGGCCCAGTTGATGTCCAGCATGTTCGAGGCCGTGCCGTAGACCTGGCTGGCCAGCGCGAAATAGGGCGTGGCGGGCACGACATTGATCATGCCGGTCTGCAGCGAGGGCAGCACGTCGGCCGTCTCCAGCGGCACCGGCGTGTAGCCCAGGCTCTTCATGATGGCCTGCTGCTCGGGCTCCGAGCCCCAGGCGAAGAACTTCATGCGCTTGAAGTCCTCGGGCCGGAAGGCGGCCTCCTTGGAGAAGAAGCGCACCCAGCCGGCGTCGCCCCAGCCCAGCACGACGAAGCCGCGCTCCAGGAAGCGCTTCTCCATCGCGGGGCGTAGCTTCTCGCGCACATGGTCGACCTCGTCCCAGCTGCGGAACAGCAGCGGCAGGTTCTGCAGCGCGGCGATGCTGGGCTCGATCTCGCGCAGCCCCACGACCGACATCAGCGCGCCCTGCAGCTGGCCGATGCGCATGCGCCGCGCCAGCTCGGCCTCGCCGCCCTGGCTGCCGTCGGTGAACACGACGAACTTGGCGTTGGCGCCCTGCGCGGCGCGCCAGGACTCGCCCAGTTCCATCAGCTGCTGGTGGTAGAGCGAGTTCCTGGGCACCACGGTACCGATGCGCAGCTGCACGGTCTGGGCCCGGACCAGGGGGCTCAGGCCGAGGCCGATCAACAGGGCCAGGCCGAGCCGGCGGGACAAGCGGGTCTTGATCATGGGGATCCGGTGAACAGGGGAGGGGCTCAGAAACGGTCGTCGGCGCTGTCCAGCAGCCATTGGGCGCGCTCGCGCATCAGCTGGTTGGCGAGGTCCGGGCGTGCCCTGCCGGCCCGCAGGGCCTGCTGCAGCAGGCGCTCGAAGGCGGGGCGGTCGCCGTCCGCCAGGGCCTCGGCGCGCGCCACGTAGACGCCGGCATTGCGGCCCGCGCCGAAGGCCTCGGCCTGGTCGAAGAAGCGCTCGGCCTCGCGCCGGCTGCCTCCGGGGCGGGAGGCCTCGAACGTGCCCATCAGGCCGGCCAGCGCGCCTTCGCCATGACCGGGCTCGCGCTCCCAGGCCAGGCGGGCCAGGCGCACGGCCAGCGGCAGGTCGGCCACGACATCGGGCAGGTCCTTGGACAGCGAGATATGGGCGCCCCAGGAGGCGGCCGCCCAATAGGCCAGGCCGATCTGGTCGCCGTCCAGGCGTGGCGGCACGGCGCCATCGGCAAGGGAACGGGCAAAGCCGGGATGGCGCTGTTCCAGGGCGTTCATCGCGTGCCGGTGCGCGCGCAGGTACAGGCGCGCGGCGCGCTGGCGCAGGCGCAGGGCCGCGGCCGCGTCGCGGCCTTCCAGGCGCTCGGCCTCGAAGGCCACGAACGCGAAAGCGTATTGCGTGAACCCGCTCGCCACGGCCTCGCTCAGCGCCACATGGCCGGGCGTCTGGCGCAGCAGCGACTCGGAGAATTTCAGATAGAAGGCGCCGGCCTCGCGGGCCAGCACGAGGTCGTCTTCCTGGGCCTGCCCCTGGGCGGCCAGTTCATCGGCCATCCGGTTGAGCAGCAGATGGCGCGGGGAGCAGGCGCTCAGCAGCGCCAGCAGGGATAGCAGAGACAGGAGAGCGAGGTGGCGCCGCACGGACAGGCTGTCATGGCTTCGTCGGTGAAGCCGCCAGTCTAGGTCGGCCAGATGAAGCCGCGGTGACAGGCCGGGCGCGGCGCGCGCCCGGCTCCGGCCTTGCTCGGCTTACTCGCCCTTCTTGGACTTGGGGCGGCCGGTCTTGATGGTCGGCACGTTCTTCAGCGCCTGCTGAAAGGCGGCATTGCTCAGGCCGGCCAGCAGCTTGATGCCCGCACGCAGCAGCTCGCTCTTCTTGACCGGATGGGAAAAGGACAGGGCGCGCTGCTTCAGTTCGCCGAGCACCGCGTATTCGTCGGAGGGCATCGTGAAGCTGTCGCGCACCAGCTTGATCTTGGCCGGCTTGGCCGCAGCGGCCTTGAGGGAGGGCTTGACGGGCGCCTTGACGGGGACTTTGGCGGGGGCCTTGGCAGGGGCCTTGGCGGGGACTCGGGCGGCGACCTTGGAGGCGGCGGCCGGCTTGCTGCCGGTCTTGCGCGCCGCGGTCGCGCGGCGTGCGGTGGGCTTGGGGATGGGTTGGCTGACGGGCTTGTCGGCGGGCTTGGCCACCGAGGGCGTCGCGCCGTTCGAGCTCAGGTCTGCGGCGGGAGAGTTCATGTCATTTTTCTTTCATATGTAAACCGTATATTCAGTTTACACAATTTCCGTAGCGCCGCCTCGCCGACATGTCCGACCCCATGCGCTCGTCCCCCGCCTCGCTGGCAGCCATCGATCTGGGCTCCAACAGCTTCCGGCTGGAGCTGGGCCAGGTGCTGCACGGCAGGTATCGGCGGCAGCATTGCCGCAAGGAGATGGTGGGCCTGGGCGCAGGATTGGACTCCCGGGGCCTGTTGTCGCGCGAGGCGGCCGACCGCGGCCTGCGCTGCCTGCGCGAGTTCTCGGCGGAGCTGGCCGAACTGCGACCGGCGCGGGTGCGCGTGGTCGCCACCCAGACCCTGCGCGACGCGCGCAACCGCGCTGAATTCCTGCACCGGGCCGAGGCCACGCTGGGCCTGCCCGTGGAGGTCATCTCGGGCCATGAGGAGGCGCGGCTGATCTATGCCGGCGTCGCCTTCCTGCAGCCGTCGGCGCGCCGCCGTCTGGTGATCGACATCGGCGGACGCTCCACCGAAATGATCCTGGGGCAGGAGCGAACGCCCGCCGCGACGGCGTCCTTCCGCGTCGGCAGCGCCAGCCTGTCGCAGCAGTTCTTCCCGGAGGGCCGCATGAGCGCCGCGGGCTTCCGCGCGGCCCAGTTGGCGGTCGGCGATCTGCTCGGGGAGGCGCTGGCCCCCTTCGCCGCCGCGCGTTGGGAGGAGGCCCTGGGAGCCTCGGGCACGGCCGGCATGCTCTCGGCCGTCCTGCGCGCCAATGGCATCACCGACGGTGCACTGACGCCGGCGGGCCTGCGCTGGCTGATCGAGCGCTGCATCGCGGCGGGCCGGGTGGAGCGGCTGAGCCTGCCCGGGCTGAAGGCGCAACGCCGCGCGCTGCTGCCCGGCGGACTGGCCATCCTCTATACCCTGGCCGTGCATTGCGATATTCGCAGCCTGCACCCGGCCAGGGGGGCGCTGCGCCAGGGCGTGATTGTCGATCTGCATGAGCGCGAACCGGCCGGTGCCGGCGCCCCCGTGGCGGGCGGCGAGGTGGCCGCGGTGCGGGTCCTGCAGCGGCGCTTCAAGGTCGACCTCGAGCAGTCGAAGCGGGTGGCCGCCGCGGCGCTGATGCTGCACGGCCAGTTGCGGCCGGATGCCTCGGCCTCGGCGAGTCGCGAGCTGGCCGGGGCCGCCGCATTGCACGAGGCCGGCCGGCTGGTGTCGCTGCGCGACCATCATCGGCACAGCGCCTATCTGCTGAGCCATGCGAGCGTGGCCGGGCTCGGCCAGGACCAGCAGCGCCGGCTCGGGCATCTGGTGCTGGGGCAGCGCGGCGGGCTGCGCAAGCTGGGGGCGGCCCTGAACGACGACGCCTTTGCCGCGCAGCTGCTGTGCCTGCGGATGGCCGTGATCTGCTGCGACGGGCGCGGCGCCGAGATGATGCCCGGGACGCCCCGGCTGAGCGCCAGCGGCCGCACGGTGCGGGTGGCCTTGCCGCGCGGCTGGGCCGATCGGCACATGCGGACCGTGCAACTGCTGCGCAAGGAGGCCGCGACCTGGTCGCGCGACGGGACCCTGAGCGTGGAGCTTACGGACTGAGCCCGCGCGGTGCGGCATTGCGGATGCCCTGGGCCGCGGCGGATGGCGGGGCGCCATCGACATGGCCCCGCCAGCCCCGTCAGCCTCGGCCGCTCACGCGCCGACGCTGCCGCCGACCTTGTATGACCGGCGCCAGAGCTCGAACGACGCAACCGCCATGGGCTTGGCCAGCAGATAGCCTTGCACGAGGTCGCAACCCGCCTGCCGCAGCACGGCGAGCTCGGCCTCGTTCTCCACGCCCTCTGCCGTGACCGTCAGTCCGAGGCTGTGGCCGAGGGTGACGATGGACGCCAGCAGATCCTGGCGCCGCGCATCCGCATTGACGCCGTCGACAAAGCTCCGGTCGATCTTGAGTTCGTCGACGGGCAGGCGCTGCAGATAGGCCAGCGAAGACTGCCCCGTGCCGAAGTCGTCGATCGACAGCCCCACGCCCAGCCCGTGCAGGGAATGCAGGACCTTGATCGGGTCGGAGCCGCTGGCCATCAGGCCGGTCTCGGTCAGTTCCAGTTGCAGCAGGTGGGCGGGAATCCGGGCGTCGGACAGCAGCCGCGCGACGCGCTCGGTCAGGGTTTCATCCTGCAGGTCCAGGGTTGAGACATTCACCGCGATCGGGATGGCGATCCCGCGCGCCTGCCAGTCGGCCAAGGTGAGTACCGCGCGCTCCAGCATCCAGCGGGTGACCTGGCGGATCCGGCCCGTGTCCTCGGCGAAGGGCACGAACTCTCCGGGCGCCAGCCAGCCGCGTGTGGGGTGCTGCCATCGCACCAGCGCCTCGACGCCCATCAGCTCGCCGGTCGAGGCGGACATCTTCGGCTGCAGGAACTGCCGCAGCTGGCCGCTCGTGATCGCGTCCTGCAGATCGGACAGCAGGCTCAGGTGGAGCTGCCGCGACGCTTCGAGGTTGGGGTTGTAGAGTGCCACCGGCTGGCGTTGGCGCTTGGCCTCGAACATGGCCTGCTCGGCGCGGCGCAGCAGCACCTCGGTATCCCGCGCATGTTCGGGGAACAGGGCCATGCCCACGGAGACCGACAGATCAAGCATCTGCCCCTGCCAGCTGAGCTTGTGCTCGACGGCCTCCTGTATCTGGTCCGCCGCGTCGCCGGCTTCGGCCGCCGTGCGCAGCGGCACCAGCACGGCAAAGGTGCCGCCGGCCAGACGCCCGAAACAGGCGCGCTGGCCGAACAGCGAGCTCAGCTTGCCGGCCGCGCCCACCAGCACCGCATCGCCGGCATCGAAGCCCAG
Source organism: Roseateles sp. GW821-FHT09B06 (assembly GCF_059418245.1). NCBI lineage: Bacteria > Pseudomonadati > Pseudomonadota > Betaproteobacteria > Burkholderiales > Sphaerotilaceae > Roseateles > Roseateles sp. GW821-FHT09B06. The sequence continues at coordinate 12,210 of NZ_JBWKPM010000019.1, read as the reverse complement.
CACGCTGTTGACGATCTTGAGCCGGTCGACGTCCAGGCACAGCTGGACGGCGATCGGAAACTCGTCGGACAGTCCGCTCAGCAGCGCATTGCCCTCGGTGATGAATCGGTCGCGTTCCGGCAGGCCGGTCAGGATGTCCGTGTGGGCCATGCGGACGAGTTGGTGCTCGCGATCGCCGATGGCCTCGGCCATCGAATTCAGCGCGCGCGAGACCTGCGCGACCTCGTCCTGGCTGTCGACGGCGATGCGATGTCCGTACTGGCCCTGGGCGAAGCGGCCGGCACCGGTCTGGGCGCGCAGCAGCGGGCGCACGATGCTGCGCGTGACCCAGGTGGCCAGCAGCCCGCCGAGGCTCAGTGCACCGAGGCACAGCAGCACGACGGCATGGCTGTCCCGTGAGATGTGCGAGCGCAGGGCCTCGGCCTGCTGGATGGCGCTCAGCTGTTCGGCGCCGGCCAGCTGGCGTATCGACTCCATCAACAGGCTCAGCGCCTCCTCGGTCTCGGCACCCAGCATGCCGCGCGCGACCTCGGGCCGATCGGCTTCAATCAGCGCCACGTTGACGGCGTAGCGTTCGCGGTAGCGCTTCAAGCGCTGCTCGACGTTGAACAGGGCCTGGCGTCTCTCGCCGACGGGCAGCCGCTGATCGAGCAGGGCCATGGCCGCATCCAAATGCCTGTTGGCGACATCAATCTCGGCGTAGGCCAAGAGGCGCTGCTCCCGCGGCGCGCCGATCAGGATCAGCAGCTTGCGGGCCGCATCCTCGGCATTCGCGCCGACCTCGTCAACAATCTCGCGGGTCTCGTTCTGTTCGACCACAAGCCGGGTGAAGGCGTCGGACAGCTCGTTCAGGCGCTTCACGGTCAGCGCCGCGAGCAGGAGCTGCAGGCCCAGCAGGGCGGCGAAGGCCAGGCGCAGGCGCGGGCCTATGCGGAAATGCGGGAAGCTCGGGCGCATGGCGTGATGGTGGTGGCGTGCGCGTCGCCGGAAGCCCCGCAGGGTGCGGGCGCGGTCCGAACGGTCTGCAGACGGATCGGGCCTGACCTCGGGTCGATGGGGGCGAGCATGAAAAATCGTGTTGAAAGGGCGATCACGGGCATGGAGGCGCCGGACGGTCATCGGGCCGCAGGCTCCCCGGCCGTGCTGCCCGATATTGTCATTTTTTGAGGGTGCGGTAACAGCCGCGTGACAGTCCTGCGCAAGTCATGCCGGAGCGTGAAATGCGTCATGCCCCGAGCTCACGAAAGGTGACGGAACCGCCGGTCGCCGCGCATCGCGCGCATGCCCCCCGGGAGTTGGGCCGCCCTTCAATCCCGCAGCTGATCCGCGCCGACCACGCGGTTGCGCCCCGCACGCTTGGCCGCATAGAGCGCATCGTCGGCCCGCCGATAGGCGATATCGAAGCTGCTGCTCATGGGCAGCCAGCTGACGCCGAAGCTGGCCGTCACGGCGCGCCGATCGGGCAGCTGGAACGAGTGCTTCGCCAGCGCCTCCCGCAGGCGCTCGGCCAGCAGCAGGGCATGTTCGCTCGAGTGGCCCGGCAGCAGGACGGTGAACTCCTCGCCTCCGACGCGGCCCACCTCGGCCTGCTCGGGAACGACCGCTCTCAGGCAGGCGACGACGCCGCAGATCACCTGGTCGCCTGCCGGATGCCCAAAGCTGTCGTTCACGCCCTTGAAGTGATCGATGTCCAGCACGATCAGCGCCAGGCTGCTGGCCGTGAGCATGCGGTCGGCGCGCTCGATGACGGCGGCCCGGTTCAGCACGCCCGTCAGCGAATCATGGGTGGCGCGGTACTCCAGCTCCGCCGCCAGTTCATGCAGGCGCTGGTTGAGCTGATTCATCTCCAGCTCTTCCCGATCGCTGCGGCGCACCAGGCGACGCGTCTCCCGCAGCAGGCGCTCGTAGGCGGAGATCAGTTCGCCCAGGGCTTCGCGCTGCTGCTGCGGGCCGGCCCCCGCATCGTCATGGACGGCCCGCGCGGCCGCGAGCGCCAGGTTCTCGAGGTGGAAGAGGTCGGGTGGGGACATCGAGGCGGTCGGGAGAGGCGCTCAGGCCGATTTGACGGGCTGGTTGACAAAGGCGATGTCGGGGAAATCGTCGCTGAGTTCCTGGCCGAATTCGAGGATGGTGTCGTCGTCCTCGTCGTGGAACCAGTGGATGGACACCTCGTTGCCGGCCACCACGGCCTCGTTGAAGGCCTCGATGATGTTGAACAGCATCTTGGTGCTGGAGCTGTTGAAGTAGGCCAGGGCGATATTGACCGTGATCTGCTGTCCGGCACATCCGGCCAGATAGGCGCGGAGCTGCTTGATGATGTCGCTGTAGAAGGCCGCGGCATTCTCCGGATAGGACTCGCCGCGCAGGCTGAGCAGGTGCCGATCGAACTTGAAGTCGACCTCGGGCGAGCTGGGGGTCGGGGCGATGTGCAGGTTTTCCATCGTTGTTCTGCGTTGTTCTGTTTTCGGTGTGGCGCTCAGATGGAGGCCTTCAGATAGAACACGGCGGTGCCCTGGACGTCTTGCAAGGGCTGGAACTCGAAGTCCAGCGGCTCGCTCGCGTCGCGCGCCATGGTCAGAAAGCCCATGCCCGCACCCTTGCTGCCTTCGGGCGCCTCGGCGCGCAGCGTGTCCTTGTAGGCCTGCTTGATCTCGTCCAGCGTCATGCTGCGCAGCTGCTCGAGCTTGTGGCGCAGGTCCTCCGCCCGTGCGGCCTCGATCGGGTTGGCGCACATCAGCAGGTATTGCCCATCGCGTTCGCTGATGCAGACGGATCCGTGGCGCAGCTCCCGGTCGTCGTGACTGAGCGGGGTCAGCGCGTCGGCCGAGTAGTGGATGATGTTCTGCGCCATCTCGACGAAGGAGGAGAAGAGCTTGCGGCGGGTGGGGCCCTTGGCACCGCTGATCTCCAGCTGCAGCTTCACGGCCTCGGCCATGGCCGCGACGATGTTCTGGGAGAAGTAGCCCACGTAGTAGAAGATCACCCGATTCTGCCGGGCCAGCTCGAGGAATGCCCCGTACTCATGAACAATGGGAGTGGACGACATGGCGGGGAACTCCTAGGCGCGAAAGCAGAAAAAGGTCAGATCGTCGCGGCGGTGATGGATGTCCTGCCAGGCTTGCAGCTCCCGCTGCATGGCACGATTCAGCGCGGCCGCCGGCAGGTCGCGGTGGGCCAGGATGACGTCCCGGACGCGGCGCTTGCCGAAGGCGATGGCCTTGGGCCCGCCGATCTGATCGATGAGGCCGTCCGTGGTGACGAAGACCAGGCTGCCGGGCTGCAGCGCCACCTTGCGGTTTTGCCAGGCGAAGTCGAGCTCGCTGTCCACATAGCCGACGCCCTTGCGTTCGCCGTCCACCATTTCAACGCCGGACTGGCCGGGGTGCAGCACGAAGAGTGCGGTCTTGGCGCCAGCAAAGCAAAGCTCGCGCGACGCCGTGTCAAACCAGAAGCAGGCGGCGTCCATGCCATCGTCCGAGCCGGGCGTCTCGTCTTGCCCATCGAGCTGGCCCAGCATCTGCTTGATGCTTCGGTTGACGCTGGACAGCAGGCCGGCCGGATCGCGCGGGCCATGCTGCTCGATGGCTTTGCTCAGCGTGATCGAGGCGATCAAGGTCATGAAGGCGCCGGGCACGCCATGGCCGGTGCAGTCGGCCACGGTGGCGAACCAGCCATCGCTCATGGCCATGAACTGGTAGAAGTCGCCGCCGACGACATCGCGGGGCTCCCAGACCAGGTCGGCGTCCTGGCGGGTCTGGCTCAGCGCCTCGCGCGAGGTGCGCAGCATCGAGCGCTGGATGACGCTGGCGTACTCGATGCTGTGCATGATCTGGCGGTTGCGCGCGGCCTGCATCTCGGCCACCACCCGCATCAGCTGCAGCCCGTGCCCCACCCCGGCGAACAGGCCGTCACGGGTGATGATGAAGCCGTCGGAGAGCGCCTTCTCGCCGTACTCCACCGTCTTGAAGGTCAGTTCCTCGATCCCCATGCCGGCGTCGACGACCAGCGGCTCCTTGTCCATGAAGGCGATGCAGCTCTTGCGGTTGTAGAGCTCCCTGTGAAAGGGCTTGCTCATTTGCGAGAGGAAGATGCTGCGGTTGATCAGGCCGACGGCCTGCCCGCCGTCGACGACCGGGAGGCTGGCCAGGTCGCGGTGCTTGGCAAACACCTCCATGACATCGTCGTTGTTGTGATCCGTGGATACCGACGGCACGTTGATGCACATATCGGCAGCGCTGGGCTGTCGGAAGCGAGGGCGACAGTCGTGCAGGTATCCGGAGGCGTCGGGCATGGTTCTGGGTGGGCTGGTTGCTTCGTTGCTCCCGCTGCTGCTCCGCAACTCGATGGCTTGTCGGCGCCAGAGATGGGAGGAATGCCTGTGGCGGCTGGCGGCAGGAAAGCAATCCGGCCAAGCACAAGAGCGCTCGGTCAGAAATGCGCGAATCTAGCGCCGCAATATGGCAGGCAAATGACCTCCGTCATGCGGCGGCCGTTTAAGCCAGAAACAGCGGGTAAACCCTGAATATGAACCTGCTGCAACGCCACATAAGCTTCGAGCAGCTTGCGGCAGCCCCCTCTCTCACCCTCGCCGCTTGGCCGGAGCGACCGCGGCCCGCCCGGGCGCTTCGGCAATGCTTGTGCAAGGTCATGCAGTAGGAGATCAGCCATGAGTTCGATCGCAATGTCCATGTTCCTGGACTCGGAGCTGGGCGCCGTCATCGACCTGCCTCACGCGGGTTGCGCTCTTGAGCATCCGCTGGTGTTCGACAGCGCGGCGCGGGAGTTCCACGCGCTGGCCGCGAGCGGCAAGGTGGAAATCCTGCACCAGCATGTCGCCGAGTCCGGCGCCGAGCCGCTGATTGACGAGTTGCGCTTTCGGCGTCTGCGATGACGCCCGCAGGGGCGGCAAGGAGGATGGGCGGCCCCGCATGGAAGACGGGCGGGGGATGCCCCGCCGGGGTCGGCGGTGGCGCAGGCATACTGCGGCGATGGATCGACCCCAAGCGCTTGAGCGGCCCACGAGCGAACAGATTGCGGCCCTGCCCGCGTACCAGGCCTTGCCGCCCAGCCATATCCATGTGCTCAGGAATGCCGCGCAGCTCGAGTTCGCCGAGCGCGAGCTGCGCCTGGCGGGCCATGTCGGATTCGACACCGAGAGCAAGCCCGTCTTCGTGTCCGGTGCGCCGCGGACCGGACCCGATGTCGTGCAGTTCGCCACGCTGGAGCATGCCTTCATCGTCCAGACCGCCACCCCGGGTGTGGCCGCCTTTCTCGCGGCCATGGTCGAGTCCGAGGAGATCGTCAAGGTCGGATTCGGGCTGGCGTCGGACCGGCCTCAGCTCTATAGCAAGCTCGGCCTGCGGCTTGGCAAGTCGATCGACCTGTCGCACATGGTCCGCCGGCTTGGCTTCAAGCAAGCCGTGGGACTGAAGGCCGCGGTGGCGATTGTGCTCGGACAACGCCTGCCGAAGTCCAGGAAGGCCACCACCTCCAACTGGGCCAGTCCGAGGCTCAGTCCGCAGCAGCTGCAGTACGCGGCCAACGATGCGCACGCATCACTGCTGATCTACAAGGCCTTGAGCGCCTAGCTGGCCCTTGGCGGCGCTCCGCACTTGTCGCGGGCCTCAAGCCTGCGCGTCGAGCGGCTCATCCCCGCGTCGCGGAGCGACCCAGGTCAGCAGGGTCGCGACGAGCTGCTTGGGGTCGATCGGCTTGCTGACATGGACATTCATGCCGGCGGCCAGGCAGTCCTGTTCGTCGCGCTCCATCGCTCCGGCGGTCATGGCGATGATGGGCAGTTGAGCCAGGCCGGGCAAGGTGCGGATCAGTCGCGTGGCGCTGAGCCCATCCAGCTCCGGCATCTGCATGTCCATCAGCACGACGTCGAACTCGTCGCTCTTCAGCAGGTCGACGGCCTCCACGCCGTTGTTGGCCACCGTCACCTGCAGCCGCACCATCTCGAGGAAGGCGCAGGCCACCTGCTGATTGACGGGGTTGTCCTCCACCAGCAGCACCCGCGCGCCATGCAAGGGGGCCATGGCCGCAGCCAGGTCCTGCATCTCGCTGCTCGGCGATGAGGCCCGGCGCGGATTGGTCCCATGCTGCAAATGCATGACGGCATCGAACAGCCTCGACGGGGTCACCGGCTTGATCAGCATGCTCGTACCGGGCAGGCCCGAGACCTCCTGGACAACGCGATCGCTGGCATGGAGGCTGCTCAGGGCGATCGCGGCCAAGGGTTTGCCGCTGCGCTCCATGGTGATCTGCTGTGCCAGCGCCAGGAACTCCGCACCGGCCGTCTTCCAGTCGAGCAGCAGCAGTTCGTAGGGATGCTGCGCCTCGGCCTGGCGCAGCCTGTACAGCGCCTCGTCGGCAAACGAAGCCACGCTGACCTGGAAGCGCCAGCTCTGCAGGATCTGCTGCAGTATCAGGCGCTCGGTGGGCTGGGCATCCAGCACCAAGGTCCGCATGCCGCGAAGGCGGTGCAGGTCGATGCGCTCGATGCCGGGCCCGGCCCTGCGGAAGCCGCAGCTGAAGGAGAAATGGGAGCCCTGACCCGGCGTGCTTGTCACCTGGATCCGGCCCTCCATCAGTTCGACCAGGCGCTTGCAGATCGCCAGCCCCAGGCCGGTGCCGCCATAGCGGCGCGAGATCGACGCATCGGCCTGCGTGAACACCTGGAACAGTCGATCGATTTGCTCCGGGCTCATGCCGATCCCCGTGTCGCGGACGCCGATGAGCAGACGCACGTCGTCGGCGGCGGCGGACTGCAGCCTGGCGCTGATCACGATCTCGCCGCGCGAGGTGAACTTGATCGCGTTGCCGACCAGGTTGTTGAGCACCTGAGTCAGTCTCAGCCCGTCGCCGAGCAGGCGCTCGGGGATCTGCTCGTCGATCTCGAAGAGCAGGTCCAGGCCGGCCTCCTCGATGCGCGCGGAGAACAGCTGGCCGACGTTTTCGATGATCTCCTCGGGGCTGAATTCCTCGGCCTCCAAGGTGACCCGACCCGCTTCGATCTTCGAGTAATCCAGGATGTCATTGAGCAAGACCAGCAAGGCCTTGGACGAGGTTTGCACCTTGCCGAGGTAGTCGCGCTGCTTGTCGTCGAGGCGGGTTTCCAGGGTCAGGTTGGTCAGGCCGATGATCGCGTTCATCGGCGTGCGGATCTCGTGGCTCATATTGGCCAGGAACAGGCTCTTGGAGGCGCTGGCGGCCTGGGCCTCGTCCCTGGCCGTCGCCAGCGCCGCGCTCTGAAGGCGATCGGACTCGTAGGCCTGGAACAGCCGCGCATACAGCAGGCTGTTCTCCAGCAGCAACTCCATCAGCACGAGGGAGCAGGCCAGCAGGCCGAAGATGCGGCCGGCGTAGAACCCCAGGTCGTAGCGTCCGGCATTGAGCAGGGCGGACAGCGCGATGTCGAACAGCCAGACCACGCTGACCACCATCAGCCAGAGATCGAGGATGGTCCAGGGGCGCTGGCGCCACAGCGCTGCCAAGGCCAGCAGGCTGAACATCCAGACGCTGCCCACCGTGACGCGCATCGCCGGCGAGTAGGCGTTGCCGATCATGATGGACGGCAGCAGCGCCTGCCCCGCGGTCGCCAGCAGGATCAGCGCGGTACACAGCAGCAGCGTGGCCGCGGGCCATGCCCAGGCCGGCACGGCCGCCGCTCGCGGTTTCTTCAGCAGCACATAGCCCAGCACGAACAAGGGAAAGCCGCTGTGCCACAGCATGTAGAGCCAGGCCGTGCTTTGCGGGCCCGCGCCCAGCAGGCCCGTCGCGCTGAACAGGCCCGGAAAGGTCAGCGCATGGGCGCTGGCCATGACGGCCGTGAACAGATAGCCGCAACCCAGCACCAGCAGGGCTTGCAGGCGAAGGATGCGGTACTGGCCGAACAGCAGGACGGCCGTGATCAGGTCGGTGACGACCAGCGCGGATTCGTAGATCGGAATGAAGGCCGGGAGCGGCGCCAGCTTCCGGGTGGCGAACGGGGCCAGCGCGACAAAGACCGCGGCGCAGACCAGCATGACGATGCCGACGCGACGCCGCTCGCCCGCGCCCGCCGGTTGATTCAGTAGAAACGCCAGCCCGTCATCCGGCGCCTGCTCGACAGGCACGGACCTCGGGCCACCATCACGGGCCAGGCTCGCTCCATCCACATCGTCTCCCTATGCGCCGTCTCAGGCGCCCCGATGTTTGATGCCGCGATGGTCGTTCATGTTGTCGGGCAATGCAATCGGCGCATGCTTCCCGATCCATTCGTGACAGGCCCGGGGATGCGGTCGGGGCCTTGGGAGCGACCGGGTGCGCCGCGCGCGCGAAGGAGGCGAAGGCGCCCCACCCATCGCGCTCGACGGCCGGGGCGCGGTTGGAGGCCCCGCCCCTCAGGGGGCCGCCACCGGGATGGCGGCGCTCAGGCGTGCGTCGAGCTCGTCCGCGCTCATGGGCGCCTCGCACGCGTGGCTGAATGATCCCGACCAACGCGGACCACGGCACCACATGATTCATCTCCCCGAGCAAGATCTCCCTGCGTGTCTTCTTGTGGACCGGGTCAAAGCCGACGTTCGATGGCGTCATGACCGACGTGGGTGTAGAGCTTGTTGACGATGGACCATTGCCCGTCCTGCTTGAGCAGGCTGAGCTGGTTGAGGTAGTTGAAGCCGAGCATGTCGCAGCGCACGGTCGCCAGGGCGATAGCGCCGTGGATCTGCAAGGCCTGCACCGTCATCCTTTGCGCCTCGCCGTCCTGCATGGGGCTGCGGCGCGATGCGACGATCTGGAGATAGGACTCCATATCGCGCAGCAAGACCTGGCCCCCGACCTCGCCGCACAGGCGGGCCTGGGGGTGGAACACGCTGCGCAGCAGCTCCGCGTTGCCGCGGTACAGGCCGTCGAAATAGCGCTGCAGCAGGTCCAGCAGTTGTTCGCGGTCGATCATGATCCGGGCTCCCCGGTCGGTGAGTCCGGCCGTGCATGCCGGCCGGGCCAGGCTCACCACTTGCCCGCGCTCATGCCGCCATCGACGGGCAGCACGACGCCGGTGGTGAAGCCGGCGCGGCTCAGGTAGAGCACGGCATCGGTGATGTCCGAGGTATGGCCGATGCGGCCGCTGGGCTGCAGCGTCTTCAGGAATTCGCGGATGTCGGGGTTGTGCAGCGGCGTGTCGATGATGCCGGGCGCCACCGTGCTGACCTTGATGTTGTGCGGTGCCAGTTCCAGGGCCAGCGCGCGCGTGGCGCTGTTGATGCCGCCCTTGACCAGGACCGGCAGCAGCGCGGGCACCGCCGCGTTGGGCTGCAGGGCCACGCTGGCGCTGATGTTGATGATGTAGCCGCCCGACTGCTGCCGGATCAACTGCCGGCTGGCGGCCTGGGCCGCGAAGAAGAAGCCCTTCAGGTTGGTGTCGACCAGATCGTTCAGCTCCTCGACCGTGTAGTCCACGAAGGGGCGGGGGGTGAAGATGCCGGCGTTGTTGATCAGCACGTCGATCCGGCCGAAGCGCGCCACGGCGCTTTCGATCAGGCGCGTGGCGGTGGCCGGTTCGCCGATGTCGCCGGCCACGCCGTGAAAGCGCTCCGGCTGGCCCAGTTGCGCCGCCGCCTGCTGCAGGCGCGCCTCGCTGCGCGCATTGCCGACGACCCGGTCGCCTTCCCGGAGAAAGGCCTCGGCCAAGGCCAGGCCGATGCCGCTGGAGGCGCCGGTGATGACGACCGTGCGGTGTGCTTGCTGATTGTCCATGGAGGGCTCCGATGCGAGGTTGAGGTCGGAACAAGGCCCGGCTCCTGGCCCCGGCCTCTGTTGAACCCAACTCTATTTACTTACCTGCGGGTAATAAATACGATCTCGGCCAATTGAGTTATTACACGGTGTACGTTTGAACCGCCAATTTGACGATCTGATGCTCGGAAGCATCGAGCTGTTCTGCATCGCGGCGGAGCGGGGCGGCTTCACGGCCGCGGCGACCGCAGCGGGGGTGACGCCGGCGGCGGTCAGCCGCTCGGTGGCGCGCCTGGAGGAGCGCCTGGGCGTGCGCCTGTTCTTGCGGACCACGCGGCAGATCCGCCTCAGCGAGGCCGGCCAGGCCTATTACGAGCAGTGCCGCCAGGCGCTGAGCCAGCTGATCGAGGCCGAACGCGAGGCCAGCGGCCAACAGGCGACGCCCAGCGGTCTGCTGCGCATCAGCGCGCCGACCACCTATGGCCATTACCGGCTGCTGCCCCTGCTGCCCGCGTTCCGTGCGCGCTACCCCGACATCCGGGTCGAGGTGCATGTCAGCAACCGCAACATCGATTTCGCCGCCGAGGGTTACGACCTGGCGGTGCGCGTGCGCGCGCCGGGCGACTCCACCCTGATCGCGCGGCACCTGGAGGACGCCGATCTCGTCGTGGTGGCCTCGCCCGACTACCTGCGCCGCTACGGCGTGCCGCAGACACCCGAGGAACTGAGCGCCCACGACTGCATCCAGTTCGAACTGCCCAGCAGCGGCCGCACCATTCCCTGGCTGTTCCGGCAGCAGGGGCATGACACCGAGTGGCCGACCGCGGGTGGTTATGCCTGCTCGGACGATGTGCTGGCCGGTGTCACCTTGGCCCGCCATGGCGCCGGGGTGTTCCAGGCCTACCGCTTCGTCGTCGAGCAGGACCTGCGCGAGGGCCGGCTGGTGGAACTAATGGCGCCCTTTGGCGGATGCTCGCGGCCCTACAACCTGCTCTATCCCCAGCTGCGTTTCGTGCCGCTGCGCGTGCGGACCTTTGTGGACTTCCTGCTGAGTCAGCGCAGCGGTGGCGGGGCGGTGCCGGCAAGACCCGTGGCTTGATCGACGGATGCCTGCGAGAAACTTGCTGGCGCGGTTTCTGCTGCGCCATTGCAGGGTTTGCCTTCGGCGAACAGCGTGCTTATCGAGCTGCTCGACAGAACCGATGCCTGTGTTCGGGCGAACTGCTTGTGGCGCAAACTCGAATCTAACGACGCTGTTTGCAAACCCTAAGTCGCGGAGATAACTAAGTCGCCTTGATCGCGAGTAAGTGCTTCGAGCATGGCGCAGGTGTTATGGTGCTGGACGCGGCATGGCCGCAGGGTGTGTCAAGATCAATTAACAGGAGCGCACACAATGGCGAAGCCCTTCTCCCGCATCATGGGTCAGATCGAACGACTGCAACAACAGGCCGCGGAAATCCAGACGGGAATCATCGATCGGATCAGGAAGGAAATCGCCGAATACGGCCTGACGCCGGAGCAACTGTTCGCTGCCGCAGGTCCGCGCCGCAGCATGGGCAAGAAACCCCGTAAGTCGGCCAAGGCCAAATATGCGGATGGCACCGGCAATACCTGGGGCGGCATGGGCAAGCGCCCGGACTGGCTGCGTCAGGCCTTGGCGGCCGGCCAGGCGCTGGAGGAATTCCTGGTTGGCAAGCCTGCCAAGACCGCACCCGCCAAGAAAGCCGTCCGCAAGAAGCCGGCGGTCAAAAGTGCCGCGGCCGCCAAGCCCGCCAAGCCCGTCAAGGTGGGCGCGAAAACCGCAGCGAAGAAGCCTGCGGCAAAGGGGGCTGCGGCGGCGAAAAAGCCGAAGCCGGTGGCCGCCAAGAAGGTCACGACACGCAAGCCGCGCCAAGCCAGGGCCGCCGCGATGCCCGAAGCGGGTGCCTCCGCGAATTGATGCCGTTGCGGAGGCTCACCCTCATCCGGTGGGCCTCATGCGCTTGTGAAGACCGACGCGCGGTGACCGCCTCGCCAGCCTCGGCTATCCCTGCGCACCGGCACCCGCGGGGCCGAGCCGTACCGGCTCATGCCCATCACCTCAGCCGCGCCGCGCGGCCTGCTTGGCGGTGGTGTTCAGCGCCATCTGCGTGCTGCTGCGGCCCTCGATCACCACGCGCGGCAGCTGCACCACCACCTGCTGCGCGGCCGGCTGCTGGGCCTTGCCGGTGATCACGACGCGAGGCAGCTGCTCGAGCTTCGGCGCGGCCTGCGCGATCAGCGGGGTGGCCACGGCGAAGATGACGGCGGCGGCGGCTTGGATCAGGGTGAAGTTCATGGCGGGCTCCGGGGGGCGTTGCTGACAGCGCGGATGGCGGTGTCGATGGGGTCAGTATCGAAGTCCGCCCCGCCTCCGGCCAGCCGCCGGCGACGAACTGCAGGATCCGTCGACCGAGCTGTCCTGAGCGGCGCCGAACCGGATCGGCCCCGGGGAGATCAGCGCCACCATCTCGC
>NZ_JBWKPM010000018.1:93698-96522 GCF_059418245.1 Roseateles sp. GW821-FHT09B06 | reverse complement strand
CCGCAGGACACCGCGATCACCTCCGTGACCACGCCCTTCTCCTTCAGGCGCACGGCCTCTTCGACGGCGATCTCGTCGAAGGGGTTCATCGACATCTTGACGTTCGCGATGTCCACACCGCTGCCGTCGGATTTCACGCGGACCTTGACGTTGTAGTCGACCACGCGCTTGACAGGAACCAATACCTTCATCGAAGTACTCCAGGGCAATTGACGTTAACGTTAATCAGATTCTACGGGTGCCGGCGGCGGCCCTTGAGTCACCCAGGTGGCACAGGGCCCAAAAATAGCACGATCGTTCTATTTTAACCACGAAGGCGGGGCTCGCATCCGCTGCGGCTAGACTCGCGGCCGCCATGAATCGCACCATTCCCACGACGCAGCCCTGCATCGGCGTCTTCGACTCCGGCGTCGGCGGCCTGACCGTGCTGCGCGAACTGCACCGGCAACTGCCCGGCGTGCCGCTGCGCTATATCGCAGACACCGCCCATGCCCCTTACGGCGAACGCAGTGCCGACTACATCATCGAGCGCAGCCTGCGCCTGGCCGGCCATCTGGTGGACCGGGGCGCATGCGTGCTGGTGGTGGCCTGCAACACCGCCACGGCCCATGCGATCGCCGCGCTGCGCGCGCGCTGGCCCAGGCTGCCGATCGTCGGCACCGAGCCGGGCATCAAGCCCGCCGTGGCGGCAAGCCCGACCGGCCGCATCGGCGTGCTGGCCACGCCGGCCACGATCGCGAGCGCGCGCTACCGCGACCTGATCGCTCGCCATGCCGGCACGGCCCAGGTGCTCAGCCAGCCCTGCCCCGGCCTGGTCGACCTGATCGAGCAGGGCGATCTGCAGGCGTCCGCCGTGGCCACGCTGACCCATGAACTGTGCGCACCGCTGCGCGCGGCCGAGGTCGACACGGTGCTGATGGGCTGCACCCATTACCCACTGGTTCAGGCTCAGTTGCAGCAGGCCCTGGGCGAGGGCGTGCAACTGCTCCACATCGAGACGGCGGTGGCCCAGCAGGCGGCGCGCCTGTGGCGCGCGCTGGGCATTCCGGACAACCCCGGCGCGTCCATGCACCTCGCCACCACCGGCGATGCGGCCGTGCTGCAGCGCTTTATCGCCAACGCGCTGGGCTGGCGGGACATCGAGGTCGAGGCCCTGCCCGCGCCTTGAAATGCCGTCTCAGGCTGCGTGCGCGGCGGCGATGCCGCGCCGCATGTCGATGCCGCGCAGGATCAGCCAGCCCAGCACGAAGAAGCTGCCGGTGCTGAGAATGGCCAGGCGGTGGTTGCCATCGGTCATCCAGGTGACCAGCCCATAGGTCAGCGGGCCGATGATGGCCGCCAGGCGCGTGGCAAAGGTCCACAGGCCGTAGAACTCGGCCAGGCAGGTCGGCGGCGCGAAGCTGCCGGCCAGCGCGCGACCGCAGGACTGGCTGGAACCCATGCACAGGCCAGCGATCACCGCGGCGATCCAGAACACCACAGGCGTCGTGGCCGCATAGGCCAACACGACCATCGCCATCCAGCCGACCAGGGTGTAGGCCAGCGCGCGCTGGTGGCCGACGCGATCCTCGAAATAGCCAAAACCGAAGGCGCCCAGCGCCGAGGCGATGTTGACCAGGAACACCAGAGCCATGATCTGCGCCTGCTTGAAGCCCAGGGCCTGCTCGGCATAGACGGCCGCCAGCGCGATCACCACCGCGATGCCGGCCTGATAGCTGGTACCGCAGGCCAGCAGGCGCAGGAAGTCCGGATAGGCCTGGGCGCGCCGCCAGGAGGCCGACAGCTGCTGCAGGCCGCCGCGCCTGCGCTGCCGCGCCTGCGGGCCGTCTGGCTGCGCACGCGCGCGCTCGCGCAGCAATAGGAAGGTCGGCAGCGCGGCCAGCGCGTACAGCGCCGCCGTGATCATCATCGTCACCGGCACGAACTCGGTGGCAGGCAGCCCCCGCGCCTGCGCGTGCAGCACATAGGCCAGCGACAAGCCCAGCGACAGCATGCCGCCGCAATAGCCGAAGGCCCAGCCCCAGCCGGAGACGCGCCCCAGCGCATCGCGCTTGGCAAGCTCCGGCAGGAAGGCCGCGATCAGCGATTCACCGTAGGAATAGCAGGTGTTTGACAGCACGACGGCGATGGCGGCACCCCAGATCTCGCCACGCCCCGCCAGCGCCAGACCGATGGTTGCGATCACGCAGCCGGCGGTGCTGAAGGCCAGCAGGCGCTTCTTGGCGGCGTGGGCGTCGGCATAGGCCCCGAGCGCCGGCATCGTCAGCATCACGATCAGGCTGGACAGCGCGATCAGGCAGGTCCACAACAAGGTGGCCGAGGGGCGGCCCTCGGCGACGACGCCGACGAAATAGGCGTTGTAGACGGCGGTCAGCACCACCGTCGTGTAGCCCGAGTTGGCGAAGTCGTACATCGACCAGCCGAACAGCTCGCGCTTCCTGACACCCTCGTTCAGCAAGCCTTGCGTCGCTATCAATCCCATCGCGGACCTTTGTTGTCATTGGCCAGCGCGGAAGATGGTGCCCGGGACCGGACTCGAACCGGTACGCCCCGTCAAGGGCCGCGGATTTTAAGTCCGCTGCGTCTACCAATTTCACCACCCGGGCGGCGCTGAAGCGTGCGCATTATCTCTGCGCCGGCGCACCGCCGGAGAGCACAAAGAAAAAGGGAAGTCCGCAGACTTCCCCTTTGAGTTTGGAGCGGGTAACGAGGCTCGAACTCGTGACCTCAACCTTGGCAAGGTTGCGCTCTACCAACTGAGCTACACCCGCATTTCGCCCGACGCTTGGTGACGTCGAGCCCGGCGCGAACCGGTTTTTTGGAG
>NZ_JBWKPM010000018.1:0-93600 GCF_059418245.1 Roseateles sp. GW821-FHT09B06 | reverse complement strand
AGCGGGTAACGAGGCTCGAACTCGTGACCTCGACCTTGGCAAGGTCGCGCTCTACCAACTGAGCTACACCCGCATTGAATTCTTGGAGGCGCGGTCCGGAGTCGAACCGGACTAACCGGATTTGCAATCCGGGGCATAACCGCTTTGCTACCGCGCCTTAGAAATCAAATTTTTCTTCCATCAGCATTTGGTGGCGCTGATGAAAATGGGAAGCCGGGGCTTCCCATTTGTATGCCTGGAGCGGGTAACGAGGCTCGAACTCGTGACCTCGACCTTGGCAAGGTCGCGCTCTACCAACTGAGCTACACCCGCATTGCCTTTCGGCTTTCAACGCACTGCCCGCATGACATCAAAACTTGCGTTTCTTCTGTCTTGCGCCGTTTGCGCTGAAGCAGAGATTCTATACCGAATTTCGAGAGCTGCGCAAGACATACGCTCAATTCGGCCGAAGAATCTCGGCGGCTCGACTCTTCAATGCTTCAGCGAGTCCCCGGTCTTGTCTGTCTCCGCAGGCTTGGCCGCCTCGGTCACGGGTGCGGCGGCCTCTTCCTCGGGCAGGGGTTGAGGCGCCGACTCGAGCGCCACTTCCAGCACACGGTCGATCCACTTCACCGGCACGATTTCGAGCTGGTTCTTGACGTTCTCGGGGATGTCCTGCAGGTCCTTGACGTTCTCTTCCGGAATCATCACGGTCTTGATGCCGCCGCGGTGGGCCGCCAGCAGTTTTTCCTTCAGGCCGCCGATCGCCGTCACCTCGCCGCGCAAGGTGATCTCGCCGGTCATCGCCACACCGGCACGCACCGGGATGCCGGTCAGGGCCGAGACGAAGGCCGTCGTCATCGCGATGCCGGCGCTCGGGCCGTCCTTGGGCGTGGCGCCGTCGGGCACGTGGATGTGCACATCGCGCTTCTCGAACAACTCATCCTTGATGCCCAGGCGGCGGGCGCGCGAACGCACCACGGTGCGGGCGGCCTCGACCGATTCCTTCATCACGTCGCCCAGCGAACCGGTGCGCAGGATATTGCCCTTGCCTGGCATGGCCGTGGCCTCGATGGTCAGCAGATCGCCCCCCACCTCGGTCCAGGCCAGACCGACCACCTGGCCAACCTGGTTCTTCTTCTCGGCGCGGCCGAAGTCGTACTTGCGCACGCCCAGGAAGTCGTTGAGGTTCTCGTCGGTAACCTGCACCTGGCCTTCGTAGGTCTTCAGCGCCAGGCCCTTCACCACCTTGCGGCAGATCTTGGAGATTTCGCGCTCCAACGAGCGCACACCGGCTTCCCGCGTGTAATAGCGGATGATGCCGCGGATCGCGGACTCGGTGACTTCCATCTCCTCGTCCTGCACGCCGTTGTTCTTACGCTGCTTGGGCAGCAGGTAGCGCTGGGCGATGTTGACCTTCTCGTCCTCGGTATAGCCCGACAGGCGGATCACTTCCATCCGGTCCAACAAGGCCGGCGGGATGTTCAGCGAGTTCGAGGTGGCGACGAACATCACGTCGCTCAGGTCGAAGTCGACCTCGACGTAATGGTCGGCGAAGGTGTGGTTCTGTTCGGGATCCAGCACCTCCAGCAAGGCCGAGGACGGATCGCCGCGGAAGTCCATGCCCAGCTTGTCGATCTCGTCGAGCAGGAACAGCGGATTGCGCGTGCCGGTCTTGGACAGGCTCTGCAGCACCTTGCCCGGCATCGAACCGATATAGGTACGGCGGTGGCCGCGAATCTCGGCTTCGTCGCGCACGCCGCCCAGGGCCATGCGCACGAACTTGCGGCCGGTGGCACGCGCCACGCTCTGACCCAGCGAGGTCTTGCCGACGCCCGGAGGGCCGACCAGGCACAGGATCGGTGCCTTCACCTTGTCGACGCGCTGCTGCACCGCGAGGTACTCGAGGATGCGTTCCTTGACCTTGTCCAGACCGTAGTGGTCCTCATTCAGCACCGCTTCGGCATTGGCCAGGTCGTGCTTGATCTTGGTCTTCTTGCTCCAGGGCAGGTTGACCAGGGTCTCGATGTAGTTGCGCACCACCGTCGCTTCGGCGGACATCGGCGACATCAGCTTGAGCTTCTTCAGCTCGCTGTCGGCCTTCTTGCGCGCTTCCTTGGGCATGCGGGCGGCCTGGATCTTCTTGTCCAGATCCTCCAGGTCGGCGCCCTCTTCCCCGTCGCCCAGTTCCTTCTGGATGGCCTTGACCTGCTCGTTCAGGTAGTACTCGCGCTGGCTCTTCTCCATCTGGCGCTTGACGCGGCCGCGGATGCGCTTTTCCACCTGCAGGATGTCGACCTCATGCTCCAGCAGGTCGAGCAGCTTCTCCAGCCGCTTGGCCACGTCGGACAGGTCCAGCACCGACTGTTTGGCGTCGAGCTTGAGCGGCAGATGTGCGGCGATCGTGTCGGCCAGGCGTCCGGCATCGTCGATCCCGGCGATCGAAGTCAGGATCTCGGGCGGGATCTTCTTGTTGAGCTTGACGTACTGGTCGAACTGCTGGGTCACGGCGCGGCGCAGCGCCTCGACCTCGGGCTTGGGATCGGCCTCGGGCGGGATCGGCAGCACCTCGGCGCTGAAATGCTCCTCACCGTCGGTGATGCTCTGCGTGGTGGCGCGCTGCAGGCCCTCGACCAGCACCTTCACGGTGCCGTCGGGCAGCTTCAGCATCTGCAGGATGCTGGAGACGCAGCCCACCTCGAACATATCGTCGGGCTTGGGCTCGTCCTTGCCGGCGGCCTTCTGGGCCACCAGCATGATCTGGCGGCCGGCCTCCATGGCCGCCTCCAGCGCCTTGATGGACTTGGGGCGCCCCACGAACAGCGGAATCACCATATGCGGGAACACCACCACGTCGCGCAGCGGCAGCAGCGGCAGCGTAATGGGTTCGGCTGGCAGAACGGGATGACCGGACATGAAAACCTCTCTTTCTCAGGCTCATCTGGAGCCTGAGCGGGCGATTACAAGACGCCGATTGGATGGGATCGGTCGATTGAAACAGCTTATGCGCTGGCCTTGGCCTGTTCGCGATAGACCAGCAGGGGCTTGGCACCCTCGTCGATGTTGTGCTCGTCCAGCACCACCTTGGCCACCCCGTCCAGGGCGGGCAGCTCGAACATCGTGTCGATCAGCGAATGCTCCATGATGGAGCGCAGGCCGCGGGCGCCGGTCTTGCGCGCCAGGGCCTTGCGGGCGATCGCACCCAGGGCCGAGGGGCGGATCTCCAGTTCCACGCCATCCATCGAGAACAGCTGCTGGTACTGCTTGACCAAGGCGTTCTTTGGCTCGGTAAGGATCTGCACCAAGGCGTCCTCGGTCAGCTCGCCCAGGGTGGCGACCACCGGCAGGCGGCCGACCAGTTCGGGGATCAGGCCGAACTTGATCAGGTCCTCGGGCTCCACCTCGCGGAACACCTCCGAGACGCGACGCTCGCTCTTGCTCTTCACCGTCGCGCCGAAGCCGATGCCGGATTTCTCGGAGCGGTTCTGGATCACCTTCTCCAGGCCGTCGAAGGCGCCGCCACAGATGAACAGGATGTTGGTCGTGTCGATCTGCAGGAAATCCTGGTTCGGATGCTTGCGGCCGCCCTGAGGCGGCACGCTGGCCATCGTACCTTCGACCAGCTTCAGCAGGGCCTGCTGCACGCCCTCGCCCGACACGTCGCGGGTGATCGAGGGGTTGTCGGCCTTGCGCGAGATCTTGTCGATCTCGTCGATGTAGACGATGCCGCGCTGGGCGCGCTCGACATCGTAATTGCAGTTCTGCAGCAGCTTCTGGATGATGTTCTCGACATCTTCGCCCACATAGCCGGCCTCGGTCAGCGTGGTCGCATCGGCGATCACGAAGGGCACGTTCAAGAGGCGCGCCAGGGTCTGGGCCAGCAGGGTCTTGCCGGAACCGGTGGGGCCGATCAAGAGGATGTTGCTCTTGGACAGCTCGACCGAATCCTTGGCACCGGCCATGTGGCGCAGGCGCTTGTAGTGGTTGTAAACCGCCACCGACAAGGTGCGCTTGGCCACGTCCTGGCCGATCACGTACTGATCCAGGCTGGACTTGATCTCGCTGGGCACGGGCAGATCGGACTTGCTGGCGCGTGCCTGCGGCGTGTCGGCCGGCACTTCATCGCGAATGATGTCGTTGCACAGCTCGATGCACTCGTCGCAGATGAACACCGACGGGCCAGCGATGAGCTTCTTCACCTCATGCTGGCTCTTGCCGCAGAAGGAGCAATACAGGACTTTTTCGCTGGAGTTGCCTTTTTTCTCGGCCATGGATCTGCTTTACGGTTCAGGCGTATGCCTGCTGGGATGATAGTTCAAACACCGACCGGGAGCTTCGCGCGAAAAAGCCCCCGATCGGCCTCCAGTTACAGGGGAGAAAGCTCAGCCGCGCTTGGCCACGACCTGATCGATCAGGCCATAGGTCTGCGCCTCGTCGGCCGACATGAAATAGTCGCGCTCGGTGTCGGCCTGGATCTTCTCCAGGCTCTGGCCGCTGCGCTCGGCCAGGATGCGGTTCAGTTGCTCGCGGGTCTTCAGGATCTCGCGGGCATGGATCTCGATATCGGTAGCCTGGCCCTGGGCGCCGCCCAGCGGCTGGTGGATCATGATCTTGGAGTTGGGCAGCGCGAAGCGCTTGCCCTTGGCCCCGGCCGCCAGCAGGAAGGCGCCCATGCTGGCCGCCATGCCCATGCACAGGGTCGACACATCGGGCTTGATGAAGTTCATCGTGTCGAAGATCGACATGCCGGCCGAGACGCTGCCGCCGGGCGAGTTGATGTAGAGATTGATCTCCTTGTCGGGGTTCTCGCTCTCCAGGAACAGCATCTGCGCCACCACCAGATTGGCCACGGCGTCGTTGACCGGCCCGACCAGGAAGATGATGCGCTCGCGCAGCAGGCGGCTGTAGATGTCATAGGCGCGCTCGCCGCGACCCGACTGTTCGATGACGATGGGCACCATGCCCAGATTGCTTGTTTCCAGCGCGCTCATGAGTTCCTCAATGCACTTGTGAAGCCTGATTATGTCGCTTGCGCGAAGCCCTTGGCTTGCAACGAAAAAGGCGCCGGCCTTGCGGCGCGGCGCCCTGGGCTGTCGGCCGATCCGAGGATCAGCCGGCGGTGGCCATCAGCTCGTCGAAGGGCAGCGCCTTGTCGTTGATCTTGGCCTTGGCCAGCACGAAGTCGGTGACGTTGTTCTCGATCACCACGGCCTCGACCTCGGCCAGGCGCTCGCGGTCGCTCAGGTACCAGCGCACCACCTCGGCGGGCTTCTCGTAGCTCTGCGACAGCTCCTCGATGTGGGCTTGCAACTGCTCGGGCTTGGCCTGCAGACTGTTGGCGCGCACCAGCTCGGCCACGACCAGACCCAGACGCACGCGCTTCTCGGCCTGCGGCTTGAACAGCTCCTCGGGGATCGGGGCCTTGTCGGCATCCTTGACGCCGCGCTTCTTCAGGTCCTCGCGGGCGGCGGCGACCATGCGCTCGGTCTCGCTGGCGATCAGGGCGTTCGGCACGTCCAGTTCGGCGGCGGCCACCAGGGCGTCCATCACGGCGCCCTTGTTGCGGGCCAGCACGCGGAACTTCACCTCGCGCTCCAGGTTCTTCTTGATGTCGGCGCGCAGCGCCTCGACCGTGGCGTCCTGGATGCCCAGACCCTTGGCGAAGGCCTCGTTGACCTCCGGCAGGTTCTGCGTCTCGATCTTCTTGACCGTCACCAGGAAGTCGGCTTCCTTGCCGGCCACGTCCTTGCCGTGGTAATCCTCCGGGAAGGCCAGCGGGAAGGTCTTGGAGTCGCCCGCCTTCATGCCGCGCACGGCGGCGTCGAAGGCTTCCAGCATCTGGCCTTCGCCGATGATGAACTGGAAGGCCTCGGCCTTGCCGCCGGCGAAGGGCTCGCCGTCGATCTTGCCTTCGAAGTCGATGGTGACGCGATCGCCCTCGGCCGCGCCCTCGGCGGCGGCGCGCTGGGCGAAGGTGCGGCGCTGCTTGCGCAGGATCTCGACGGTCTTGTCGATCGCCTCGTCGGTCACGTCGCTGGAGACGCGCTCGACCTCGGCGGCGGCCAGATCACCGATCTTGACCTCGGGATAGACCTCGAAGGTGGCATCGAAGGCCATCTCGCCCTCGGGCGCCTGCTCCTTCTGGGCGATGCGGGGCATGCCGGCGACGCGCAGCTTGGCCTCGTTGGCGGCCGAGTTGAAGGCCTCGCCCAGCTTGTCGTTCATGACTTCGTACTGGACCGAGTAGCCGTAGCGCTGGGCCACGACGCTCATCGGCACCTTGCCGGGGCGGAAGCCGTCGGCCTTGACGGTGCGAGCCAGCTTCTTCAGACGGTTCTCGACCTCGCTGGTGATGTCAGCGGCCGCCAGCGTGAGCGTGATGCGGCGTTCGAGCTTTTCGAGGGTTTCGACGGTAACGGCCATAGTTGACTCAGAAAACAAAGTGATGGTGCGCGGGGCCGGACTCGAACCGGCACGCCCGTGAAGGCGTCAGGACCTAAACCTGGTGCGTCTACCAATTTCGCCACCCGCGCGAGTGGTTTCAAGGCTGCCACGGTGCACGAAGCACCGCCTCAGCCCTGTGGCATTTCGGCAAACCGGAGATTGTAGCCGCATGCCAAAGCGGAAATCGGCCCCAAGGAAAACCCCGGGGCCGCATTCGAGGGGCCGGGTTCAGAACCGCGCCGCGGCGGCGGGACGCTGCACCCGGAACCAGGCCGCATACATCGCCGGCAGGGCCAGGAGCGTCAGCGCGGTCGCGACGATCAGGCCGCCCATGATGGCCACCGCCATCGGCCCCCAGAACACCGAGCGCGACAGCGGAATCATCGCCAGCACGGCCGCCGCCGCGGTCAGCACGATGGGGCGGAAACGCCGCACCGCCGATTCGACGATCGCGCTCCAGGCCGGCACACCGCGCGAGCGGTCCTGCTCGATCTGGTCGATCAGGATCACCGAGTTGCGCTGGATCATGCCCATCAGCGCGATCACGCCCAGCAGCGCGACAAAGCCGAAGGGCCGGTCCAGGATCAGCAGTGCAGCGGCCACCCCGGCGATGCCCAGGGGCCCGGTCAGGAACACCAGCATGGCGCGCGAGAAGCTCTGCAGCTGCAGCATCAGCAGCGTGAAGGTGATGAACAGCATCATCGGCACGCCAGCCGCGATCGAGCCCTGGCCCTTGCTGCTCTCCTCCACCGCGCCGGCCACCTCGATGCGATAGCCGGGCGGCATCTTGGCCTGCAGCTCCTGCAGCTTGGGCCAGATCTGGGCGGTCACCGTGGCGCCTTGCAGGCCCTCGGCCACGTCGCCCTGCACGGTCACCGCGTAGCGGCGCCCCTCCCGCCACAGCACGCCGGGCTCCCACCCGAACGTCACCTTGGCGATCTGGGTCAGCGGGATGGCCCGGCCGCTCGCGGTCGGCACATAGGCATTGCCGATGTCGGTGATGACATTGCGCTCATCCAGCGGCTGGCGCAGCACGATATCGATCAGGCGATCCCCCTCGCGGTACTGGCCGACGGTGCTGCCCGACAGCATGGTGCGCGAGGCCTGGGCGATGCTCTGGCTGGTGACCCCCAGCGCGCGCGCCTTGTCCTGGTCGATCTCCAGGCGCAGCGCCTTGATCGATTCGTTCCAGTTGTCGTTGACGCCGCGCATGTTCGGATTGGCGCGCAGGATCTCCTTGACCTGGTCGGCCCATTGGCGCACCTCGCTCAGGCTCTCCCCATTGACCCGGAACTGCACCGGATAGGGCACCGGCGGCCCGTTGGGCAGCAGCTTCACGCGGCCGCGCACCTCGGGAAACTCCGTGGCCAGGATGGCCGGCAGACGCCGCCGCAGATCCTCGCGCTGCGCCAGGTCCTTGGGCAGCACGATGGCCTGGCTGACGTTCACCTGGGGGAAGACCTGGTCCAGCGGCAGATAGAAGCGCGGCACGCCGCTGCCCACCCAGGTGCTGATGGTCGACACCCCCGGCTCCTTGAGCATGCGCGCCTCGAAGCGCTCGGCCACGGCCTTGCTCTGCAGGATCGTCGAGCCCTCCGGCAGCCACAGATCCACCATGATCTCGGGCCGGCTCGAATCCGGGAAGAACTGCTGCTGCACCCGCGTCATGCCGAACAGGCCCAGCACGAAGATCAGCACCGTCAGGCCGATCGTCTTCCAGCGGTTCTCGACGCACCAGCGCACCAGGCCGCGGAAGCGGTTGTAGAACGGCGTGTCGAACAGCTCATGGGCCTCGCCGTCGTTGGCCTTGTGGCTGCGCAGCAGCAAGGCGCCGAGATAGGGCACGAAGTAGACCGACACCACCCAGGAGATCATCAGCGCGGCGGCCGTCACGGCGAAGATGGCGAAGGTGTATTCCCCCACCGTCGACTGGGCCATGCCGATCGGCAGGAAGCCTACCGCCGTGATCAGGGTGCCGGTCAGCATGGGCATCGCCGTCGCGTCATAGGCGAAGGTGGCCGCATGCATCTTGTCATAGCCCTCCTCCAGCTTGCGCACCATCATTTCCACCGCGATGATGGCGTCGTCCACCAGCAGGCCCAGCGCAATGATCAGCGAACCCAGCGAGATCTTGTGCAGGCCCACGCCCCAATAGAACATGGTCACGAAGGTGATGGCCAGCACCAGCGGGATCGTGATCGCCACCACCAGCCCGGGCCAGATGTCGATGCGCAGCGGCCGGGTGTGCAGGCCCAGCGAGATGAAGCTGACCGCCAGCACGATCACCACCGCCTCGACCAGCACATGGACGAACTCGTTGACCGAGCGCGACACCGCCTGAGGCTGGTCCTGGATCTGCGACATCTCCAGGCCCGCCGGCAGCTCCTTCTGGATGCGCGCCGTCGCGGCCTGCAGCGCCTTGCCCATCGCGATGATGTCGCCGCCCTTGGCCATCGACACGCCCAGCGCCAGCACGTCCTTGCCCTGATGGCGCACCATCACCGTCGGCGGATCGACATAGGCGCGCCGGATCTCGGCGATATCGCCCAGCTTGAGGCTGCTGGCCTGACCGGTGGCCGGATTGACGCCGCGGATCGAGAACTCCTTCAGCGCCCGCACCGAATCGAACTGTCCCTGCACGCGCACCTGCAGATTGCCGCCATGGGCATCCAGCACGCCGGCGCCCTCCACCGCGTTCTGGGCCCCGAGCTGGCCGATCACCTGGTTGAAGTCCAGGCCCAGCTCGGCCAGCCGCTTCTGCGACACCTCGATGAAGAGCTTCTCGGCCTGCACGCCGAAGATCTCGACCTTGGCCACGCTGGGCACCAGCAGCAGCTCGCCGCGGATGCGCTCGGCCTGCTGGCGCATCTCCTCGCGCGAGAAGCCGTCGGCCGACAGCGCAAAGATCGAGCCGTAGACATCGCCGAATTCGTCGTTGAAGAAGGGGCCGAACACGCCCTGCGGCAGGGTGCTGCGCATGTCGCCGATCTTCTTGCGCACCAGATACCAGACGTCACTCACTTCCTTGGGTGGCGAGTTGTCCTTCAGCTGCAGGATCGTCAGCGATTCCCCGGGCTTGGTGAAGGTGCGGATCTTGTCGGCATAGGGCACCTCCTGCAGCGTCTTCTCGATCTTGTCGGACACCTGCTCGGCCATCTGCTGGGCCGTGGCGCCCGGCCAGTAGGCCTGGATCACCATGGCGCGGAAGGTGAACGGCGGGTCCTCGTCCTGCCCCAGCTGGAAATAGGCCGCGAAACCCATCACCATCAGCACCACCATCAGATAGCGGGTCAGCGCCGGATGCTCCAGCGCCCAGCGCGAGACATTGAAGCGGGAGGCCGTCGGGGCCTTGTGCGTCGTGCTCATGGAGCCCCTTTCAACGCGAGGCCGCCGCCGAGGCCGCGGGCGACACATAGCGCCGCACCTTCTGCCCCGGCGTCAGCACATGCACGCCCGCCGTCACCACCTCCAGACCCGGGGCCAGACCCGCGGCCACCACCACCTCGTTGCCATCGGCACCGGCCACCTGGATGGGCTGCAGCTTCACCGTCATGCTCGGGGCATCCAGCACCCAGACCGCGGTCTGGCCCTGCCGCTCCAGCACGGCCGACAGCGGCAGCTTCAGCGCCTGCTCCTGCTTGGGCAGTTCCAGGCTCACGGTGGCCGTCTGGCCCAGGCGCGCCTCGATCTGGCCCGCATCGGCCTTGACCAGGAAGGTGCGCGTGGTCGGATCGGCCGCGGCCGCCACCTCGCGAACCTGCACCGGCAGGGCCGGCTTGTCGCTGCCCCACAGCTTGACCTTCAGCGCGCCGGTCCGGCTGGCGGCCGCGCGCAGGCTGCCGATCAACTGCTCGGGCACCGAGAACACCACGTCGCGCGGCCCGTCGTGGGCCAGCTGCAGCACCGGCGCACCGGCCCCCATCACCATGCCGGGCTCGGCATAGACCGCGGTGATCACCCCGGCCGCATCGGCCTTGAGCTGCGCGTAATCGGACTGGTTGCCCTGGACATTGGCCTGGGCCTTGGCCTGGTCCAGCTGGGCCTGGGCCGCCTTGAAGGCGGCATCGCGCCGCTCCAGCTCGGCGGCGCTGATGAAGCCCTGCTGGTGCAGCTCGATGAAGCGCTTGTAGTCGGCGCTGGACTGGTCACGGTTGACCCGCGCCGCGCTCATCGCCGCACGCGCGGCATCCTGCGCCAGCAGCAGGTCCTGGCCGTCCAGGCGCGCCAGCAACTGCCCCGGCCTCACCACGTCGCCCAGATTGACGCGCCGCTCCAGCAGCTTGCCGCCGACCCGGAAGGACAGGCGGGACTCGGTGCGGGCACGCAGCTCCGCCGCGTACTCGTGCACCAGACCGGCGCTGCCACCGGCCAGCAGCTGGGTGCGCACCGCCCGCACCGGCTCGGGTGGCGGCTCGGATTTGCCGCAGGCCACCGACAGTGCGGCGGCCACTACGGCCAGCAGGACACCGAAACGGGCCGCCGGACGCGCCGACGGCTGGCCCTTGGCGGGCCGAGAAGAAACGAGGGACATGGCAACCTCAGGAATGAGAGGCCGCGACCGGCCATCCGGCCCGCCGCGGCCACAACTGACCAACCGGTCAGTAATGTATGGGCCGGTCCTTGCGCTGTCAAACAACGCGGCCGATCCCGGCTTTCCCGGACAATGCCGGCCGTGAGCATCGAGCACTATGAGAACTTTCCCGTCGCCTCCTGGCTGTGTCCGCCCGCGCTGCGGCCGGCCATCGTCGCGATCTACCATTTCGCCCGCACCGCCGACGACATCGCCGACGAAGGCCAGGCCGGCGCCGACGCGCGCCTGGCCGACCTGCGCGCCTACCGCGCCGAGCTGCTGAGGGCCGCCGCCGGCCGGCCGGCCGCAGCGCGCTGGGCCCGCGTGTTCGGCCCGCTGGGCGCGGCGATCGCCCGACACCGGCTGCCGCTGCCGCTGCTGGAGGCCCTGCTGGACGCCTTCGAGCAGGATCTGGTCAAGACCCGCTATGCCGACCGCGCCGAGCTGCTGGACTACTGCCGCCGCTCCGCCAACCCGGTGGGCCGGCTGCTGCTGCACCTCTACGGCGTGACCGACCCGCTGGCCCTCGACCGCTCCGATGCGATCTGCACCGGCCTGCAGCTGATCAACTTCTGGCAGGACATGAGCCGCGACGGCCCCGCGGGCCGCGTCTATGCGCCGGCGCAGGACCTGGCACGCCACGGCCTGAGCGCCGACGCGGTACAGGCCTGCCGGGACAGCCCCGCGGCC
The DNA here is from genome assembly GCF_059418245.1 of Roseateles sp. GW821-FHT09B06. Taxonomy (NCBI): domain Bacteria; kingdom Pseudomonadati; phylum Pseudomonadota; class Betaproteobacteria; order Burkholderiales; family Sphaerotilaceae; genus Roseateles; species Roseateles sp. GW821-FHT09B06. The sequence continues at coordinate 81,917 of NZ_JBWKPM010000018.1, read as the reverse complement.
CGCGCCTTGATCCATCAGCTCTGCGCCTGGGCCGAGGCCCTGATGCACGAGGGCGCGCCCCTGGTGCACCAGATTCCCGGCCGCGCCGGCTGGGAGCTGCGCCTGGTGGTACAAGGCGGCCTGCGCATTCTTGAGAAAATCCAGACCATGGAATACGCCACCCTGCTCCAACGCCCCCGCATCACCGCCCTAGATCTGCCGCTGCTGGCCGGCCGCGCCCTGCGCATGCACCGCGAGGGAACCGCGTGACCCCGGAGCAATATGTCCAGGAGAAGGCGGCGCAGAGCGGTTCCAGCTTCTACTACGCCTTCCTGTTCCTGCCGCCGCCGCGCCGCGCCGCCATCACCGCCTTCTATGCCTTCTGTCGCGAGGTGGACGACGTGGTGGACGAGATCCACGACCCCGGCGTTGCCGCCACCAAGCTGGCCTGGTGGCGCAAGGAGGCCGCCGGCGCCTTTGCCGGCCAGGCCCAGCACCCCGCGATGAAGGCCCTGATGCCCCATGTGGCCAGTTACGACATCCGGCTCGAGCATCTCAACGCGGTGATCGATGGCTGCCAGATGGACCTGGAGCAGACCCGCTACCTGGACTACCCGGGCCTGCAGCGCTACTGCCACCTGGTGGCCGGCGTGGTGGGCGAGGTGGCCTCGGGCATCTTCGGCCGCACCGAGCCGCAGACCATCGCCTATGCCCACAAGCTGGGCCAGGCGATGCAGCTGACCAACATCATCCGCGACGTCGGCGACGACGCGCGCCGAGGCCGCATCTACCTGCCGATCTCCGAGCTGCAGCAGTTCGACGTCAAGGCCCACGAGATCCTCAAGCGCGACAAGCCCTGGGGCTACAGCGAGCGTTTCAGCGCGCTGATGCGCTTCCAGGCCGAGCGCGCCCATGCGCTCTACGACGAGGCCCTGGCGCTGCTGCCCGAGACCGACCGCCGCGCCCAGAAGCCCGGGCTGATGATGGCCAACATCTATCGCGCCCTGCTGCGGGAGATCGAGGCCGAGAACTTCCAGGTGTTGCAGCAGCGCATCTCGCTGACGCCGCTGCGCAAGCTCTGGATCGCGATGAAGACCAACTGGCGCGGCCGGTGACGGACCACCCGCTACCGGCTACGCCGGCCCCCTCATGGGGGCGCCGCTGGCAGCCCGGCAAAGCCGGATCTGCAGCAGCCGCTCAGTCATGAAGATCGCCATCGTCGGTGGTGGTTGGGCCGGCTTGGCGGCCGCGGTCCATGCGACCGAGGCCGGGCACCGGGTCACCCTGTTCGAGATGGCGTCGCAGCTGGGCGGCCGCGCGCGCAGCCTGCCCGACGCGCCGCGCCTGGACAACGGCCAGCACATCCTGATCGGCGCCTATGTCGAAAGCCTGGCGCTGCTGCGCAAGGTCGGCGTCGCCCCCGAGCAGGCGCTGCTGCGCTCGCCGCTCCGGCTGCGCTACCCCGAGCATGAGGGCCTGCGCCTGCCGCCGGGGCCGCCGCTGCTGGCCTTCGCCCGTGCGGTGCTGGGCTACCGCAGCTGGCCCCTGGGCGCGCGCCTGGCCCTGCTGCGCGCCAGCCTGGGCTGGGCTCTGGCCGGCTTCCGCTGTGCCGCCGGCCTGAGCGTGGCCGCGCTGTGCCGCCCCCTGCCCGCGGCCGTGCGCCGGGAGCTGATCGATCCGCTGTGCGTGGCGGCGCTGAACACGCCGGCCAGCGCCGCCAGCGCCCAGGTCTTTCTGCGCGTGCTGCGCGACGCGCTGTTCAGCGGCCGCGGTTCGGCCGATCTGCTGCTGCCGCGCCGGCCGCTGAGCGAGCTGCTGGCCGAGCCGGCGGCGCAATGGCTGCGCGCGCATGGCGCCGAGCTGCGGCTGGGCCAGCGCGTCGGGCGCATCGAGGCGGACGGGCGGATCGATGGCGAGCGCTTCGACGCCGTGATCCTGGCCTGCAGCGCACCCGAGGCCGCACGCCTGGCCGAGCCGCTGGCCCCCGGCTGGGCCGCGCAGGCCCGCGCGCTGCGCTTCGAGCCCATCGTCACCGTCTACCTGCGCAGCCCCGGCTCCGCCCTGCCCGCGCCGATGCTGGCGCTGCACGAAAGCCCCGAGGCGCCGGCCCAGTTCATCTTCGACCTCGGCCATTTGGGTCATGCCCCCGACCTGTTCGCCTGCGTGATCAGCGGAGCCGCGCCCTGGGTCGAGCGCGGGCTGGAGGCGGCCGGCGCCGCGGTACTGGCCCAGGTCCAGCAAGCCCTGCCCTGGCGCAGCCCGCCCACGGTGCTGCGGGTGCTGGCCGAAAAGCGCGCCACCTTCGCCTGCACGCCCGGGCTGGAGCGCCCCGCCGCCGCCATTGCGCCGGGCCTGTGGGCCGCCGGCGACTATGTCGACGGCCCCTACCCCGCCACGCTGGAGGGTGCGGTGCGCTCGGGCCTGGCGGCGACCCGGGCGATTCAGGGATTGAGCGGCTCGCGGGCCGGCTCACGTGCATAGGGCGCCGCCAGCGGCTCGCCGACGAACACGCTCTGCCCCGGCCACAGCACGCTGCGCCAGTAGGCCTCCAGGGCGCTGGCGCCCTGCAGGTAGTTGAGCAGCAACAGCTGCGGATGCGGGAACTTCTGCAAATGATTGCAGGGTTCGCTGACCGCGCCATGGCTGGCGGTGGCACCGGCCTCGATCCAGTCCAGCGCGCTCATCTGCGGCCCGTCCGTGCGCTCCAGCTGGCCGCCGGCCGAGGTCAGATGGTCGGCCAGCGCTCCGGGCAGGAAGGGAATCCGGTCCAGGCCCTCGACCCGGGCCAGGCCGGTCTGATAGATCAGCACGGCGTCCAGCGCCGGCAGCGCTTCCTGCATTACCCGGCGCGTCTGCAGCCCATGGGCCCACAGCCTGGCCTCGGGCGGGAACAGCGCTGCGCGCACATTGCGGGCCGGGTCCGCCGTGCTCGCGAACACCGCCTGCGCCGGCGGCGTGCCGCGCAAGGCCAGGGAATGGTCGGCCGCCACGCCGCGGTCGATCAGCGCGCGAGCGCTCTCCACCGAGCGCGCGGCCAGCAGCATGGCCGGACGCAGGCCCAGGTCCGTGTAGGGCCGGCGTCCCGCATAGGCCACATAGGGCGAGGGCCTGGAGGCCGCGCAGCTGTTCCGGCACAGCTCGGCCTGGAAGCCCAGGGCCAGCGCACCGGTGATCGAGTTGCAGGCCACCGCATAGGGCTGCGCCCAGGCCAGCGCCAGGGCCTGCACCCGCGGGCCCAGCCGCTCGTCCAGCTGCGCCTTGAAGGCCTCGAACTCGGCCGGGCTCAGGCCGGGCTGCAACGGCAGCTCCACGCGCACGATCTGCTCGGGCGCGAGGCCGCGCTTCTTGGCGTAGTACTTGCCGACCGCCACCGAATAGGGGTCGGCCTGGTTGACGACCACGGCGATGTCCTCGGCCGCCAGGTGGCCGCCGGTCGCCGGCACGCGCAGCCAGCCCGGCCCGGACTGCGCGCTCGCTGCGCCGCCGAAAACCAGCCAGGCGGCGCAGCCCCACCACAAAATGATGCGCCGCAGCATTTCGCCATGTAAAAAAAACACAAAATCCCGCACAATCAAGTCCATGAAAAGCAAAGAGGGGCAGACGCCCGCCATCCAGGTGCTGGAACGCAGCTTCGCGCTGCTGGACGTGCTGGCCAGCCATCAGGATCCCGTGTCGCTGAAACAGATCAGCGAAACCACCGGACTGCACCCCTCCACCGCTCACCGCATTCTCAACGACCTGGCGATCGGCCGGTTCGTCGACCGCCCGGAGGCCGGCAGCTACCGCCTGGGCATGCGTCTGCTGGAGCTGGGCAATCTGGTCAAGGCGCGGCTGGACGTGCGCGATGCCGCGCTGGCGCCGATGCGCGAACTGCACAAGTTCACCCACCAACCGGTCAATCTGTCGGTGCGCCAGGGCGACGAGATCGTCTATATCGAACGCACCTACAGCGAGCGCTCCGGCATGCAGGTGGTGCGCGCCGTCGGCGGTCGCGCGCCGCTGCACCTGACCTCGGTGGGCAAGCTCTTCCTGGCCAGCGACGACGCGCCGCGGGTGCGCGCCTATGCCACCCGCACGGGCCTGGCCGGCCACACCAAGAACAGCCTGACCGACATTGCCGCGCTGGAGCGCGAGATGGCCCTGGTGCGCCAGCGCGGGGTGGCGCGCGATGACGAGGAACTGGAACTGGGCGTTCGCTGCATGGCCGCCGGCATCTACGACGACCAGAGCAAGCTGGTGGCGGGCCTGTCGATCTCGGCACCGGCCGATCGGCTGGAGGAAAGCTGGCTGGTGCGACTCAAGGAGACCGCCGCGCAGATCTCGCTGGCGCTGGGCTACCGCGGCTGAGCCGGGCAGGCCCATGAAAAAGCGCCCCGCGGGGCGCTTTCTTCGTGATGCGAGGCCTCATCGGCCCCCTGGCGTTCAACCGGGCAGGTCGGGCGCCTTGGCGCTGATCGTCGGGTTGCTGCTGATCCATTTGCGCACGCGCTCGGCATCGCCCATGCGCGAATACTTGCCGGCCGAGTCCAGGAACACCAGGATCAGCTTGCGACCGGCCATCTGCGCCTGCATCACCAGGCAGCGGCCCGCTTCATTGATGAAACCGGTCTTCTGCAGGCCGATGTCCCAGGCACCGCTGCGCACCAGGCCATTGGTGCTGTGGAAGGCCACCTGGCGGCGCCCGAGGACCACCGAATGCTCCTTGGACGTGGACAGCTCGCGCAGCAGCGGGTATTCGTGCGCCACCTTCACCAGCGCGGCCAGATCCTTGGCGCTGCTCTGGTTGCGGCTGGACAGGCCGGTGGGCTCGACGTAATGGGTGTCCGTCATGCCCAGGGCCTGGGCCTTCTGGTTCATCGCCACGACAAAGGCGGACAGTCCGCCCGGATAGTGGCGGCCCAGCGCGTTGGCGGCACGGTTCTCGGAAGCCATCAGGGCCAGATGCATCATTTCGCCGCGGCTCAGCGTGCTGCCGATGGCCAGGCGCGAGCCCGTGCCCTTCTCGGTGTCCTTGTCTTCTTCCGAGATGGTCAGCATCTCGTCCATGGACTGGCCGGCCTCGACCACCACCAGGGCGGTCATCAGCTTGGTGATGGAGGCGATGGGCAGCACGGCCTGGGGATTCTTGGACAGCAGCACCTCGTTGGTGTCCTGGTCCATCACCAGGGCCACGCTGGACTTCAGGTCCAGCGGGTCCTCGGTCGCATGCAGGCCGTAGAGCTGGCCGAAGGATGGCTTGGCCGCCACGATGGGAGCGGCCGACAGCGCGGCCTTGCGCGGATAGCGCGCGGCCGGCTTGGCCTTGCGCATGGTCTTGCCGGATTGCGCCTTCTTGACCTGGAACTTGGATGAACCATTGGCCGTGGCCGCCTCGGCCTGCTGAATCGGCGCGAGAGCCCCGCCGATCAGGAGCGCGCCGCCCAAGACGGCACCCGAGCACAAGCTTACAAAAGTTTTCAATCCGGCCCCCAACTGCAATCTTCGCCAGTGTAGGTGAAAGGCAAAAGTCGGGCAAGATCAAAAACTTAAGCGAGCTTCCTCAAGTAGAGCCTCGCGCCAATTCCTGCCTAGCCTTGTGCCGCCACGCGCTCGATCTTGCTTTGCAGCTTGTTGAGCGCGCTCAAATATGCCTTGGCCGAAGCCACGACGATATCCGGATCGGCACCGACGCCGTTCACCACGCGGCCGGCATGCTGCAAGCGCACCGTGACCTCGCCCTGCGATTCTGTACTGCCGCTGGTGATCGCATTGACGGAGTAGAGCAGCATTTCCGCGCCACTTTGCACGGTCGACTCGATCGCGCGTAGGCTGGCGTCCACCGGACCATTGCCGTCGCTTTCGGCGCGGTGCTCCGTGTCGCCGGCGGCGAACACCACGCTGGCATGCGGCCGCTCGCCGGTTTCCGAGCGCTGCGACAGCGACAGCAGGCGGTAATGCTCATGCTCGGCCGTCACCGACTCGTCCATCACCAGGGCGATGATGTCCTCGTCGAAGATCTCGTTCTTGCGGTCGGCCAGGTCCTTGAAGCGCACGAAGGCGGCGTTCACCTCGGCCTCCGACTCCAGCGCGATGCCGAGTTCCTGCAGGCGCTGCTTGAAGGCGTTGCGGCCGCTCAGCTTGCCCAGCACGATCTTGTTGGCGCTCCAGCCCACGTCCTCGGCGCGCATGATCTCGTAGGTGTCGCGCGCCTTCAGCACGCCGTCCTGGTGGATGCCCGAGGCATGGGCGAAGGCATTGGCGCCGACCACCGCCTTGTTGGGCTGCACCACGAAGCCGGTGGTCTGACTCACCAGGCGCGAGGCCGCGACGATGTGCGAGGTATCGATGCCCAGGTCCAGCGCGAAGTAGTCGCGGCGCGTCTTGACCGCCATCACCACCTCCTCCAGCGAGCAGTTGCCGGCGCGCTCGCCCAGGCCGTTGATCGTGCACTCGATCTGGCGCGCGCCGCCGATCTTGACGCCGGCCAGCGAGTTCGCGACCGCCATGCCCAGATCGTTGTGGCAATGCACCGACCAGATCGCCTTGTCGGCATTGGGCACGCGCTCGCGCAGGGTCTTGATGAAATTGCCGTAGAGCTCGGGGATCGCATAGCCGACCGTGTCGGGGATGTTGATCGTGGTCGCGCCTTCGGCGATCACGGCCTCGACCACGCGCGCCAGGAACTCCGGATCCGAGCGGTAGCCATCCTCGGGCGAGAACTCCACGTCGTCGGTCAGGTTGCGGGCGAAGCGCACCGCCAGCCTGGCCTGTTCCAGCACCTGCTCGCGGGTCATGCGCAGCTTCTTCTCCATATGGAGCTCGCTGGTGGCGATGAAGGTGTGGATGCGCGAGCGCGCCGCCCCCTTCAGCGCCTCGGCGGCGCGCGCGATATCGCGGTCGTTGGCGCGCGCCAGCGAGCAGATCGTGCTGTCCTTGATGACGTCGGCGATCGCCTTGACGGCCTCGAAGTCGCCGTTGCTCGACGCGGCGAAGCCGGCCTCGATCACGTCGACGCGCAGGCGCTCCAGCTGACGCGCAATGCGCAGCTTCTCGTCCTTCGTCATCGAGGCGCCGGGCGATTGCTCGCCGTCGCGCAGGGTGGTATCGAAGATGATCAGCTTGTCGGCCATGGTCTTGTGCTCCTGTCGGTCATCGAATCTTAGGCGAGCGCGGCCCGCGGCTCGGCCTGCACCGACAGGCCCGCCACGCGGCTGAGCCCCGAGGCGATGGCCTTCAGCGAAGCCGAGACGATGTTGGTGTCTATGCCCACGCCATAGCGCGTCTCGCCCTCGGCGCCGCCGATGCGCAGTTCCAGGTAGGCCACGGCGCGCGCGTCGGCGCCGCTGCCGATCGAGTGCTCGTGATAGTCCAGCACGCGGATGCCGGCCCCCGTCTGCCGGGCCAGGCCGTTCACGAAGGCCTCGATCGGGCCGGTGCCCTCCCCCTCGACCCTGGCGTGCCGGCCGGCCACGCAGACCTCGGCCTGCAGGCGCACGCCATATTCGCCGCGGTCGGTGATCTGGGGATGCGCGACGCCGGCGCGCGCACCGTCGTCGATCGCGTACTCGCGCTGGAAGATCTGCCAGATATCGGCCGCGCTCAGCTCCCGCCCCTGGTCGTCCATGACCGCCTGCACCACCTGGCTGAACTCGATCTGCAGGCGGCGCGGCAGTTCCAGGCCGTACTCGCTCTCGAGCAGGTAGCTGATGCCGCCCTTGCCCGACTGGCTGTTGACGCGGATCACCGCGTCGTAGCTGCGCCCCAGATCCTTGGGGTCGATGGGCAGATAGGGCATGTCCCAGATCTGCCCGTCCTGGCGGGCCGCGAAGGCCTTCTTGATCGCGTCCTGGTGCGAGCCCGAAAAGGATGTGTAGACCAGATCGCCAACATAGGGGTGGCGCGGATGCACGGGCAATTGGGTGCAATGCTCGACGCAGCGACGCACCTCGTCGATGTCGGAGAAATCCAGCCCGGGATCCACGCCCTGGGTGTAGAGGTTCAGCGCGATGTTGACCAGGTCCACATTGCCGGTACGCTCGCCATTGCCGAACAGGCAGCCCTCGATGCGGTCGGCCCCCGCCATCAGGGCGAATTCGCCGGCCGCCGTGCCGGTGCCGCGGTCGTTGTGCGGGTGCACCGACAGCACGATGGACTCGCGCCTCTCGAGGTGGCGATGCATCCACTCGATCATGTCGGCAAAGATGTTGGGCGCCGAGTGCTCCACCGTCGAGGGCAGATTGATGATGCATTTGCGCTCGGGCAGCGGCTGCCAGACGGCCGTGACGGCGTCGACGACGCGCTTGGAAAAGGCCAGCTCGGTACCCGAGAACATCTCGGGCGAGTACTCGAAGCGCCAGTCGGTCTCGGGCCGCCTGGCGGCGCAGTCCTTGATCTGCTGGGCGTGGAGGGTGGCCAGCTCGACGATGCCGTCCTCATCCGCACCCAGCACCACCCGGCGCATGACGGGCGCGACCGCGTTGTAGAGATGGACGATCACGCGCTTGGCGCCGACGAGGGATTCGAAGGTTCGTTCGATCAGATGGGAGCGCGCCTGGGTCAGCACCTGGATCGTCACGTCATCGGGGATATGGCCGCCCTCGACGAGCATGCGCACGAAATCGAACTCGGTTTGCGAGGCCGAGGGAAAGCCGACTTCGATCTCCTTGAAGCCGATCTTCACCAGCATCTGGAACATGCGCAGCTTGCGGGCCACGTCCATGGGCTCGATCAGAGCCTGGTTGCCGTCGCGCAGATCGGTGCTGAGCCAGATCGGCGCCGCGCTCAGCCGGGCGTCGGGCCAGCGGCGCTCGGCCAGGGCCACCGGGGGAAAGGCACGGTATTTCTGATTCGCTTGCTTCAACATCGGAGTTCCAGTTGGGTGGGGTGGCAACCGGCAGACTCGAGAAAAGCAAACGGCCCGCTGCGGGTTGCATACGGGCCGTTGAAATCTGAACGCTTGGGGAGGGACGTGCGCGATCGATCAGCGAACCCGAGGTTCACCTAGTAGTAGCAGGGCGAGCGCGCGCGACGTCTTCATGGGGCAGGATAGTAGCATGGGCCCGCGTCAGTGATGCAGGCCTTTTTCGTCCGGCTCGTCGGTCGATGTGGCGATCACGCTGACCGGCTTGCCCTTCATGCGCTTGTAGGCGTAGACCCCGTAGCCGGAGACGCCGTAGACGCAGAACAGGCCGAACAGCACGGTGGGCGGATGGATGTTGATCAGCGCGATGCCCAGCGCGATCGCGACGATCACGATGAAGGGCACCGAACGCTTGAAGCTCACGTCCTTGAAGCTGTAGAACGGCGCATTGGTGACCATCGTCAGGCCGGCATAGAGCGTGAAGCCGAAGGCGGTCCAGGCCAGGGCCGGATCCTGGTGCACCTGCTTGTAGCCGGCGTCGTCCAGCACCCAGATCAGGCCGATCACCAGGGCCGCGGCCGCGGGGCTGGGCACGCCCTGGAAGAAGCGCTTGTCGACGACGGCCAGGTTGGTGTTGAAACGCGCCAGCCGCAGCGCGGCGCCGGCAATGTAGACGAAGGCGGCGAACCAGCCCCATTTGCCCAGCCCCTGCAGGGCCCAGGAATACATGATCAGGGCCGGCGCGGCGCCGAAGGACACCATGTCGGACAGGCTGTCCATCTGCTCGCCGAAGGTGCTCTGCGTATGGGTCATGCGCGCCACGCGGCCGTCCAGGCTGTCCAGCACCATCGCGGCAAAGATGCCGTAGGCCGACTGCTCGAAGCGGCCGCTGATCGCCATCACGATGGCATAGAAGCCGCTGAACAGCGCGGCCAGCGTGAAGAGGTTGGGCAGGATGTAGATGCCCTTGCGGCGCGGGCGCAGCGGCTCATGGACTTCGTCCTCGTCCAGCAGGTCCACGTTCTTGTTGTCGGATTCGGTCATGGGGCGGGAGGATACAACAGGGCCGGAATGGGAAAAGCCGCGGACGAGCCGCGGCTTCTCGACAGGCGGGGGGCCTGCTTTAGTTCTTGCTCTGGTCGACCAGACGGTTCTTCTTGATCCAGGGCATCATCGCGCGCAGCTTCTCGCCGACCTGCTCGATCTGGTGTTCCGAGGTCAGGCGGCGGCGGCTCAGCAGGGTCGGTGCGCCGGCCTTGTTCTCGAGGATGAAGCTCTTCGCGTACTCGCCGGTCTGGATGTCCTTCAGACACTGGCGCATTGCGTCCTTGGTGGCCTCGGTGACGACGCGCGGGCCGGTGACGTACTCGCCGTACTCGGCGTTGTTCGAGATCGAGTAGTTCATGTTGGCGATACCGCCTTCATAGATCAGGTCGACGATCAGCTTCAGCTCGTGCAGGCACTCGAAATAGGCCATCTCGGGCGCGTAGCCGGCTTCCACCAGGGTTTCGAAGCCCGCCTTGATCAGCTCGACGGTGCCGCCGCACAGCACGGCCTGCTCGCCGAACAGGTCGGTCTCGGTCTCCTCGCGGAAGTTGGTCTCGATGATGCCGGCCTTGCCGCCGCCGTTGGCCGCGGCGTAGCTCAGCGCCAGGTCGCGCGCCTTGCCGCTCTTGTCGGCGTAGACGGCGATCAGATGCGGCACGCCGCCACCCTGGGTGTAGGTGCCGCGCACCGTGTGGCCCGGGGCCTTGGGAGCGACCATCCAGACGTCCAGGTCGGCGCGCGGGGTCACCTGGCCGTAGTGCACGTTGAAGCCGTGGGCGAAGGCCAGCGAAGCGCCCTGCTTGATATTGGGCTCGACCTCGCGCTTGTACACGTCGGCGATCTGCTCGTCGGGCAGCAGGATCATCACGACGTCGGCGGCCTTCACGGCGTCGGCGATCTCGGCCACCTTCAGGCCGGCGTTCTCGGCCTTGGCCCAGGAAGCGCCGCCGCGGCGCAGACCGACGGTGACCTTGACGCCGCTGTCGTTCAGGTTCTGGGCATGGGCGTGGCCTTGTGAGCCATAGCCGATGATGGTGACGTTCTTGCCCTTGATCAGGCTGAGGTCGGCGTCCTTGTCATAAAAAACATTCATGTCGGTCTCCAGGGAAAAATCGGTACGGAAGAAAAAGGGAGGGGCGGGGTCAGACGCGCAGGATGCGCTCGCCGCGGCCGATGCCGCTGCTGCCGGTGCGCACGGTTTCCAGGATGGCCGTGCGGTCGATCGCACCGATGAAGGCGTCGAGCTTGCCGGCATCGCCGGTCAGTTCGATCGTGTAGGTCTTCTCGGTCACGTCGATGATGCGGCCGCGAAAGATGTCGGCGGTACGCTTCATTTCCTCGCGCTCCTTGCCGACCGCGCGCACCTTGATCAGCATCAGTTCGCGCTCGGTGTAGTTGCCTTCGGTCAGGTCGACGACCTTGACCACCTCGATCAACCGGTTCAGGTGCTTGGTGATCTGCTCGATCACCTCGTCGGAACCGGTGGTGACGATGGTCATGCGCGACAGCGACGGATCCTCCGTCGGCGCCACCGTCAGGCTCTCGATGTTGTAGCCGCGGGCCGAGAACAGCGCGACGACGCGCGACAGCGCGCCAGGCTCGTTCTCGATGAGCAGTGCAATGATGTGTTTCATGAGGGGTCTCGTCCTTCGCGCTCTTCAGACCGACGGCGGTAACCGACGGCCCTTGGCCACGCTGTTCGATTGACTGGAAAGAAAGGATGCCTCGGTGTTCCGGGCCGCCGAGCCGCTGGACCTGGCCTTCGACCCTGCGCGGTAACGCGGGACCTTGGCCGGGCTTCACGGCTCAGAGGTCTTCGGACCCCAGCAGCATCTCCGAAATGCCCTTGCCCGCCTGGACCATGGGCCAGACGTTCTCGGTCGGATCGGTGCGGATGTCGAGGAACACCGTGCGGTCCTTCAGGCGCATCGCCTCCTTCAGCGCGCCCTCGACATCGCCGGGCTTCTCGACCAGCAGGCCCACATGGCCATAGGCCTCGGCCAGCTTGACGAAGTCCGGCAGCGCTTCCATATAGCTGTGCGAGTAGCGCTTGCCATAGTCCAGTTCCTGCCACTGCCGCACCATGCCCAGGTAGCGGTTGTTCAGCGACACGATCTTCACCGGCGTGCGGTACTGCAGGCAGGTGGAGAGTTCCTGGATGCACATCTGGATCGAACCCTCGCCGGTGATGCAAAACACATCCGACTCCGGCTTGGCCAGCTTGATGCCCATCGCGTAGGGCAGGCCCACGCCCATCGTGCCCAGGCCGCCGGAATTGATCCAGCGGCGTGGCTCCTCGAAGCGGTAGAACTGCGCGGCCCACATCTGGTGCTGGCCGACATCCGAGGTGATGTAGGTGTCGCGGTCCTTGGTCAGGTTCCACAGGGTCTCGACCACCATCTGCGGCTTGATGACCTCGTTGGACGGCTTGTAGGCCAGGCACTCGCGGCGGCGCCACTCGTTGATCTGGCTCCACCAGGCGTTGATCGCGTTCGAGTCCGGCCGGCCTTGGGCTTCCTTGATCTGGTGGATCAGTTCCTGCAGCACGTCCTTGACATCGCCGACGATCGGGATGTCCACCCGCACCCGCTTGGAGATCGACGAGGGGTCGATGTCCACATGGATGATCTTGCGCTCCACCTGGGCGAAATGCTTGGGATTGCCGATCACCCGGTCGTCGAAGCGCGCGCCCACGGCCAGCAGCACATCGCAGTTCTGCATGGTCATGTTGGCTTCGTAGGTGCCATGCATGCCCAGCATGCCCAGGAACTTCGGGTCCGAGGCCGGCACCGCACCCAGACCCATCAGGGTGTTGGTGCAGGGATAGCCGAGCAGGTTGACCAGTTCGCGCAGCTCGGCCGAGGCCTCGCCCAGGATCACGCCGCCGCCCGTATAGATATAGGGGCGCCGGGCCTGCAGCAGCAGCTGCACCGCCTTGCGGATCTGGCCGCTGTGGCCCTTCTTCACCGGGTTGTAGCTGCGCATCTCCACATGCGTGGGGTAGCTGAACGCGGTCTTGTGCAGCGACACGTCCTTCGGGATATCCACCACCACCGGGCCGGGCCGGCCGGTACGGGCGATGTGGAAGGCCTTCTTCAGCGTCGTCGCCAGGTCGCGCACGTCCTTCACCAGGAAGTTGTGCTTGACGATGGGGCGGGTGATGCCCACGGTGTCGCATTCCTGGAAGGCATCCAGACCGATCGCCGGCGTGGGCACCTGTCCCGTGATGATCACCATCGGGATCGAGTCCATATAGGCCGTCGCGATGCCGGTCACGGCATTGGTGACCCCGGGGCCCGAGGTGACGAGCGCCACACCCACATCGCCGGTGGCGCGGGCATAGCCGTCGGCCGCATGGATGGCCGCCTGCTCGTGGCGCACCAGCACATGCTGGATCGAGTCCTGCTTGTACAGGGCGTCGTAGATGTACAGCACGGCACCGCCGGGATAGCCCCAGAGATGCTTGACACCTTCGGCCTGCAGGCAGCGAACCAGGATTTCAGAGCCGTTCAGCTCTGCGGAGGGGGGGGAGATTTGCGGTTGTGCCCTGCTTTCCAATGCAGCGGCACGCTTGACTTCCGCGCTAGACATGTCCATTTCGAACCTCTGTGAATTTCTCTAACGAAAAACCATCGGTGCTCCTTCTCGCGCCCTTGTGAGGCGGACTCGGAGCCTGCGCGGTCAAAAACGAGGCGCCCCGGTCGGGCGGCCAGCTTGAGACCCAAGTAGCTCTTTGTGCGAAGCAGCATTATGCACGCGATCAAGCCCCGCCGAGCGATCCGATCGGGATTGGCGGGTGAAATGCAATAATTCGCGCCGATTCCGCCAGCACCGGGCCCGCCCGCAGACTTTTGGCCACCGACAAAGAACTCAACGAATTCCTCCGCAGCGTCGAAAAACGAGCCTTCAAGCGCAGCGCCTATCTGGTGCGCGATGACGACGCGGCTTTGGACATCGTGCAGGACGCCATGATCCGGCTGGCCGAGAAATACTTCGACCGCCCGGCGGCCGAGTTGCCGCTGCTGTTCCAGCGCATCCTCTCGAACGCCACGATGGACTGGTTCCGGCGCCAAAAAGTGCGCAGGTCCGTGATGCAGAACCTGTCAGACTTCGACGGGGCGGACGGCGACGAGGATTTCGACCTGCTGGAATCCCTGGAAACGCGGGACGGTGCCCTGGGCGCGCTGAGCGCCGCCGACGAGGTGTCGCGGGCCCAGATCTTGCAAGCCATCGACAAGGAAGTCGCCGAGTTGCCCGCCCGTCAACGGGAAGCGTTTCTGCTGCGTTACTGGGAAGAATTGGATGTCGCAGAGACGGCATCCGTGATGGGCTGTTCGGAGGGCAGCGTGAAAACGCATTGCTCCCGGGCGGTTCATTCGCTTGCAAAATCTCTGAAGGCCAAGGGAATCACACTATGAACAAGCCTCAGCATCAGCACTCCGACCTGGACATGTCGCGCTTCGGCCTGCGCGTCGCTGCGGGCTTGACCGAACAGGGCGACGCCCTGGCGCCGGACATCAGCGAGCGCCTGCGCTTCGCGCGCGAGCAGGCCCTGCTGAAGGCCCGCGAGGCACGCGCCGCCCGCCCCCAGGCCGAAACCATCGCCACCGTGCTCCGCCAGGGCAATAGCCTGGCCCTGGGGGGACCGGATTCCGGCCGCGGTGGCCGCTGGCTCAAGCTGGCCTCGCTGCTGCCCCTGCTGCTGCTGGTCGGCGGCCTGCTGCTGATCCAGCACAGCCAGTGGTACCAGCAGATCACCGCGGCGGCCGAGGTCGATGCCGCCCTGCTGTCCGACAAGCTGCCGCCGGCCGCCTACGGCGACCCGGGCTTCTCCGAATACCTCAGCGATGACGAGCAGCCCCAAGAACCGCAACAGCCGCAAGAGTGACGGGCCGGCAGCATGACCCGAGCGGAACCCCCTCGTCTTTCCACCCGACCCAACGCCAAGCCCTCCGTTCTCGCCGTCTGGCTGGCCGCGTTGTGGCTGAGCCTGTGCGGCCCGGCCTCGGCGCAGATGCCGGGCGAGGGCGCCGCTTCTGCGGCGCCCTCGCCGGAAGCCCCGCCCACCGCGCCGCCGCCGGCCGCACCGCTCGTGGTGCCGGCGCCCGCCCCGGCAGCCATCCCGGCCCAGGCGCCCCCGGCGTCGACCGACTGGCAGGCGCTCAGCCCGGCGCACAAGCAGCTGCTGGCCCCCTTGGAGAAGGAGTGGAACGGCCTGGACCCGTCGCGTCGCGGCAAGTGGCTGGAGTTGGCGGCCCGCTATCCGCAGCTGCCCGAGGATGAGCAGCAGCGCGTGCACCAGCGCATGAGCGACTGGGCCAGGCTCAGCCCGGCCGAGCGCCAGCAGGCCCGGTTCACCTTCCAGGCCGCGCGCCAGTTGAAGGCCGACGAGCGCCAGGCCAAATGGGAGGCCTACCAGGCCCTGCCCGAGGAAAAGCGCCAGTTGCTGGCCGACAAGGCGGCGCAGAAGGCCAAACCGGCCGGCGTGCCCTCGCCCGACACGGCCAACAAGGCAAGTGCCAAGGCCGCACCGGCAGCCGTCAAGCCCGGCCTGGTGCTGCTGCGCCCCAAGCAGTCCGATCAACCGCTGGGCCCGACGGTGCTGCAAGCCAAGCCGGGCGCCACCACCGTCTTGATCAACCAGGGCCGGTTTGCCAGCTCCCAGGCGCGCCAGCCCACCGGCAACCCGAAACTGGCGCTGGACCTGAGCCGGCTGGACGCCAAGACCCTGCTGCCCAAGCCCGACGCCGCGCCGGTCCGGCAATAATCCCGCCCCATGAGCGATTTGTCCGGCGGCACGGCCGCCATCCCGGGCCTGGCCCGTCGTCTGGCCTGTTTCATCTATGAGGGCGTGCTGCTGTTCGGCGTGGTCTTCGTGGCCGGCTACCTCTACTCCACCCTGACCCAGCAGCGCCATGCGATGCAGGGCCAGCATGGGCTGCAGGCCTTTCTGTTCATCGTGCTGGGCATTTATTTCATCTGGTTCTGGTCGCATGGCGGCCAGACCGTGGCGATGAAGGCCTGGCATATCCGCGTGGTCGACGGCGAGGGTCGGTCCCTGAGCCAGGCGCGCGCGCTGGGGCGCTATCTGCTCGCCTGGCTGTGGTTCATGCCCGCCCTGCTGAGCGTCCATCTGCTGGGCCTGCAGCACAGCAGCGGCGCGATCTTCGGCAGCCTGAGCGCGGGCGTCATCGCCTATGCGGCACTGGCCCGGCTACATCCGCGCAGGCAGTTCCTGCACGACGCGCTGTGCGGCACCCAGCTGATCACGCAGACACCGGTCAAGCGATGAGCAACCCCCACAAGGGCCGCACGGGCCTGGACCGCATCCTGCGCGCGGCCGGCTATTCCTGGGCCGGGCTGCGCGCCGCCTACAGCGGCGAGAGCGCCTTCCGGCAGGAAATCTGGCTGCTGGTCGTGGCCACGCCCCTGGCCTTCTGGCTGGGGCGCGGCTGGGTGGAGGTGGCGCTGCTGATCGGCTCGCTGCTGCTGGTGCTGATCGTCGAGCTGCTCAACTCGGGCATCGAGGCCGCGATCGACCGAGTCGGCTTCGAGCTGCACGAGCTGTCGAAACGCGCCAAGGACCTGGCCAGCGCCGCCGTGATGCTGGCCCTGCTGCTGGCCGGCGGCGTCTGGGCCGCCGCCCTCTATCACCGCCTGATCGCGTGACTTTACACAGCGACGTCCGGAGACCCGGCTCCGCCGGGCTCGCGGACGTGCCCCCTTGAGGGGGCCGGCGAAGCCGGTAGGGGGTGGGCCTTAGACGGCTGCTTCGTCGGTCTCGCCCGTGCGGATGCGCACCACCTGCTCCACCGGCGTCACGAAGATCTTGCCGTCACCGATCTTGCCGGTCTTGGCGGCCTTCAGGATGGCATCGATACAACGGTCGACCTCGTCGTCCTTGACCACCACTTCCACCTTCACCTTGGGCAGGAAATCCACCACGTACTCGGCGCCGCGATAGAGCTCGGTATGGCCCTTCTGGCGGCCGAAGCCCTTGACCTCGGTGACGGTCAGGCCCGAGGCCCCCACCTCGGCCAGCGCCTCGCGGACTTCGTCCAGCTTGAAGGGCTTGATGATGGCGGTGATCTGCTTCATGACACGGGCTCCGGGGGATTGAACGATTGCCGTGATTTAAGCACGGAACCCCGCCTCATCCCCGCCTCATCAGTCAGGGATGCGCGCCAGATCGGCCAGCCACACGGCCGCCTCCGAATCGCTGGGCGCACGCCAGTCACCGCGGGGCGACAGCGAGCCGCCGCTGCCCACCTTGGGCGCGTTCGGCACGCAGCTGCGCTTGAACTGACTGCCCTTGAAGAAGCGCTGCACGAAGATGCCCAGCACGCGCTTGATCTCGGCCAGCGCGTACTCGTTGCGCTGCACATGGACTTCGTCCGGCCAGGCCCCCTGGCTGCGGTCGCCCCAGGCATGGCGGGCCAGGAAGGCGATCTTGGCCGGCGCATAGCCGTGGCGCAGGGTGTAGAACAGATTGAAGTCCTGCAGCTCATAGGGGCCGATCGTGGCCTCGGTGCTCTGCAAGGGCTTGTCGGCGGCGCCGGCCGGAATCAGCTCCGGGCTGATCTCGGTGTCCAGGATGTCCAGCAGCACCCGATGGTCCGCCGTGGCGCCGAGTTGTCCGGTCTCGGCCACCCAGCGCACCAGGTACTGGATCAGCGTCTTGGGCACGCTGGCATTGACGTTGTAGTGCGACATATGGTCGCCCACGCCATAGGTGCACCAGCCCAGGGCCAACTCGCTCAGGTCGCCGGTGCCCAGCACCAGCGCCGCCTGGTGGTTGGCCAGGCGGAACAGGTGGTTGGTGCGCTCGCCGGCCTGCACGTTCTCGAAGGTGATGTCGTAGACCGGTTGACCCTCGGCATAGGGATGGCCCAGGTCCTTCAGCATCTGGATGCAGCTGGGCCGGATGTCGATCTCGGCGGCCTGGCAGCCGATCGCGCGCATCAGGCGCCAGGCCTGGTCGCGGGTGCGCTCGCCGGTGGCGAAGCCGGGCATGGTGTAGGCCAGGATGTTCGTGCGCGGCAGCCTGAGCTGGTCCATCGCGCGCGCGGCCACCAGCAGAGCATGGGTGGAATCCAGCCCGCCGGACACGCCCACGACCAGCTTCTGGATGCCGCTGCTGGCGAGGCGCTGCACCAGCGCCTGCACCTGGATGTTGTAGACCTCGTGGCAGCGCTCGTCGCGCCGCGCGCGGTCGGCCGGCACATAGGGGAAGCGCTCGATGCGACGGCGCAGCGGCAAGGCGGCCTCGGCCGTCAGGCCCAGCTTGAAGCCGACGCTGCGGAAGCCCTTCAGCGTCTCGGCATGCACGCGCACCGAATGCCCGAAGCTGTTCTGCCGCATGCGCTCGCGCGCCAGGCGCTCCAGGTCCACATCGGCGCTCACCCACTGGGAGCGGCGCTCGAAGCGCGCCGATTCGGCCAGCAGCTCGCCGTTCTCGCAGATCAGCGCATGCCCGTCCCAGGCCAGGTCGGTGCTGGATTCGCCCGCCCCCGCCGAGGTGTAGGCATAGGCCGCCAGGCAGCGCGCCGACTGCTGGGCCACCAGCTGGCGGCGGTAGTTGGCCTTGCCGACGACCACATTCGAGGCCGACAGGTTCACCAGCACCGTGGCGCCGGCCAGCGCGGCAAAGGAGGACGGCGGGATCGGCGTCCAGACGTCCTCGCAGATCTCGGCATGGAAGCGCAAGAGCGGCAGGTCGCCCGCCGCGAACAGCAGGCGATTGCCGAAGGGCACGCGCTGGCCGAGCAGCTCGATCTCGTCGCCGACGGCCTCGTCGGCCGCATTGAACTGGCGCGCCTCGTAGAACTCGCCGTAGTTGGGCAGGTAGGTCTTGGGCACCACGCCCAGCAGACGGCCGCGCTGCAGCAGCACCGCGCAGTTGAACAGGCGCAGCTCGAAGCGCAGCGGCATGCCGACGATGGCCACCGTCGGCACGCCTTCCGAGGCCTTCAGCACGGCGGCCAGCGCGGCCTCGCAGCCGTCCAGCAGCGCGCGCTGGTGGAACAGGTCGTCGCAGCTGTAGCCGGACAGGCCCAACTCGGGAAAGGCCACCAGGGCCACCCCGTCGGCCGCGACCTCGGCCAGCAGCGCGGCGGTCTGCGCGCCGTTGAAGGCCGGGTCGGCCACGCGGCACTCGGGCGAGGCGACGGCGATGCGCGCGAAATCGTGGGTATAGAGATTGTCGAAGTGCATAGGCGAATCCTGCCATCAAAGCGCGGGGATTGCCCCTGCCCCTAAGATTTGTCCCACATGAGCGCCCATGACCTGACCTTGCGCGTCGACGACGACCCCGCCGCCCTGCCCCTCGAAGCCTGGAACGCGCTGCTGGCCGACGCCGCCCAGCCCACGCCCTTCATGCGGCTGGACTATCTGCAGGCCCTGCATGCCAGCGGCTCGGCCACGGCCGAAACCGGCTGGCAGCCGCAGTTCCTGAGCGTCTGGCAGGGCGGCGAGTTGCGGGCCGCCTGCCCGGCTTACCTGAAGGCGCATTCCTATGGCGAGTATGTGTTCGACTGGGCCTGGGCCGACGCCTACCGCCGCCATGGCCTCGCCTACTACCCCAAGCTGCTGGTGGCCGTGCCCTTCACGCCGGTGCCGGGCACGCGCCTGCTGGCGCGCGACGCAGAGGCCCGCGAGCTGCTGATGCGCGGCCTGCAGGCGCTGGCCGAGCGGCAGGGTCTGTCCTCGGCCCATCTGCTGTTCGGCGACGCGGCGGACTTCGCGGCGGCGCAGGGCCGGGGCTGGATGCAGCGCAGCGGCGTGCAGTTCCATTGGGCCAACCGCGAGGGCAGCCCCTACGCCGGCTTCGATGACTTCCTGGCCTCGCTGCAGCGCGAGAAGCGCAAGAAGATCCAGCAGGAGCAGCGCAAGGTGCGCGAGGCCGGGATCGTCTTCGAGGCCCTGGAAGGCCGGCAGATCGCGCCGGACGACTGGGACTTTTTCTACCACTGCTACCGCCTGACCTACCGTGCCCATCACAGCACGCCCTATCTGTCGCGCGAGTTCTTCCGGCACATGGCCGAACGGATGGCCGAGCATTGGCTGCTCTTCATCGCCCGCCGGGGCGCGGAGCCGAATGATGAGCGGGTAGCCGCCTCGCTGATCGCGCTGGACCCGCGGCAGGGCCGGGCCTACGGCCGCTACTGGGGCGCCACCGAGGCCATCTCCTGCCTGCACTTCGATGCCTGCTACTACCAGCCGCTGGCCTGGTGCATCGCCCAAGGCTACCGGAGCTTCGAGGGCGGCGCCCAGGGCGAGCACAAGATGGCGCGCGGCCTGCTGCCGGTGGCCACCGGTTCCAGCCACTGGCTGGCGCATCCGGACTTCAGCGACGCGGTGGCCGATTTCCTGGCGCGCGAGGGTCAGGTTATGCGCGGCTATATGGGCGAGCTGGAGGAGCACCAGCCCTTCAGACAGGCACAACAAAAAAGCACCCCGGAGGGCGCTTCCTGAGGCGACGGCCGGTATGCGACGGCCGCGGCCGGGCCATCACGTCTGCTCGGACTTGGCGTAGTTGGCCAGACCGGCCACGATCTCGGCCTTGGCGGCCTCCGGGCCTTCCCAGCCCTTGACCTTGACCCACTTGCCGGCTTCCAGGTCCTTGTAATGCTCGAAGAAATGCTGGATGGCCTTCAGGCGCATCTGGTTGATGTCCTCGGGCTTCTGCCAATGGGTGTAGATCGGCAGGATCTTGTCGATGGGCACGGCCAGCAGCTTGGCATCGCCGCCCGCCTCGTCGTCCATCTGCAGCACGCCGATGGCGCGGCAGGTCACCACCACGCCCGGGGTCAGCGCGAAGGGGGTGATCACCAGCACGTCGACCGGATCGCCGTCGTCGGCCAGGGTGCGCGGGATGTAACCGTAGTTGCAGGGATAGTGCATCGCGGTCGTCATGAAGCGGTCGACGAACAGCGCGCCGCTTTCCTTGTCGACCTCGTACTTGATCGGGTCGGCGTTCATCGGGATCTCGATGACGACGTTGAATTGCTCGGGCGCCTTGGCGCCGGGGGTCACGTTGTGCAGGCTCATGATGTTGTCAAACGCCAGGGGAAACCCGAATTCTAGCGGCAGGGCTTGCCGCGACCTGACGGGCCTACCCACTGGTAAACGCTCAATTGCCAAGCGCGGGGCCTCCCTTAGCATGCGCCGACCGACCGGTGTCCGGCGTGCGGTGCTGGCGTTGCGACCCGGGTGTCCATCCAAACGGCAGATACAACAGAGGAGACATGTTCATGTCGACGGAAGTAGCGCTGTATTTCGCGCTGGCCTGCGGGCTCGCCGCGGTCCTGTATGGTTTCATCCAACGCAGCTGGATCCTCAGCCAGGACGCGGGCAACGCCCGCATGCAGGAGATCGCCTCCGCCATCCAGCAGGGAGCCGCCGCCTATCTGGCGCGCCAGTACAAGACCATCGCCGCGGTGGGCATCGTGCTGGCGATCCTGATCGCCGTCTTTCTCGACAAGACCTCCGCGGTCGGCTTCGTGATCGGCGCGGTGCTCTCCGGCGCCTGCGGCTTCATCGGCATGAACGTCTCGGTGCGCGCCAATGTGCGCACCGCCCAGGCCGCCACGCAAGGCATGGCCCCGGCCCTGGCAGTCGCCTTCAAGGGCGGCGCGATCACCGGCATGCTGGTGGTCGGTCTGGGCCTGCTGGGCGTGGGCCTGTTCTTCTGGTTCCTGTCCGGCGGCGAGAAGGTCGACGCGGCCACCTTGAAGCCGCTGCTGGGTTTTGCCTTCGGCTCCTCGCTCATTTCCATCTTCGCGCGCCTGGGCGGCGGCATCTTCACCAAGGGCGCCGACGTCGGCGCCGATCTGGTGGGCAAGGTGGAGGCCGGCATCCCGGAAGATGACCCGCGCAATCCGGCGGTGATCGCCGACAACGTCGGCGACAACGTCGGCGACTGCGCCGGCATGGCGGCCGACCTGTTCGAGACCTATGCCGTCACCCTGATCGCGACGATGGCGCTGGGTGCGCTGATGGTCGGCGGCGCCACCATCAACGCCGTGGTCTACCCCCTGGTGCTGGGCGGCGTGTCCATCATCTTCTCGATCATCGGCTGCAGCTTCGTCAAGGCCAGCCCCGGCATGAAGAACGTGATGCCGGCGCTCTACCGGGGCTTGGCCGTGGCCGGCGTGCTGTCGCTGATCGCCTTCTACTTCGTCACGACGGCGATGTTCCCGCAAGGCCTGACCCTCAACAGCGGCACGGTGGTGTCGGCCGGCGCGCTGTTCGGCGCCTGCGCCGTCGGCCTGGTGCTGACCGCCCTGCTGGTCTGGATCACCGAGTTCTACACCGGCACCCAGTATGCGCCGGTGCAGCACATCGCCCAGGCCTCCACCACCGGCCACGGCACCAACATCATCGCCGGCCTCGGCGTCTCGATGCGCTCGACCGCCTGGCCGGTGCTGTTCGTCTGCGCCGCCATCCTCGGCGCCTATCAGCTGGCCGGGCTCTACGGCATCGCGGTGGCCGCCACCGCGATGCTGTCGATGGCCGGCATCGTCGTCGCGCTGGACGCCTACGGCCCGATCACCGACAACGCCGGCGGCATCGCCGAGATGTCCGAACTGCCCGACAGCGTGCGCGCCATCACCGACCCGCTGGACGCGGTGGGCAACACCACCAAGGCCGTGACCAAGGGCTATGCGATCGGCTCGGCCGGCCTGGCCGCCCTGGTGCTGTTCGCCGACTACACGCATTCGCTGGAAGCGCGCGGCATGTCGATCAGCTTCGACCTCAGCGACCCCAAGGTGATCGTCGGTCTCTTCATCGGCGGCCTGATCCCCTATCTGTTCGGCGCGATGGCGATGGAGGCCGTCGGCCGCGCGGCCGGCTCGGTCGTCGTCGAGGTGCGGCGCCAGTTCAAGGAGATCAAGGGCATCATGGAAGGCACGGCCAAGCCCGAGTACGGCCGTGCGGTCGACATGCTGACCACGGCCGCGATCAAGGAGATGGTCGTGCCCTCGCTGCTGCCGGTGGTCGTGCCCATCGTGGTGGGCCTGCTGCTGGGCCCCGCAGCCCTGGGCGGCCTGCTGATGGGCACCATCGTCACCGGCCTGTTCGTCGCGATCTCGATGTGCACCGGCGGCGGCGCCTGGGACAACGCCAAGAAATACATCGAGGACGGCAACCACGGCGGCAAGGGCAGCGAGGCGCACAAGGCCGCGGTCACCGGCGACACCGTCGGCGATCCCTACAAGGACACGGCCGGCCCGGCGGTCAACCCGCTGATCAAGATCATCAACATCGTGGCCCTGCTGATCGTGCCCCTGCTGCCGATGACGGCGGTCAGCCACAAGACCGCCGAGCCGGTGGCCGCGGCGGTCACAGCTCCGGCCAGCGCGGCCGCCGCCAGCGCCGCCGCATCGCAGCCCTGAGGTTTTCCCGCATAGCCCGGTATGAGCCCGCAATCGCGGGCTCATTTCGCTTTGGGCCGTCACACAGTGCGGCCACAATGCGTAAAACATCACGGAGAGGACGCAAGGGCATGATGAGCACGCTGGCCATCGACAGGCACGAACTGGCGCGCAGGCAGGCCCGGCTGGCCGAGTTGCGGCGCCATCTGTCCGACCAGGAACAGGCCTTCCGCGGCGTGCACGCCCAGGTCGAGGGCTTCATCGGCCGCTACACCGCGCAGCTCGGCTCGCTCTATCTGGAGCTGGACGCCTTGGAGTCGCAGCTGCACACCGCGCTCAGCTATCTGTTCGAGGCCCTGCAGCGCCACGGCGTGGCGGCGCGCCGCCCCGCGCCGCCCAAGGCCAGCGCCCTGCCTCCGCTGCTGGCCCAACTGCCCGCCGGAGCCCCGCTGCCGGTGCAGCCCGAGGGCGGGCTGCAAGACCTGGCACCGCCCGGCATCAAGCAG
Source organism: Roseateles sp. GW821-FHT09B06 (assembly GCF_059418245.1). Taxonomy (NCBI): domain Bacteria; kingdom Pseudomonadati; phylum Pseudomonadota; class Betaproteobacteria; order Burkholderiales; family Sphaerotilaceae; genus Roseateles; species Roseateles sp. GW821-FHT09B06. The sequence goes on along the minus strand of NZ_JBWKPM010000018.1, from coordinate 58,170 downwards.
CTCTACCGCCGCGCCGCGATGCGCCTGCATCCCGACCTGGCCCGCTCTACCGCCGAGCGCCAGCGCCGCGAGCAGGACATGATGGCCGTCAACCGAGCCTACGAGGCGCAGGATCGCGCGCGCCTGGAGGCCCTGCTGCTGGCCGCCGGCGAAGCGCCCCAGCGCGTCACCGGCAACAACAGCCTGGCCATGCTGGAATGGCTGCAGCGCAGCGAGCAGGCCGTGCAGGGCCGGCTGCGCGTCGTGCAGGCCCATCATGCCGCCCTGCTGGCGCACCCGATGCACCAGCTCTGCCAGGCCATCGCCCGTGCCGAGGCCAAGGGCCTGGATCCGCTGGGCGTGATGGCCCAGCGCCTGCGCACCCAGATCACCGAGCGCCGCCAGGAACTCTATATCGGCCAGCGCCTGCAGCCCGAATCCGACCTGGCGCAGAAACTCCTGCAACGCCGCGCGCAACGCATGGACGCCGCGGCGGCCTGAGCCCGCCCCCGGGCGCATGCCGCCCCTCGCGCCGGCCTCCGGGCCTGCCGCGATCGCACCCATCCCGCATGGCGCCATCCACGGCGCATCCGCAGCGCCGCGCACAGGCAGCGCCGCGCAAGCTGCGCATCGCGCAGCCCGAGGAGACGCGCCCTATCCCATTGGAGGGATTTCCACCCCGTCTCGGGCCGGCAGACTGCGAACCATGGCTGCACGCGATGCAGTCGACTCCTCCCGGCTCGGCCTTGAGCCCATCCGGCCCCTCGAATCCTGAAAGGACCCTGATCATGCCGATCACCGCCACCCCCACGCCCGGCGCGAAGCTGCTGACCCCGACCGACCATGCCCTGATCCTGATCGACTTCCAGTCGCAGATGTCCTTCGCCACCAAGTCGATCGACGCGGTGGAGCTGCGCAACAATGCCGCGCTGATCTCCAATGCCGCCGCCGGCTTCAAGGTGCCCACCATCCTGACCACGGTGGCCGAGAAGAGTTTCTCGGGCCCGATGTTCGAGGAGATCACCAATGCCTTCCCGGGCCAGAAGCTGCTGGACCGCACCTCGATGAACACATGGGAAGATGCGGCGGTGATCAAGGAGGTCAATGCCATCGGCAAGACCCGCCTGGTGTTCGCCGGCCTGTGGACCTCGGTGTGCATTGTCGGCCCGACGCTCTCCGCGCTGGACCAGGGCTTCGAGGTCTATGTGATCACCGACGCCTGCGGCGACGTGTCGACCGAGGCGCATGAGCGGGCCGTCGAGCGCATGATCCAGGCCGGCGTGCGGCCGATGACCTCGCTGCAGTACATGCTGGAGCTGCAGCGCGACTGGGCCCGCACCGGGACCTACGAGCTGACCACCGGCATCGCCAAGAAGTACGGCGGCGCCTATGGTCTGGGCATCATCTACGCCAAGAGCATGTTCGGGGCCCACGAGGGCTGACCACCCCCTACCGGCTGCGCCGGCCCCCTCAAGGGGGCGGGTCCCAAGGACCGGCAAAGCCGGATCCTGGGACTCCGCGTGATCGGTCGGCCTTCGGCCTCTGTTGAGGATGCGCTACATGAAACCTTATCTCGTCTCGCTGGCCGTGGGCCTGCTGGTCGGAGTGATCTACGCCTTGTTCAATGTGCGCTCGCCGGCGCCGCCGGTGATCGCGCTGGTCGGTTTGCTGGGCATCCTGGTCGGCGAACAATTGCCGCCGCTGGCCAAGAAGCTGTTCGGCAACGACTCGTCCCAGGTTTCCTGGCTGCAGCATCAGGTCAAGCCCCATATGTTCGGCGAGCTGCCCAAATGCGCCGACAAGGCCGCACAGGAGATCAAGCATGGTTGACGATGGATTTGCGGACCTGATCCTGCATCGCGGCCTGTTCACGACGCTGAACCGGGCCCAACCGACAGCACAGGCCGCGGCCATCAAGGACGGCCGTTTCCTGCGCGTCGGCGACGACGCCGAGGTGATGGCGCTGGCCGGTCCGGGCACCAAGCGGATCGACCTGCGCGGCCGCCGCGTGCTGCCAGGCCTGATCGACAACCACATCCACATCATCCGCGGTGGCCTGAACTTCAATATGGAGTTGCGCTGGGACGGCGTGAAGAGCCTGGCCGACGCGATGGCCATGCTCAAGCGCCAGGTCGAGGTGACACCGGCCCCGCAATGGGTGCGCGTGGTCGGCGGCTTCACCGAGCACCAGTTTCATGAAAAGCGCCTGCCGACGCTGGAGGAGCTGAACGCGGTGGCGCCCGACACCCCCGTCTTCATCCTGCACCTCTACGACCGGGCCCTGCTCAACGCCGCCGCGCTGCGCGCCGTGGGCTACGACAGGAACACCCCCGAACCGCCCGGCGGCCAGATCCTGCGCGACGCGGCCGGCAACCCCACGGGCCTGCTGCTGGCCAAGCCCAATGCGGCCATCCTCTATGCGACCCTGGCCAAGGGCCCGAAACTGCCGCTGGAATACCAGGTCAACTCGACGCGCCTGTTCATGCGCGAACTGAACCGCCTGGGCGTCACCGGCGCCATCGACGCCGGCGGCGGCTTCCAGAACTACCCCGAGGACTATGCGGTGATCGAGCAGTTGGCGAAGGAGAAGCAGCTGACCATCCGCCTGGCCTACAACCTGTTCACGCAAAAGCCCAAGCAGGAGAAGGACGACTTCCTGCGCTGGACCGCCGGCTCGAAGTACAAGCAGGGCGACGACTATTTCCGCCACAACGGCGCCGGCGAGATGCTGGTGTTCTCGGCCGCCGACTTCGAGGACTTCCGCCAGCCGCGCCCCGAGATGGGCGCGGAAATGGAGGGCGATCTCGAAGAGGTGGTGCGCATACTGGCGGCCAACCGCTGGCCCTGGCGCATGCACGCCACCTACGACGAGACCATCGGCCGCGCGCTCGATGTGTTCGAGAAGGTCAACCAGGACATCCCTCTCGAAGGCATGAACTGGTTCTTCGACCATGCCGAGACCATCTCGGAGCGCTCGATGGACCGCATCGCGGCCCTGGGCGGCGGCGTCGCGGTGCAGCACCGCATGGCCTACCAGGGCGAATACTTCGTCGAGCGCTATGGGCCCGGCGCGGCCGAGGCCACGCCGCCGGTCGCGAAGATGCTGGAGAAGGGCCTGAAGGTCTCGGCCGGCACCGATGCCACCCGCGTCGCCAGCTACAACCCCTGGGTCTCGCTGTCCTGGCTGATCACCGGCAAGACCGTCGGCGGCCTGCAGCTCTATCCGCAGCGCAGCTGCCTGGAGCGCGAGACCGCCTTGCGCATGTGGACCGAGAACGTCACCTGGTTCAGCAACGAGGTCGGCCAGAAGGGCCGCATCGAGGAAGGCATGCTGGCCGACCTGATGGTGCCGGACCGCGACTTTTATACCTGCGCCGAGAGCGAGATCATCGACACGACGGCGCTGCTGACCCTGGTCGGCGGCAAGGTGGTGTTCGCGGCCGGCGACTTCGCCGCACATGACGAGGCGCCGCCGCCGCTGCCGATGCCGGACTGGTCGCCGGTACGGCGCTTCGGCGGCTATGGCGCCTGGGGTGCCCAGGAGGGCCGGCCCTTGCAGGCGGCGCTGCAGCAGGCCTGCGCCTGCGCAAGCGCCTGCAATGTGCATGGCCATGCGCATGCCAAATCCTGGGCCGGCGACGCGCCGGTGTCCGACTTCAAGAGCTTCTGGGGTGCGCTGGGCTGCGCCTGCTGGGCGGTGTGATGGACAAGGCGCTGCACCGCTCCCCCGTCGTGCGCTGGATCGCCCTGCTGCTGCTGTGCGCGGCCTATCTGCAGGGCGGCCTGGTCAAGCTCTTCGACTTCCCCGGCGCGGTCGCCGAGATGAACCACTTCGGCCTGCAGCCGGCGCCGCTGATGGCAGCGCTGGTGATCGCGCTGGAACTGGGCGCCTCGGCCCTGATCCTCGCCGGGCGCTTGCGCTGGCTGGGCGCCCTGGCCCTGGCGCTCTTCACCGCAGCCGCCACCTTCATGGCCAACCGCTACTGGGAAGCCTCCGGCCATGAGCGCTTCATGCTGATGAACGCCTTCTTCGAGCATTGGGGCCTGGTCGGCGGCTTCCTGCTGGTGGCCTGGATGGACTGGCGCGAACAGGTGCCCGCAAGATGAGCAGCGACAGCCTGGGGCCGCTGCGCCAGAAGACCTTTGCCGTGCTGTGGCTGGCCACCATCGCCGGCAATATCGGCAGCTTCATGCGCGATGTGGCGAGTGCCTGGGTGGTGACCGATCTGTCGCCCAGCCCGGCCGCCGTGGCCATGATCCAGGCGGCCGCCACCCTGCCGGTCTTCCTGCTGGCCATCCCCGCCGGCGTGCTGTCCGACATCCTGGACCGGCGCCGCTTCCTGATTGGCGTGCAGCTGCTGCTCGCCGGGGTCAGCGCGGCGCTGATGCTGCTGTCGCAGCTGGGAACGCTGAACCTGCCCTGGCTGCTGCTGCTGACCCTGCTGGGCGGGGTCGGTGCCGCGCTGATGGGCCCGACCTGGCAGTCGATCGTGCCCGAGCTGGTGCGCCGCGATGACCTGCGCAGCGCGGTGGCCCTGAACTCGCTGGGCATCAATGTCGCGCGCGCCCTGGGCCCCGCGGCCGGCGGCCTGCTGCTGGGGCTGGCCGGCGCCGCCGTCACCTATGGCGTCGACCTGCTCAGCTATGGCTTCGTGATCGCCGCGCTGCTGTGGTGGCGACGCCCCGCGCCCGGCCCCGACCCGCTGGCCGAGCAGTTCGCCAGCGCGCTGCGCGCCGGCCTGCGCTACACCCGCGCCAGCCGGGAGCTGCACCGCGTGCTGCTGCGCGCCGCGCTGTTCTTCCTCTTCGCCAGCGCGGTCTGGGCCCTGCTGCCCCTGGTGGCGCGCAACCTGCTGCAGGGCAGCGCCAGCCTCTACGGCCTGCTGCTCGGCGCGGTGGGGCTGGGCGCGATCGCCGGCGCCCTGCTGCTGCCGCGGCTGCGCCGGCATCTCGACAGCGACGGCCTGGTGCTGGCCGCGGCCCTGGCCGCCGCTGCCGTGCTGGCCGGCCTGGCCCTGGCCCCGCCGCAGGGCGTCGCGCTGGCCCTGATGCTGCTGCTGGGCCTGGCCTGGATCGTTGCGCTGACGACCCTGAACGGCGTCGCGCAGGCGATCCTGCCGAACTGGGTGCGCGGCCGCGGGCTGGCGGTCTACCTGACCGTGTTCAACGGCGCGATGACCCTGGGCAGCCTCGCCTGGGGTGGGGTCGCCCAGTTGCTGGGCGTGAGCAGCGCCCTGCTGATCGCCGCCGCGGGCCTGGCGCTCAGCGCCCTGCTCGCGCGCGCCCTGGCCCTGCCGCTGGGCGAGGCCGATCTGCAGCCCTTCGTGCATTGGCCCGAGCCCGCGCCGCTCGCGCCGGACGACGAGGCGCGCGGCCCGGTGATCGTGCAGATCGAGTACCGGGTGGCGGTGCAGGACCGGCCCGAGTTCGTGCGCGCCCTGAACGAGCTGGCGGTGGCGCGGCGCCGCGACGGTGCCTCGGCATGGGGGGTGGCCGAGGATGTCGAGCAGCCGGAGCTGCTGGTCGAATGGTTTGTCGTCGAATCCTGGGCCGAGCATATGCGCCAGCACCGGCGCGGCTCGCACGGCGATGCCGATCTGCAGCAGTCGCTGCTGCGCTGGCATGCCGGCGACAGCCCACCCGCGGTGCGCCATCTGCTGGCGCTGAAACGCTGAGCCTGCGGAGCTCAGCCGCCCGCGGCCACCAGGCCGCGCTCGACGGCGATGTTCGCCGCCTCGGTACGGGTCTCCGCGCAGAGCTTGCCCATCAGGGCCTTCATATGCGCCTTGACCGTGCCCTGGGACACCCCCAGCGCCAGGGCGATCGCCTTGTTGCTCTTGCCGCGCGTCACCAGGCACAGCACCTCGCGTTCGCGTGCGGTCAGCATCGAGCGGGCCATGCTGTCGGCGATGCGCTGCGCCGCGCCGACGCTGAGGTAGCGTCCGCCGCGTGCCAGCTGGCGCACCCCGCTGACGAGCTCCTCGACCTCGCAGCCCAGCTCCAGATAGCCGTCGACACCGGCCTCCAGCGCCGTGCGCACCTGGTGTTCGCGATCCTGCCCCGTCACCACCAGCACCCGCAGGTCCGGCAGGCCGCGGGAACGCGTCTGGCGCAGCGGCTGGCTCGCCAGACGCAGGCCCATGGCGTAGTCGGCCACCACGATCTGCGGCGCGGGGTTCGTCCGGTCGCCCAGCGTGGCGCGGCCCACCACATCCATGTCCAACTGCTGGCTCAGCACGGTATTGAGCCCGATGGCGACCAGGGGATCCGCATATTCGACAGCGACCCGGATGCGCTGCGGTGTGACGTTCAGCATGCTTCTTCCTTCGCGGGGCGGATCCGGAGCATCGCTCGCACAGCCCCCGAAATGCTGCGCCGACGCCTATTGGCCAAGGCCTCGATGCTAGGCAGCATGGCCCCTTGGAGACCAGCCCCGGACCAGCGAAGAGGCACTCACCCTTCCGGGTGAGCCCATGCCGGATAAAGTCGGTCAAGCTTGCCGCAGCAAGACCCCATCAAGGCCCGGTCCAGATCCCAAGTGGCCATGCCCTCCTCCTGTCCAGCACCCTGCCCATCTTGCCCACCTCTGAGCCCGCTCCCCGGCCCGGCCGCCCGATGCGGCCGCGCACAGCGCCGGCCGTCATGCGGATGACGTGGCTGGTCTGCGCCCTGCTGCTGGCGCCGCTGATGGCGCTGGCCGCGCCGCTGACACAGTTCACCCACACGGCCTGGACCGTCGAGGCCGGCGCACCCGCCGACATCTGGACCCTGGAGCAGGCGCCGGCCGGCTATCTCTGGCTGGGCACCGGCCAGGGCCTGTACCGCTTCGACGGCGTGCGCTTCGATCGCTACCCGCTGCGCGAGGGCCAGCGGCTCAAGTCCACCAACATCAATGCCCTGCTCGCCCTGCCCAACGGCGATATCTGGCTCGGGCTCTATGCGGGCGGCACGGTGCGCCTGCGCGACGGCATCGTCAGCAGCCACGGGGAACGCGAGGGCATGCCCAGCGGCCGGGTGCTGCGCTTCGCCGGCACGCCCGACGGTGCGCTGTGGGCCGCGGCAACCCGGGGCCTGGCGCGCTATGACGGCCGGCGCTGGCAGCGCGTCGGCGCGGACTGGGAATATCCCGACGGCGGGGCCCACTATGTCTTCGTCGACCGGCGCGGCATCCTATGGGTGGCCGGCGATCGCCGCCTGCACTACCTGCTGCCGGGCATGCGCCGGTTCCAGAGCGTCGAGTCGATCTCCCGCCACGCGGTGCTGGCCGAGGATCGGGCCGGCCGCATCTGGATCTCGGACGATCTGGGCGGCACCCGGCCGCTGCCGGACTATCCGCGCGGCGCCATCCCCCCCGCCACGCCGGCCGCGCCGCGCGCCGGACCGCCCTTCGCGCGCGCCAAGCAGCTGCTGTTCAGCAGCGACGGCAGCCTCTGGCTGACGGCATCCGGCGAGGGCGTACACCGGCTGCGCACGCCCGCCGCGGTCGCGGACGGGCGCAGCCTGGAGCCCGGCGACGACCTGGAGACCTTCTCCCGCAGCGACGGCCTGCCGTCGGACGTGGCGGTGCCGCTGATCCAGGGCGACGAGGGCGAGATCTGGGTTGGCACCAACCACGGCCTGGCCGGATTCCGCCCGCTGCGCCTGCAAGGCATTCCGGAGATGACGGGGGCGCAGCGCCACGGCTTCGTGCTGGCCGAACAGGAGCAGGGCGTGCTCGCCGCGCACAGCGCGCTGGCCCTGCACCTGGATCCGCCCGCGCCGCCCAGCCACCAGGCCGGCCCGAACCAGCTGCAATTCGCGGTGCGCGCTCCCGACGGGGCGCTGTGGCAGGTCGATGCCGACGGGATCTGGCGCGAGCATCAGGGCCGGCGTCGACCCGTTCGCATCGAGGCGACCACCCTGCGGTCCGGCGTGGTGGCGCTGGCGCCCGATCGCGCCGGCGGTGCCTGGATGTCGGTCAATGGCCTCGGCGTCCTCTACGCGACGACCGAGGGCGTGCGCCGCGACAACCGGTTCGAGCCCGGCGGTTCGACGCCCACCGCCATCGCGGTAGGCCCGGATGACGCCGCCTGGTTCGGCTATGACGACCGGGTGGTGCGCCTGTCCGGCGCGCAGCTGCAGCAGTACACGGTGGCCCATGGCCTGCTGACCGGCCGCGCCACCGCCATCTACAGCGGCCGCGGCGGCGTCTATGTGGCCGGCGAAGCGGGCTTCGCGCGCTTTGACGGCCAGCGTTTCACCACCATCTCCGCCGAGCGCGACGACAGCTTCGCCCATGTGACCGGGATCGCCGAATCCGAAACCGGCGATCTGTGGCTCAATGGCGGGCGCGGCGTCGTGCAACTGCTGGCGGCCGACATTGCGAACACCTTCTCCGGCATGCCGGCCCGCCTGAACTACCGCCTGCTCAACTGGCGCGACGGCCTGCCCGGCATCGCGCTGCAGGCCAATCCCAGCCCCACGATCGTGCGGGACCGCCGCGGACGGCTGTGGTTTCTGAGCAATCGCGGCATCGCCTGGCTGGACCCCCGCCATGTGCCCCGCAACGAGCGGCCGCCCGTGGTCGAGATCCAGCATCTGCGGGTCGGCGAGCGCCTGTACCTGCCCGGCCCCGAGTTGGCGCTGGACGCGGGCACCCGGAACATCAGCATCCGCTACACCGCCTTGACCCTGGCCGCCGCCGAGCGGGCGCGGTTTCGCTACCGGCTGGAGGGCATCGACAGCGACTGGCAGGACGCCGACACCCGGCGCGAAGCCAGCTATGCCAACCTGGGCGCCGGCGACTATCGCTTCCTCGTGACCGCCGCCAACGGCGACGGCGTCTGGAACCCCCGCAGCGCCGAGCTGCGCTTCTCGATCGAGCCCACCCTGGTGCAGCGCCGCTCCTTCCTGGCGGCCTGCGCGCTCGCCATCCTGGGTCTGGCCTGGTGCGCCTACCTGCTGCGCGCGCGCGCCATCGCCGCGCGCGTGCGGCTGCGCCTGGAAACCCGCCACGGCGAACGCGAGCGCATCGCCCGCGAGCTGCACGACACCCTGCTGCAAAGCACCCAGGGGCTGATCGTCAATGTGCAGGGCCTGGCATCGCACCTGCCCGCGTATGAGCCGGTGCGGCAGCGGATCGAAGCGGTGCTGGACCGGGCCGACGAGGTGGTGATGGAAGCGCGCGAGCGGGTGCTGGACCTGCGCGCCACCGAGGTGTGCGGGGCCTATCTGGCGGAGCGCCTGGCCAAGGCAGGCCGCGAGCTGGCCGAGCAGCACGACATCGTGTTCCGCCTGGTCACCAGCGGCGCGCCGCGGCCGCTGCAGCGCGCCGCCAGCGACGAGCTGCACTGCCTCGTGCGCGAGGCCCTGATCAATGCCTTCCGCCATGCGCAGCCGCGCCAGGTCGAGGTGGAGATCGCCTTCGGCGGCGCCGAACTGGTGCTGCGGGTGCGCGACGACGGCATCGGGATCGCGCCCGAACTGCTGGAGGGGGGCTCTCGCCCGGGCCATTGGGGGCTGACCGGCATGCGCGAACGCGCGCGCCTGCTCGGTGGCGGCCTGCAGCTGAGCAGCCGGCCGCATGGTGGCACCGAGGTCGAATGCCGGGTGCCGGCCGCCAGCGCCTACCGCGAGCCGCCGGCCGGCGTATCGTCACGGTCACGACCGCGAGGGGCCTGGTGGCCCTCACTACTGATGAGGTGGCGCCGATGGGAATCCTGATGAGCACGGTGGTCAACCAGTCGCCGATTCGCGTGCTGGCGGTGGACGACCATCCGCTGATGCGCCAGGGCATTGCCTCGCTGCTGTCGGCGCAGCCCGACATCGAGCTGGTGGCCGAGGCCGCCGACGGGCACGAAGCCATCGCCTGCTTCAAGTCGCAGCGCCCCGATGTCACGCTGATGGACCTGCAGATGCCCGGACTGGACGGCACCGCAGCCATCCGGCGCATCATCGCGCTGCAGCCGAGCGCACGCATCCTGGTGCTGACCACCTACAAGGGCGATGCCCAGGCACGCCGCGCCTTCGAGGCGGGCGCCTGCGGCTATCTGCTGAAGAACGCGATCCGGCGCGAGCTGATCGAGGCGATCCGCCTGGTGCATGCGGGACGCCGCCATGTGCCGATGGAGGTGGCGGCCGAGCTGGGCCAGTACGCGCTGGCCGAATCGCTGTCGGGACGCGAGATGGATGTGCTGCGCCAGCTCTGCCGGGGCGGCTCCAACAAGCAGATCGGTCTGGCCCTCGGGCTCAGCGAGGACACGGTCAAGACCCATATGAAGGGCATCCTGTCCAAGCTCGGTGCGCTTGATCGCACCCAGGCCGTGGTGGTGGCCCTGCGGCGCGGCCTGGTCGACATCTGGGATTGATCCGGGACGGAGGCCGCGGCCCAAGACTGCGGCCGCAGCCGGGCTGCCCGGCCGGCTGCGTGGGGCGCATGAAACCAGGCCCGAAAAGGCAAAGCGGAAATGGAGAAACGGGCTAGCCCCTGGTAAGGCTAACCCGTTGAATTTTCTCGCTATCTTTGGTCGGGGCGGCGGGATTCGAACTCGCGACCCCTTGCACCCCATGCAAGTGCGCTACCAGGCTGCGCTACGCCCCGACTGAGCCTCAAATTATAGGACAATTTCCAACTAGATTGCAAGCAATGTCTCGCGAATCGCCTGCAATTCCTGCCGCACCTGATCGAGTGAGAGTTTCTCGCGGCCGCCCAGGGTCGGCGGTGTGAGCTCGACGCGGCCTGCATCGAAATCTATGCCGGCCTCAAGCGCCTCTGCGCGGAAGGCCTGCAGCGCGTCCACGCGCAGACCGCCGGCCTCGGCCAGCTGGTTGCGTGCGCCCGAGATCGTGAAGCCCTGGTCGTACAGCAGGTCGCGGATGCGGCGGATCAGCAGCACCTCGTGGTGCTGGTAGTAGCGCCGGTTGCCGCGCCGCTTCATGGGCTTGAGCTGGGTGAACTCCTGCTCCCAGTAGCGCAGCACATAGGGCTTCACGCCGCACAGATCGCTCACCTCACCGATGGTGAAGTAGCGTTTGGCGGGAATCGCGGGAAGCGCTTTGTCCATTGAAATCAAGGGCTTCAGGTGGGGAGGTCAGACTCTACTCGAAGTCTTCCTCGGAAGCTGTATCGCCTTGCACCTGGCCCTTGAGTTTGTGGCTGGCATGGAAGGTGACGACATTGCGCGCGGCGATCGGGATCGCCTCGCCGGTGCGCGGATTGCGGCCCGGGCGTGGCGCCTTGCGGCGGATGTTGAAGTTGCCGAAGCCCGACAGCTTCACGTCCTGGCCCTGCACCAGTTGGCCATGGATGATGTCGAAGAAGGCTTCGACCATGTCCTTGGACTCGCGCTTGTTCAGGCCCAGCTTGTCGAACAGCAGCTCGGCCAGTTCGGCCTTGGTCAGCGTGGGCGTCTCGAGGCTGCCCAGCAGCACGCGAGCCTGCACGCCTTGTTCTTCCGTCATAAGCCTTACCTACCCTCCTCGATTTTTCAGCCGCGCAGCCGCGCGCCGAGCTTGTCGCCCAGCGTCGCAAGCACCTTGCTCACCACCTGCTCGATGCGCTCATCGGTCAGGGTGGCCTCCTCATCCAGCAGTTCCAGGCGCACGGCCAGGCTGCGCTCGCTTGTCCGAAGCTCAGGCGTAGGCTGGGCGGGCTTGAAGACGTCGAACAGCTTGGCCGAACGCACCAGGCCCTCGTTGGCATCGGCGATGGACTGCATCAGCGCATCGTGCGTGACGCTCTCGCCGACGATCACCGCGATGTCGCGCTGCACCGCCTGCTGGCGCGGCACACCCTGCCCCTGCGGCAGGCCGCGGGCCAGCACGGCATCCAGCGCCAGCTCGAACAGCACCGGGGCCCCGGGAGCGGCCGGGAGTTCGTAGCCCTGGCGCCATTTCGGATGCAGCTCGCCGAGCACGCCGATCTCGGCGCCGTCCAGCAGCACCTTGGCCGAGCGGCCCGGGTGCAGGGCCGGATGCTCGGCCGCGGCGAACGTCAGCTGGCGCGGCGCGAACAGCGCCTCCAGATCGCCCTTCACATCGTAGAAGTCCACCGCGCGGTCGCGCTGGCCCCATTGCTGCTGCTCGGCCGGGCCCCAGGCCAGACCGGCCAGGCGCATCGGCTGCTTGACGCCGGCGATCGTGCTGTCGCTCTCCACCACCGAGGCGTCGCGCAGGAATACGCGGCCGATCTCGAACACGCGCACGCGCGGGGCCTTGCGCGCCAGGTTGTGGCGCAGCACCTGGATCAGGCTGCCGATCAGGCTCGTGCGCATCACGGCCAGCGGCGCGGCGATCGGGTTCAAGAGTTGGATCGGGTTGGCGTTGCCGGCCAGCTCCTGCTCCCAGCGCGCCTCGACGAAACTGAAATTGATGGTCTCGTAGTAGCCGCAGGCGGCCATCGCGTGGCGCAGCGCATGCACGGCGCGGCGCGATTCGCTCGCCGCCTTGCCCACCACCGGCGCCAGCGGCGGCGTGGCCGGCAGCTTGGGATAGCCGATCACGCGGATCACTTCCTCGATCAGATCTTCCTCGATCTGGAGGTCGAAACGGAAGCTGGGCGGGGTGACGGTCAGCGTGCCATCGCCTTCAACGAATTCCAGACCCAGGCGCTTGAACACCTCGGCGCATTGCACCTGCGTGAGCGGCATGCCGATCACCTTGGCGGCGCGCGCGACGCGCAGGCTGACCGGCTTGCGCTCCGGCAGCTGCGTCGTCTGGTCGTCCATCGGACCGGCCTCGCCGCCGCAGATCTCCTGGATCAGCCGGGTGATGCGCTCGATGTGCTCGACCGTCAGCGCCGGATCGACGCCGCGTTCGAAGCGGTGGCCGGCATCGGTCGAGAAGTTGTAGCGGCGCGAGCGGCCCATCACGGCCTTGGGCCACCAGAACGCGGCCTCGACATAAATGTTCCTGGTGTCGTCGGACACGGCCGTGGCGTCGCCGCCCATGATGCCGGCCAGCGACTCGACCTGCTGGCGGTCGGCGATCACGCCGACCTGCGCGTCCACCTCGATGGTGTTGCCGTTCAGCAGCTTGAGCTGCTCGCCCCGTCCTTCCACAACCCGGCCCCAGCGCACGACCAGCTCGTCGTGGATCTTGTCCAGGTCGAAGATATGGCTGGGACGGCCCAGCTCGAACATCACGTAGTTGGAGATGTCCACCAGCGGCGAGACCGAGCGCTGGCCGCAGCGCGCCAGGCGCTCGACCATCCAGGCGGGGGTCTGCGCCTTGGTGTTTACACCGCGCACGATGCGGCCCGAGAAGCGGCCGCACAGATCGGGGGCCTCCACGCGCACCGGCAGCTTGTCCTGGTGCTGGACCGCGACGGGCGCAAAGCTGGGCGCCTGCAGCGGCGCGCCGGTCAGCGCCGCGACCTCGCGGGCGATGCCATAGACGCTCAGCGCATGCGCCAGATTGGGCGTCAGCTTGAGCGTGAACAGCATGTCGTCCAGGTTCAGGTGGGCGCGGATGTCCTGGCCGATCGGCGCGTCGGGGCTAAGTTCCAGCAGGCCGCCATGCTCGTCGCTGAGCTTGAGCTCGCGGGCCGAGCAAAGCATGCCGAAGCTCTCGACGCCGCGCAGCTTGCCCTTGCCGATCTTGAAGGGCTTGCCGTCCTCACCGGGCGGCAGTTCGGCGCCGACGGTGGCCAGCGGCACCTTGATACCGGCACGCGCATTCGGCGCGCCGCAGACGATCTGCAGCGGCTCCCCATTGTTGAAATGAGCGCCGGCATTGACCGTGCAAACGCGCAGCTTGTCGGCGTTCGGGTGCTGCTCGGCGGTCAGGATCTCGGCCACGACGATGCCGCTGAAGGGTGGCGCCGCGGGACGCAGCTCTTCGACCTCCAGGCCGCTCATCGTCAGCAGCTCGGCCAGCTCTTGGGTGTTCAGCGCGGGGTTGCAGAAGCTCCGCAGCCAGGACTCGGGGAATTGCATGTTCTGTTCTCTTCAGGCGTTCGGGTGGCGGGTCTTCGATTACTTGAACTGGCTCAGGAAGCGCAGATCGCCGTCGAAGAACAGGCGCAGGTCGTTGACGCCGTAGCGCAGCATGGCCAGGCGGTCGATGCCCGAGCCGAAGGCGAAGCCGATGTACTTCTCGGGGTCCAGGCCCATATTGCGGATCACCTGCGGGTGCACCTGGCCCGAGCCGGACACCTCCAGCCATCTGCCTTTGAGCGGACCGGTGCCGAACATCATGTCGATCTCGGCACTGGGCTCGGTGAAGGGGAAGTAGCTGGGGCGGAAGCGGATCTCCATGTCGGTCGTCTCGAAGAACTGCTGCATGAAGTTCACATAGACGGACTTGAGGTCCTTGAACGAGATGTTCTCGCCCACCCACAGACCCTCGACCTGGTGGAACATCGGCGAATGGGTCGCGTCGCTGTCGACGCGGTAGGTGCGGCCCGGCGCGATCACGCGGATCTCCGGCATGGTCTGGCCGGCGTCGATCAGCGCGCGGTGCTTCTTGACATGCTGCACCGCGTAGCGGATCTGCATCGGGCTGGTGTGCGTGCGCAAGACATGACCCCCTTCGATGTAGAAGGTGTCGTGCATCGAACGGGCCGGATGGTCCTCGGGCGTGTTCAGCGCCGTGAAGTTGAACCAGTCGTTCTCGATCTCGGGGCCATCGGCCACGTCGAAGCCCATCGAGCCGAAGATGGCCTCGATGCGCTCCATCGCGCGCGTGATCGGGTGCAGGCCGCCGGTGCCGCGGCTGCGGCCGGGCAAGGTGACGTCCAGCGCCTCGGCCTTCAGCTGCAGCGCCAGCTCGGCGTCGGCCAGGGCCTGGCGGCGTGCGTTCAGCGCGGCCTCGATGCCGGTCTTCAGCTGGTTGATCTGCGCGCCGCGGGTCTTCTTTTCCTCGACCGACAGCGCGGCCAGGCCCTTCATCAGCTCGGTCACCTGGCCGCTCTTGCCGATAAATCGGGCCTTGGCGTTCTCCAGGTCGGCGGGCGTGGCGGCGGCGGCGAAATCACCGACGGCGGCTTGCAGCAATTGATCGAGGTCGTTCATCGCGGGGCGAAGATCAGAAGAGGAATTCGGTGCGTAGAAATGAAAAAGGCCGAGCACCAGGGTGTCGGCCTTGAAAGGCGCGCCTGGCGCGAGCCAGGCAGCCACAGCCGCTCTTGCGAGCGGCCTTGGCAATTAAGCGAGAGCGGCCTTCACCTTGGCAAAGATGCTGGCAAAACCAGCCGGATCGTTGACGGCGAGATCGGCCAGGACCTTGCGGTCGATGTCGATCTGGGCCTTCTTCAGGCCAGCAACGAACTTGCTGTAGCTCAGACCCAGGCCACGGCTTGCCGCGTTGATACGGGCAATCCACAGCTGGCGGAACACGCGCTTCTTGGCACGGCGGTCACGGTAGGCGTACTGGCCCGCCTTCATCACCGCCTGCTTGGCGATGCGGAAGACGTTCTTACGACGACCACGGAAGCCCTTGGCCAGAGCCAGGACCTTCTTGTGACGAGCACGTGCGGTTACACCACGTTTGACGCGAGGCATGTTGTATCTCCTTCAGTTCGCGGATTACAGACCAGCAAAGGGCAGCATCGCAGCGATGTGACCCATGTTGGTTTCATGCACGTTCGTGGCGCCGCGCAGCTGGCGCTTGTTCTTCGTGGTCTTCTTGGTCAGGATGTGGCGCTTGAACGCCTGACCGCGCTTGACGGTACCACCCGGACGAACGCGAAAACGCTTCTTCGCGCTGCTCTTGGTCTTCATTTTGGGCATGTGATGCTCCTTCTAAATGCGTCCCTGGGGCGGCGTTGATTCCTCACCGCGCTTGCTTGGCCTCAGGAGACTAATAAACCCGCCGACGACCAGATCGACGGGCCTGAACTTTCACGAACGCTCCCAATTTGGGCCGTCCGCCGGGCCGCCCCAAGGACGGCCCCTCTGCAATCGGAAACGGGCCAAGGCCCGCTTTCGATTGCGCCCCCTCGGGGGCGGGCCCGCGTATTCCGCGGGCCGGGGGCTTCATGGCGTCAACGCTTCTTCGGCGCCAGCACCATGATCATCTGCCGGCCTTCCAGCTTGGGCATGTTCTCGACCACCGCCACATCGGCCAGCTCGTCGCGAATCCGCTCCAGCAGGCGCATGCCGATGTCCTGGTGCGTGATCTCGCGGCCGCGGTAGCGCAAGGTGACCTTGCCCTTGTCGCCGTCCTCGGCGATGAAGCGGCGCAGATTGCGCATCTTGATCTGGTAGTCGCCCTCGTCGGTGCCGGGGCGGAACTTCACTTCCTTGATCTCGATGACCTTCTGCTTGGCTTTCGCCTCGGCTGCGCGCTTCTGCTCGATGTACTTGAACTTGCCGTAATCCATCAACCGGCACACGGGCGGGTTGGCGGTTGCGGAAATCTCGACCAGATCGACATCCATGTCGCCCGCCATGCGCAGGGCTTCCTGGATGCTCACGACGCCGATAGGCTCGTTCTCCGGCCCGTTCAGGCGCACTTCGGGAGCAGTGATTTCACGGTTCAGCCGATGCTTGCGCTCGGGAATCGCACGACGGTCAGCAAAAGTAGCGATGGTGCATACCTTTCAACGAGCCCAAGGCAGGGAGCCCAACAGAAACAAAAGCGCGCCCTAGATCGAACCTTTTTCAGACCTTGGCGGCGACATCGCCAGAGAGCTTGCCAATGAAGCTGTCCAGGGACATCACACCGAGGTCTTGGTTGCCACGGGCGCGCACCGCAACGGCCCCGTTTGCCTTCTCCTTGTCGCCTACGACCAGGATGAACGGAACCTTTTGCAAAGAATGCTCGCGGATTTTATACGTAATTTTCTCGTTCCGCAAATCGGCCACCACCCTAAGCCCTTGTTTTTGCAGCGATTTCACGATCTCGGCGACGTAATCCGCCTGGGCGTCGGTGATATTGGCCACCACCACCTGGGTCGGCGCCAGCCAGAGCGGCAGCGCGCCGGCATGCTGCTCGATCAGGATGCCGATGAAGCGCTCCAGGCTGCCGACGATGGCCCGGTGCAGCATCACCGGCGTCTGGCGCTCGCCCGCTTCGTTCACATACTCCGCGCCCAGGCGGGCGGGCATCGAGAAGTCCACCTGCATCGTGCCGCATTGCCACTGGCGGCCCAAAGCGTCCTTCAGCGTGTATTCGATCTTGGGGCCGTAGAAGGCGCCGTCGCCCGGGGCGATGATGAAATCCACGCCCGAGGCGCGCAGCGACTCCATCAGCGCGAACTCGGCCTTGTCCCAGACCTCGTCGGAGCCGATGCGCGCATCCGGGCGCGTCGCCACCTTGTAGATGATCTCGGTGAAGCCGAAGTCCTTGTAGACCTTCTGCAGCAGCGCCGTGTAGTCGACGCATTCCTGCAGGATCTGGTCTTCGGTGCAGAAGATGTGGCCGTCGTCCTGCGTGAAGCCGCGCACGCGCATGATGCCGTGCAGGCCGCCGGTGGGCTCGTTGCGGTGGCATTGGCCGAACTCGCCGAAGCGCAGTGGCAGGTCGCGGTAGCTCTTGATGCCATGCTTGAAGATCAGGATATGGCCGGGGCAGTTCATCGGCTTGAGCGCGTAGTCGCGCTTCTCCGATTCCGTCGTGAACATATTGTCGCGGTACTTGTCCCAGTGGCCGGTGGCCTCCCACAGCGTCTTGTCCAGCAGCTGCGGGCCCTTGACCTCCTGGTAGCCGTTGTCGCGGTAGACGCGGCGCATGTACTGCTCTACCTCCTGCCAGACCGTCCAGCCCTTGGGATGCCAGAACACCACGCCGGGGGCATGCTCGTCGATGTGGAACAGGTCGAGTTCCTTGCCGAGCTTGCGGTGGTCGCGCTTCTCGGCTTCTTCGAGCATCGTCAGGTACTTCTGCAGGTCATCCTTGCTGGCCCAGGCCGTGCCGTAGATGCGCTGCAGTTGCTCGTTGCGGTGGTCGCCGCGCCAGTAGGCGCCGGCCACCTTCATCAGTTTGAAATGCTTGAGCTTGCCCGTGCTGGGCACATGCGGGCCGCGGCACAGGTCGGTGAACTTGCCCTCGGCATAGAGCGAGACCTCCTGGTCGGCCGGAATGCTGGCGATGATCTCGGCCTTGTAGGCCTCGCCGATGCTCTTGAAGTAGGCCACGGCCGCGTCGCGCGGCAGCACCGAGCGCTCGACCTTCTCGTCCTTCTTGGCCAGCTCCGTCATCTTGGCTTCGATGGCGGCCAGATCCTCGGGCGTGAACGGGCGCTTGTAGGAGAAATCGTAGTAGAAGCCATGCTCGATCACCGGGCCGATCGTGACCTGGGCATCCGGAAACAGCTCCTTGACCGCATAGGCCAACAGGTGGGCCGTCGAATGGCGGATCACCTCCAGACCGTCCTCGTCCTTGTCGGTGACGATGGCCAGCTTGGCATCGGCCTCGATCGCATAGCTGGTGTCGACCAGCTTGCCGCCATCGCCATAGTTGACGCGGCCGGCCAGCGCAGCCTTGGCCAGACCGGTGCCGATGGAGGCGGCCACCTGAGCCACCGTGACGGGGCCGTCGAATTCGCGCTTGGAACCGTCGGGCAGTTGAATCGAGATCATGGTGGGGGAACTCCAGAAAATCTTGGTTTCCGTCAGAAAACAAAAAGCGCGGCCGGGAGCCGCGCTTTGGAGATAAGGATATTGATAAGACGTGACGAGCCGCGGCCGACTAAACCTCAGAGGTAATGGTGGTCGTAGTTCGCGGTGTCATAACCGGGTCGCCTTTCTCGGTCCTTGTCCGTCACAGATCGGTCAATTGTAAGCCACAGGCCTACCAGCGCTGCAAACGCCCGTTTTCAATGCGCACGCGGTCGCCCACCTTGAGCCCGTCGAGCTGACCCAGCTCGAACCATTGCTCGCCGCCGCCGCCGCGCCGCTCCATCTGCACCAGCACCTCGTAGCGGTAGCGTCCGCTGCGCTGGCGCTCGACCTCGTTGCCCACGACGGCGCCCCCCACCGCACCGGCCACCGTGGCCGCCGTGCGGCCGCTGCCCTTGCCCACCTGGTTGCCCAGAACGCCGCCGATGACGCCGCCGATCAGCGCGCCACCGCCGCTGCTGCTGCCGCCACCCTCGATCTGCTCGATGCTGCGCACATGGCCGTACTGGACGCCGGCGGCGCTGGGCGCCTGCGGATAGGAAGAGGAGGAAGAGCCGCTGCCCGGGTAGTAGACCGGTTCGCGCGCGGGCGGCCGCTGCTGATGGGCGCAGGCCGTCAGCGCCAGGCAGGCCGCGAGCAGCAGGGGTTGGAGGCTGCGCGCTCTTGTCTCGTTGTTCATGGCTGTTCTCCTTGCAAAGACAGTACCCATTGAACGCCACGCCGGGCTGCGACGTTGAACCGGCTTACCTTTGATTACAGCGTTTGCGCGTCCAGGCTCGATGTTTCCGTGGCGGCCGCGAACTCGTCGCGCAGGCGTTCGCTTTCGGCGATCGCGCGCAGCCAGGCGGCAGCGCGCGCCTGCACATCGTCGCCATAGTGCCGGAAATCATCGCGGTCCGGCAGCTTGGCGCGCGGCAAGCTCGCCACCCAGGCCGGATTCGGCGACAGCAGCACCACATTGTCCAGGAAGGCGGTGGCGCGGTGCCGGCCCTTCAGGCTCTTGTCCAGCCAGCCGGGAATCACCTGGCGCTGGAAATGCGGATACAGCACCAGCCCCTCGCCGGCCATCGCCGCGTAGTCCAGGTGCAGGTGGTAGTCGGTGATGCCGCCGTCCCAGTAGGCGCCGGCGGGTCCGCCGGGGACATCCTGCACCGCCTGCAGCCAGAAGGGAATCGAGCAGCTGGCCAGCACCGCCGGCTGCAGATTCTTCTCGGTCAGCGCCGCCTGATGGCTGCGATAGTCCACCAGCGGCATCGGCAGCGGCGCGCGCGGATCGGAGAACACCACCCGCTCCAGCCAGGCGCCCATCGCGCGGCGCCCCAGCAGATTGGCCGCGAAGGCGCCGGTATAGCCCAGCGGCGTGCGCAGCCGCCCTTCCCGCCCGAGGATATGGCGGCCGCGCGAGGTGAACACATGCAGGCGGTAGCGCGGGTGGCTCAGGACCTGGCCCTCGCGACCGCCGAAGCACTCGCTCAGCTTGGCACCGAAGCCGCGGCTCACGCTGGCGGCCGTGGGCCGCTTGCCGGGCAGGCTGTCGTAGCGCTGGTGCACATAGTCCTCGGCCATGCGGGCGAAGGCCTGGGCCATGTCCGCGTCGCCGCGCGCCAGGCAGGCGGTGGCCATGCGCCAAGCGCCGATCGACGCCCCCAGCAGATGCACCTCCTGCCCGCTGCGGCCCAGCCAGGGCCCGAACAGGTACTGGTCCAGCGCGTTCAGGATCAGGCCCTTGGGGCCACCGGCCGCGGCCGGCACCACGCGCACATCCTCGGGCCGCAGGCCGCGCTCGCGCAAGCGGGCCCGGGCGCGCGGTCCGGCATGGATCTGCAGGGCTTGGAGCTTCATCTCGTCAGAATTTCATTTCCAGGTTCGCGGCGAAGAAGGTGCGGCCGAAACGCCGGTTGTGGGTCTGCTGACCGTTCTCGAAGTAGACATCGGTCGCCGGGTCCAGCGGCGAGACATTATTGGCCGACAGGCGCAGCGAGTACTGGCGGCTGAACATGTATTGCGCGAACACATCCAGCGAACGCGAGCGCGACACCTGCTGCAGCTGCGTGGCGGTCTGCTGCGTGCCATAGCCCGGCATATAGACCAGGCCGGCGCCCAAGGTCAGCGGCAAGGACTTCATGCGGTAGTCGAAGCCCAGGTTCACCGCGTAGGGGTGCTGCGAGTCGAGGCGGTTGTCGGGCCCCGGCAGGCCATCCACCCTGGAGCGGTAGAAGCTCAGCGAGCCGCGCAGATTCAGATGGGTCGTCGGATCGAACAGCGCCGGCAGCAGCTCGCCGGCCCGGCCCTTCAGCTCCAGCTCGATGCCGCTGGTCTGGGCGCGGCTCAGGTTGATCGGACGCGAGACATAGCGCGGCGCGCCGGCCCAGGACACGTCTTCCAGGGTCACCGTGTTGCGGATCAGGTCCTTGATGCGGCGGTGGAACAGGCTGACGCTGAACAGCCCGCCGCCGGTGAAGTACTTTTCGTAGGCGATGTCCAGACCGGTGGCCAGCTCGGGGCGCAGGTCCGGGTTGCCGATGCGGTCGGGCGCCGCTTCCGGGTTGGGCTTGTCCAACGGGTAGCTGGTGTTGATGCTGGGCCGCGCCATCAGGGCCTGCAGCTCGGGGGCCTTGTAGCTGCGCGTCAGGCTGGCGCGGATCAGGTCGCGGCCCTTGGGGTCGATCTTGTAGTTCAGGTGCCACAGCGGCGTCAGCACATTGCTGGCGTTGCGCAGGTCGCTGCTCACGCCGTCGGTGCTGAGCTTGCTGGTGGTGGTGATGCGCTCGCTGCGCAGGCCGAAGTAGGTGGACCACTGCGGGCCGATCTCCCACTCGTCCTGCACGAAGAAGGCCTGGCGCTTGACCTCGGCCTCGAAGGGCAGGCCCTCGAAGCCGGGCAGCAGGTCGAAGCCGTTCTGCGTGACGCTGCGCACCTCGGTGCGGCGGCGCTGCTCCAGGTCCCAGCCCAGGGTCAGGCCATGCGCTTCGCCCAGGCTGTGCGAATACTTGCCGCTCTGGGTCAGGCCGCGGTCCTTGGTGTCGCCATCGGTGTGGCGCCAGATGGTCTGCACATCGTCCTTGTCGAGCCCGTCTACATCGGTGGTGTAGCGCGCCCGCGAGGCCTGGCCGCCGGCCTTCAGCTCCAGGCGCTGGCCGTCCTCGAAGCGCTTCACCCATTGCAGATTGCTGCGCAGCATCTGCCAGGAGCCGGTGTTCAGGTAGCTGTCGTCCACGCTGGGCGGCGGCGCGCCGGTCAGCACGTCGGTGACCGTGCGGCCCTGGTTGTTCCACTCGTTGCGCTGCATGAAGCTCTGCCAGGCCAGCGTCTCGTCCTCGCCCAGCTTCCAGTTCAGGCGCGGGCCGAAATTGACGCCGCCGCCCCAGCCGGTCTCGGCGCTGCGCGAGGTGACGTGCAGACGCTCGCGGTTCTCGTCCAGCGTGTCGCGCTCGCCCTCGCTGGCATTGCGGACGCGCCACTGGAAGCCCGACACCGGCAGCACCACCGACAGATTGCCGAAGCGCTCGCCATAGGTGGCGGTGAAGGAAGGCCGGGGCTCGTCATAGTTGTAGCCCATGCCGATGCGCAGGTCGCGCTGGGTCTGGCGCGGCGCGTCCTTCAGGATGATGTTGATCGTGCCGGCGATGGCCTGGGCGCTCTGGTCGGCCGTCGGGCCCTTGCTGACCTCGACGCGCTCCACCTGGGCCGGGTTCAGGTTGTCCATCGAGAAACCGGGGGGCGCGGGCTCGCCGTTGATCAGGATCTGCGTGTAGCCCGCCCCCAGGCCGCGCATGCGCGGCGCCCCGCCCTGCACATTGACGCCGGGCAGGCGCTTCAGCACATCGCTGAGCTGGGTGTCGCCGTACTTGTCCAGCTCCTCGCGGCCATAGATCTGCTTGGCCACCGGGGCGCGACGGCGCAGCTCGGTATCGCTCTGCTGGCGCGACTGGATCTCCACCCGCTCCAGGCGGTTGCCCGCGGGCGCACGCGGCTGATCCTCCATGCCGCCGGGCATGTCCTGGGCGAAAACGGCGGTGCTTGCGGTCAGCAGCAGGCCGCCCGACAGCGCGGCGCACAAAAAGGCGCAAGCGGCGGCTACGGGATGTCGGTTCAACAAGAGGGGCTCCAAAGTATCGGCGTCGGGGCGGCACGATAGCGGCGCCCCCGGCACTTGTCGCAGCCGATGCGATCAAGTGCGAGAAGCAAGGCACAAAGGCCGGCGCCCCGCGCGGCAGCGGCACTGTAGCCGTCCGCCCCACCCACAAGGGCGATCAGCGCCCGGAGCCTCCCCTCGAAGCCGACCGATTACCGCTTTTGCAGCTTGGCAAAGGCCGCCGCCATCGCATTGCCCGCAGGGGCCGCGGCCGGCGCGCGGGCGCCCTGCCCGCCCTGGCGTTCATGGCGGGCGGCCGGGCGGAAGCTGTTGTCGGCCGCCCGACCCGCGCCGCGCGGCGCCGGCGTGGCATCCATCAGCTTCATCGTCAGCGAGATGCGCTTGCGCGCCAGGTCCACCTCCAGCACCCTGACCTTGACGATGTCGCCGGTCTTCACCACCTCGCGCGCGTCGGTGACGAACTTGTTGGAGAGCTGGCTCACATGGACCAGCCCGTCCTGGTGCACGCCCAGGTCGACGAAGGCGCCGAACTGCGCGACGTTGGACACCGTGCCTTCCAGCACCATGCCCTCGGTCAGGTCCTTGATGTCCTCGACGCCCTCGTTGAAGCGCGCCACCTTGAAGTCCGGGCGCGGGTCGCGGCCGGGTTTCTCCAGCTCGGCCAGGATGTCCTTGACCGTGATCGCGCCGAACCTGTCGTCGGCGAAGGCCTCCGGCTTCAGCGTACGGATCACATCGCTCTTGCCCATGATGTCGGCCACCGGCCGCTGCACCGCGGCCATGATCTTCTGCACCACCGGATAGGTTTCGGGGTGGACGCCGGTCAGGTCCAGCGGGTTTCCGCCGTCGCGGATGCGCAAGAAACCGGCCGACTGCTCGAAGGTCTTCGGGCCCAGGCCCGTGACCGCCAGCAGCTGCTGGCGGTCCTTGAAGGCGCCGTTGGCATCGCGCCAGCGCACGATCGATGCGGCCACCGTGCCCGACAGGCCCGAGACCCGCGCCAGCAGCGGCGCCGAGGCCGTGTTCAGGTCCACGCCCACCGAGTTCACGCAGTCCTCGACCACCGCGTCGAGGGTCTTGGCCAGCTCGCTCTGGTTGACGTCATGCTGGTACTGGCCGACGCCGATGCTCTTCGGGTCGATCTTCACCAGCTCGGCCAGCGGGTCCTGCAGGCGCCGCGCGATCGAGACCGCACCGCGCAGCGACACGTCCAGATCGGGCAGTTCCTTGGACGCGAACTCCGAGGCCGAATAGACCGAGGCGCCGGCCTCGCTGACCACCACCTTCTCGATCTGCGTGCCGGGCGCGAGCTGCTGGATGCGCTTGATCAGGTCGGCCGCCAGCTTGTCGGTCTCGCGGCTGGCGGTGCCGTTGCCGATCGCGATCAGGTTCACGCCATGCGTGACCACCAGGCGGCCCAGCGTATGCAGCGAACCCTCCCAGTCCTTGCGCGGCTCGTGCGGATAGACGGTGTGCGTGTCCAGCACCCGGCCGGTGTCGCTGACCACGGCCACCTTGACGCCGGTGCGGATGCCCGGGTCCAGGCCCATCACCACCCGCTTGCCCGCCGGTGCGGCCAGCAGCAGGTCGCGCAGGTTCTCGGCGAACACCTTGATCGCCACCTTCTCGGCCTCGTCACGCAGGCGCGAGAACAGGTCGCGCTCCAGGCTCATCGAGAGCTTGACCTTCCAGGTCCAGGCCACGGTCTTGCGGATCAGCGTGTCGCCGGCCCGGTTGGCGGGGCTCCAGCCCAGATGGCGGGCGATGCGGCCCTCGGCCAGCGAGGGCTGGCCGGCGACGATCTCCTCGTCCAGCACCAGCTTGGCGTCGAGGAACTCCTGCGTGCGGCCGCGGAACACCGCCAGCGCGCGATGCGAGGGCACGGTGCGGATCGGCTCGGCGTAGTCGAAATAGTCGCGGAACTTCGAGATGTCCGGGTTGTTCTCGTCCTTGCCCTCCATCAGCCTGGACTTGAACAGGCCCTCGGCCCACAGCCATTCGCGCAGCTTGCCGATCAGCAGCGCGTCCTCGGCCCAGCGCTCGCTGAGCAGGTCGCGCACGCCGTCGAGCACCGCGAAGGCGTCGGCAAAGCCCAGCTCGGCATTGACGAAGGCGGCCGCCTCGGCCTGCGGGTCCAGGCCCGGATCGGCAAACAGCCGGTCCGCCAGCGGCTCCAGCCCGGCCTCGCGGGCAATCATGCCCTTGGTGCGGCGCCTGGGCTTGTAGGGCAGGTAGAGGTCTTCCAGCTCCTGCTTGGTCGGCACGGCCAGGATCGCGGCCTGCAGCTCTTGTGTCAGCTTGCCCTGCTCCTCGATGCTCTTCAGCACCGCGGCGCGGCGCTCCTCCAGCTCGCGCAGATAGCCCAGACGCGACTCCAGCTCGCGCAGCTGGATGTCGTCCAGGCCATCGGTGGCCTCCTTGCGGTAGCGGGCGATGAAGGGCACGGTGGCGCCGCCATCGAGCAGCTCCACGGCTGCATTGACCTGGGCCGGGCGAACCTTCAGTTCGGCGGCGATTTGAAGCAGGATCTTGTCCAAAACAGCGACAGCAAAGGCTAGAGAACGCACAAGCGCGGGAGTGTGCCATAGCGGCCGAGCGCCCCCCGGCTCCGCCCCCACGCCGGGCCTGTCAGCCTCCGGCGCCGTCGAATTCAAGGCCCCTCGTTCGTCTGGCAGGCGGGGCGCAGAGCCGGCCCTCAAGATCAACCGGAGGCGCCGCCCGCCCTCTGGATGGGTCACATGGAAAACCCATCCTCGCTTCCTTGCATACACTCGAATATCTCGAACCATGCGTCCAGGCCGAACCCGCTGCGCGGCGCGGCTTCATTCGGGCGCCACGTGGACGCCGCCATGCAGACCCGCATCCATGCCCTCAGAGCCGATATCACGACGCTGGCCGTTGACGCCATCGTGAATGCGGCCAACTCGTCGCTGCTGGGCGGCGGCGGCGTGGATGGCGCCATTCATCGCGCGGCAGGGCCGGAGCTTGTGCAGGAGTGCCGCCTCTTGGGTGGCTGCAAGACCGGACAGGCGAAGATCACGAAGGGCTATCGGCTCCAAGCCAAGCACATCATCCACACGGTCGGCCCGGTCTGGCGCGGCGGCACCTCGGGCGAGCCCGAATTGCTGGCCTCGTGCTACCGGCGATCGCTTGAGGTCGCTGCCGCGAACCATATTCGCTCCGTCGCGTTCCCGAGCATCAGCACGGGCATCTATGGCTACCCTGTGGAAATCGCAGCCGCGCTGGCGGTATCAACCGTCCTGACCTCGCTTGCCGAACTGGCGACGATCCGCGAGCTGATCTTCTGTTGTTTCTCGCAGGGAGATCTGCAGGTCTATGAGCGAACCCTGCAGCAAACAGCGCCCTAGCCTGCCGCCCCTGTCGGCAAGCCCCGTAGCCAGCCCTGTATCGCGGCCCGGCAGGTGTCCAGGATGCCGCGCCTGCGGGATGAGCGCCCCCGTGAATGCCCGGCCATCCACGCCATGCAGTGCGAACAAGTTCTTGGCGAGATCGGCCCCCACGTACAGAATGGCCATCCGCATCCGGGCGAACTGCCGAGAGTCATTTCCGATCGCGGCACCTTGTCGTCGTTCGCCGCGCCCCGGCCGGCTTGGGCCAGGGGAGTCCCGCTTGGTCGCCAGATACCTGGAGAATGCTTATGCGCATGCTCAAGCTCCTTTTTGTCACCATGCTGTTCTCCTGCCTCTCCAGCGCGAATGGCCAGGCAAGCCAGAAGGTGGTGGACATCCCGACCCGCGCCGGAGTGACGCAGCGGATCCTGCTGCTCACGCCGCCCGAGCCGAAAGCCACGGCCATCCTTTTTCCCGGCGGGCATGGGGGCCTGCAGCTCTTCGCGAACGGTTCAATGAAATGGGGCGAGGGAAACTTCCTGGTTCGAACCCGCCGGTTATTTGCCGACGCAGGGTTTGTGGTCGCCGTCGTGGACGCACCGTCCGATCGTCAATCCCCTCCATTCCTGCATGGCTTTCGCCAGAGGCCGGAGCATGCCGCGGACATCAAGGCGGTCATCGGCTGGCTGAGAGACGAAGCCAAGCTCCCCGTCTGGCTGGTCGGCACCAGTCGAGGAACGCAATCCGTGGCCTACCTGGCCACCGAACTTGCCGGCGGTGGCGGGCCGGACGGGATCGTGCTCACCGCAACGATTCTCAAGGACGACAAGGGCCGTCCGGTCCCGGCCATGCCCTTGGGCAAGATCAGGGTTCCGGTCTTGCTCGTGCACCACGAACAAGATGGATGCGAGCATTGCCCATTCGCGCTTGCGCCGGAATTGATGGGCAAGCTTGCGAACGCACCAAGAGCCCAACTGCTTGCGTTCAAGGGTGGCGCCAACAAGGGCGATCCTTGCGAAGCCATGGCTTACCATGGCTTCAACGGCCTGGAAAACGAGGTCGTCTCACAGGCAAGCGCCTGGATGCTGAGCAAGTGAGCGCGGATGCCTTGTGGCTTGCCGAAGGCCGCGGGTGGACGTGAACCGCTTTGCGGCGCCAGACTCGACGCACCCCGCTCGCGCTGAGCCCAGGGTCAATCAATGCTTCGGCAAGATGGGGCGAACAAGGCCGGCGCCTGCAGCGCCGCCCTGCCCGATCCTGCCCCCTTCGCCACGGCCCCCGCCACGGCCCCGTCAACAGCCCCGCACCCGTACCGCGCCCCGCCACCCGCAAGCCATGACCCTATCCGCCGCCACCCTCGATCGTGCTCCCCTGCGCCTGGCCCGCCTCGGCGGCCTGCTGTATCTGGCCATCATCCTGCTCGGCCTCTTCGGCGAGACCGGCGTCAGAGGCACGCTGCTCGTCTCCGGTGACCCGGCGGCCACGGCGGCCAACATCGCGGCCTCGCCGGGGCTTTGGCGCGCCGGCATCGTCGGCGACCTGCTGATGCAGGTGCTCGACGTCCCGCTGATCCTGATCCTCTACCTGCTGCTCAAGCCCGTGAACAAGCGCCTCGCCCTGCTGGCGAGCTTGCTGAACCTGGTGCAGACCGCCGTGCTGGCCGCCAACAAGCTCAACCTGCTCGTGCCGCTGTTCCTGCTGCCGGACGGCGCCGGCCATCTGGCAAAGGCCTTCTCGCCCGAACAGCTGCAGACCCTGTCCTATCTGGCGATCAAGGCGCATGGCTTCGGCTTCGGCATCGGGCTGGTGTTCTTCGGTTTCGCCTGCCTGGCACGCGCCCACCTGCTCTACCGGTCCGGCTACTTTCCGAAGGCGCTGGGGCTGCTGCTGTGGGCGGCTGGGCTCGGCTACCTGATCAACAGCCTTGCGCTGCTGGCCGCGCCCTCATGGGCGGCGCTGCTCTTTCCCGCGATCCTGGCGCCGGCCTTCATCGGCGAGCTGGCATTCGGCCTGTGGCTGCTGCTCAAGGGCCCGGACCTCGAGCGGTTTGAGCGGCGGGCAAGCTCGCGGCAGCGCCTCTAGGGTCGAGCCCCATCACAGCCGTGCAGACTCTGGTCCCCCTGCTCCCGATCCACCGGCGGTCCACCACGATCCGCCGCCTGCGCGTGGCGGATCTGGACCTCTTCCACGCCTACCGCTCGGACGAGGAGCTGGCCCGTTTCCAGGGCTGGTCGGCGATGAGCCGCGACGCGGCCAGGCTGTTCCTGACCGCGATGAGCCACACCGAATCGCTGCGTCCCGGCCACTGGATCCAGCTGGGCATCGCCGAGCATCCGGGCGATGCGCTGATCGGCGACCTCGGCCTGTTTCTGGCCGAGGACCTGCGCGAGGCCGAGCTGGGCTTCACGCTGTGCCGCCGGGCCCAGGGCCAGGGTCACGCCACGCGCACGGCCCTGGCCGCCGCCGATCTGCTGTTCGCCTGCAGCCCGCGGCTGACCCAGGTGCGGGCGGTGACGGACGCGCGCAATCACGCCTCGATCCGCGTGCTCGAGCGCGCGGGCTTTCGCAAGGTCGATGAGCAGCGGCTCATCTTCAAGGGCGAGGACTGCTGCGAATGGATCTATCTGCGCCGCCGTGGCGGCGACGCCCCCTCGGGCTGAACCCGGCCGCGCCGGTGAGCGGCTCAGGCGTAGGCGTTCAGCCGCGTGCCCAGAGGGCCCGAGGTGGCCAGCGCCGGCTGCTGCGGCAAGGCCGCCAGCAACTGGGCGGCCGCGGAGGCCTGCAGGTCCATCGACTTGCGCAGCACCGAGACCGCCGCCGCGCCCTGCACCGTGCCCGGCTGTGCGGCGGAGGCGTTGGCGACGACGGAAGACGGCATGGAGGTGATGGCATTCATACCGGGGTTCTCGGCCGCCGCCGGCGCGACTGAAGCCCTGTTACATCCGGGCTCACAGCCAGGGCTTGAGCCAGCCCAGGCCGTCCGAGGTGGCGTGCGGCGTGTTCACGCCGCGGCTGGGGCGGTACTCGCAGCCGATGAAGCCGGTGTAGCCGAGCTCGTCGAGCAGCCGGAACAGATAGGGGTAGCTCAGCTCGCCGATGTCGGGCTCGTGGCGCTCGGGCACGCCGGCGATCTGCACATGGCCCACCGCGCCGGTGGGCAGGTAGCGGCGGATCTTCATCGCCAGGTCGCCCTCGACGATCTGCGCGTGATAGAGGTCCATCTGCACCTGCACATTGGGGGCGCCGATCTCGGCCACCAGGGCATGCGCCTGATCCTGCCGGTTCAGGAAGAAGCCGGGCATGTCGCGCTCGTTGATCGGCTCCAGCAGGATGTTCACGCCCTGCTGCGCGGCCTCGGCGGCGGCGAAGCGCAGATTGGCCACATAGGTCGCGCCTCGCGCCTCGCGCGTGGCGCCGGCCGGCAGCAGGCCTGCCATCACATGGATGCGCGGGCAGTCCAGCGCCCGCGCGTAGACCAGGGCCTTGGCAATGCCCGCGCGGAACTCGGCCTCGCGGCCGGGCAGGCTGGCCAGGCCGCGCTCGCCCGCCTCCCAGTCGCCGGGAGGCGCATTGAACAGCACCTGCTGCAGGCCGTTGGCCCGCAGGCGCGCGGCCAGCAGCCCGGGCTCGTAGGCATAGGGGAACAGGAACTCCACCGCCCGGAAGCCGTCGCGCGCGGCGGCATCAAAGCGGTCGAGAAAGTCCAGGTCGTTGTAGAGCATGGACAGGTTGGCGGCGAAACGGGGCATGGGCGTGGTGCTCTCTCTCGGCTCTCTCTCGGTTTACCAGGACGCGCCGAAGCAATGGCGCAGCTCGGCGATCTGCGCCTCGCTCAGCGGGGCCGGCTTGGGGGCGCACAGCATCCAGAGCCGCGCGGTTTCCTCCAGCTCCTCCAGCACGGCCATCGCGGCGGCCGGGCTGTCGTGCCAGACATTGGGGCCGAGCCGCGCCAGCATCACGGCGCGAATCGGCGTGCCGGCGGCGGCATGGCAAGCAATGGCCTGCGCCACGGCCTCGGCCGCCTCGGGCGCGCCGGGGCGGTGGTAGGCGATATGCGGCACATGCCCCACCTTCATCACGAAATAGGGCGTGAGCGGCGGCAGCAGCTCGGCCGCGGCCGGATCGGCCTGCAGCGAGCAGGCCACCAGATGGGTGCTGTGCGTATGGATCACGCAGCGTGCCGGCGCGGCCGTGTGTTCGCTGGCCGCATAAATGCGCCGGTGCAGCACGATGGTCTTGCTGGCGCGGTCGCCGCCGAGCTGCCGGCCCTCGGCGTCCAGGCGCGCCAGGCGCGCGGGCGCCAGCGTGCCCAGGCAGGCATCGGTGGGCGTGATCAGGAAGCCGCCGTCGGCCAGGCGCACGCTGATATTTCCGGCCGTGGCATGCACATAGCCGCGCTCAAACAGCGAACGGCCGACGCGGCAGATCTCCGCACGGGCCAGGTCCTCGTCCAGGAAGGTATTGCTCATGCCTGCAATTGTGCAAAGGCCTTGGTGAAGAAATCGGCCGTGCCGAAATTGCCCGATTTCAGCGTGAGGTGCAGGCCCTCGGGCGCGCCGTCGGAGGCCGCGTAGCACCAGGGCACGCCGGGGTCGATCTGGGCGCCGATGCGCAGCTGCGCGATGTCCAGCGCCTGCACCACGGCCCCCGAGGTCTCGCCACCGGCCACCACCAGCTGGCGCACGCCGCGCCGCACCAGGCCGCGCGCAATGGCCGCGAGGGTCTGCTCGACCAGCGTGCCGGCCTGCTCGACGCCCAGCCGCCCCTGGATGGCCTTGACGGCCGCGGGTTCGGCGGTGGAATAGACCAGCAGCGGCCCCGTGGCCGGCTGCCCGTCGGCCCAGGCCAGGGCCTCGGCCGCCAGGTCGGCGCCGGCCGCACCGGTCACGAAACGCAGCGGATCCAGCGCCAGCGCGGCGCCGCCGGCGGCGATGAAGTTCGCCACCTGCTGGTTGGTTGCCACCGAGCAGCTGCCGGAGACGATGGCCTGCCGCCCCCGCGCCGCCGGCAGCCCGGCCGCCCGGGAGTTGGGCGCGAGGCCGAAGTTGGCCGGCAGCGCGATGGCCACGCCGGAACCCGCGGTCAGCAGCGGCAGCTCCCGGAAGGCCGGGCCCATGCGCAGCAGGTCGGCATTGGACAGCGCGTCGACGACGGCGATGCCCACGCCCTCGGCGCGCAGCGCGGCGATGCGCGCGCGCACCGCGTCGGCGCCGGCGGCCACCACCGCATGGTCGATCAGCCCGATGCGCCGCTTCGTCTGCGCCTGCAACACGCGCACCAGGTTGGCATCGGTCATCGGCGTCAGCGGATGGTTCTGCATGCCGCTCTCGTTGAGCGGCACGTCGCCGACAAACAGATAGCCCTTGAACACGGTGCGCTGGTTGTCCGGGAAGGCCGGCGTGGCGATCGTGAAATCGCTGCCCAGCGCGTCCATCAGCGCCTCGGTCACCGGGCCGATATTGCCGGCCGGCGTGCTGTCGAAGGTGGAGCAGTACTTGAAGTAGATCTGCCGTGCGCCCTGCTGCTGCAGCCAGCGCAGCGCGGCCAGCGACTGCGCGACGGCCTGCTCCGCCGGGATGGTGCGCGACTTCAGCGCCACCACCACCGCGTCGGCCTCGGCGTCCAGCGGCACATCGGGCACGCCGATGGTCTGCACCACGCGCATGCCGGCACGCACCAGGTTGTTGGCCAGATCGGTGGCGCCGGTGAAGTCGTCGGCGATGCAGCCCAGCAGGATCTTGTTGACGCTCATGTTCAGGCCTTCTTGCTGACGGGCAGCTTGATGCCCGGGAAGATCTTGATCACCGCGCTGTCGTCCTCCCTGGCGAAGCCGGCGGTCGAGGCCTGCATGAACATCTGGTGCGCGGTGGCGGCCAGCGGCAGCGGGAACTTGCTGGCGCGCGCGGTGTCCAGCACCAGCCCCAGGTCCTTGACGAAGATGTCCACCGCCGACAGCGGCGCGTAGTCGCCCGCGATCACATGGGCCATGCGGTTCTCGAACATCCAGCTGTTGCCGGCGCTGTGCGTGATCACCTCGTACAGCGCGGCGGCGTCCACGCCCTCGCGCAGGCCCAGGGCCATGGCCTCGGCGGCCACCGCGATATGCACGCCGGCCAGCAGCTGGTTGATGATCTTGACCTTGCTGCCGGCACCGGCCGCATCGCCCAGGCGGTAGACCTTGCCGGCCATCGCCTCCAGCACCGCATCGGCCGCGGCATAGGCCGCAGGCCTGGCCGAAGTCATCATCGTCATCTGGCCGGAAGCCGCCTTGGCGGCGCCGCCGGAGATCGGCGCGTCGATGTAGTGGAGGCCCAGCGCATGGAGCCGCCCCTCCAGCGCTACCGACCAGTTCGGGTCCACGGTGGAGCACATCACGAAGGTGCTGCCCGGGCGCATCGCCGCGGCCGCGCCGCCCTTGCCATCGTCCCCGAACAGCACCGCCTCGGTCTGCGCCGCGTTCACCACCACCGAGACCACGACCTCGCTGGCCGCGGCCAGCGCGGCGGGCGATGCGTGGGCCGTGCCGCCCTCGGCCGCGAAGGCCTCGGCCACGCCGGGCCGCACATCGCAGACATGGACCGCGAAACCGCGGTCGCGCAGGGTCTTGGCAATGCCCGCGCCCATCGCGCCCAGGCCGATCACGCCGACAGGGCGGGAGATGGTGTTGCTCATCTGGAGGTCCTTTGCTTCGGGGGATTCAAATCGGCCGGCGAGTGCGGCGTCAGGCCGCGCGCCGCCGCCAGCTCGGGAGGAAGCCGTAGACGCCGTGGACGACGGGCGTCGGGCGAGCTGGCCGGGGGCCCGGCAGGACGGGTCTGGACATCGGAAAGGTCTCCGGTTGGGCGGCGGCGCGGGCGCTTGAAGGTCGGCACGCCGGGTTATTTATATGGTCATCATATAAATTTTTCAGGCAAGCGCAAACCCCATGTTGCGCGGATGCGTGCCGCGCGGGGTCGGGGTCAGGTCTTCACTTGGGCTGCGGCGCTACCAGGGGCCGGGCCAGGCGGCCGCCGTCCTGCTGCCAGAAGGCCGGGTCGGCCTGCTGGATGCGCTGCAGCGCATTGCGCATATGCTGCGCCGCGGCAGCACGGGCCGCGGCCGGGTCGCCGGCGGCGATGGCCTCGACGATCAGCGCATGCTCGTCATTGACGGCCTGGGCGAAGTCGCTGCGGCGCGCCTCGTTGGCGCGCGTCACGCGGGTCGCGCCGCGCAGGAACTGGGCCAGGTAATCCAGCGTGCCGATCATGAAGGGGTTGCCGGCGGCGCGCGCGATCGCGCGATGGAACAGCACATCTTCCTCCACGCCATCGCGCCCCGCCGCCGCCGCGACGGCGATCGCACGCAGCGCGGCGCGGATCGCGGCGATGTCGGCCGGCGTGCGGCGCTGGGCCGCCAGCTCGGCCACCTCGGCCTCCAGCGCGCGGCGCAGCTCGACGATCTGGCTGACCGCCTCGCGCGAGGCCGCGTGCGCGCGGTCGAAGTTCAGCGGCTCGAAGCCCGGCGCCAGCACATAGACGCCGCTGCCCTGGCGTGCATCGACCAGGCCGATCGACTTCAGGCGCGAGATGGCCTCGCGCACCACGGTGCGGCTGACCCGGAACTGGGCCACCAATGCCGCCTCGGTGGGCAGCTTGGCCCCCGGCGCCAGCCGGCCCGCGCGGATCTCGGCCTCCAGCGTGCCGGCCACCTGCTCGGCCAGCTTCAGGCCGGGCTTGACGGCGGCAAAAATCGGCGCTGGGGTGTCGCTCTGCTTCATCGCGGCGACTGCAGCCAGGCCGCGGCGCCCGCCCCGGCGACGCGACCGCTGGCCATGCTGGCGGTCAGCAGGTAGCCGCCGGTGGGCGCCTCCCAGTCCAGCATCTCGCCGGCGCAGAACAGGCCCGGCCGGCCTTGCAGCATCAGGGCCGCGTCCAGGTCCTCGAAGCGCACGCCGCCGGCGCTGCTGATGGCCTCGCGCACCGGCCGCGCCGCGACCAGGCGCAGCGGCAGGCGCTTGAGCCGCAGGGCCAGCGTGGCCGGGTCGGCGAACTCGGCCTTGCTCAGCAGCTCGTGCAGCAGGCCGGCCTTCAGGCCCTCGATGGAAAGCCGGCTCTTCAGATGGCTGGACAGCGAGCGCGAGCCGCGCGGATGCGCCACCTCGGCCGCCACCTTCGCGGCGCTGTGGCCGGGCAACAGGTCCAGGTGGATCAGCGCCGCACCGAACTCGGCGACCTCCTCGCGCAACAGGGCGGAAGCGGCATAGATCAGCGAGCCTTCGATGCCCGAGGCCGTGACGACGAACTCGCCCTGGCGCTCGAAGCGGCGCCGATCCGGCCCGGCGCCCTGCCCCTCGAAATGCAGCGCCACCGGCTTGACCGGCTGGCCGGCAAAGCGCTCGCCGAACAGCGGACTCCAGCCCGGCGCCTCGGCGTGGGCGGCGGTGGCCCCGATGTCGAAGCCGCAGTTGGCCGCGCGCAGCGGCGCGATCTCGAGGCCGCATTGCGCCTGCAGCAGCGCCGCCCAGGCACCATCCGAGCCCAGCTGCGGCCAGGAGGCGCCGCCCAGGGCCAGCACGGTGGCGTCGGCCCGCACCGCGAGCTCGCCCGCCGGCGTGGCGAAGCGCAGCTCTCCCTCGGGCGTCCAACCCAGCCAGCGCGAGCGCATGTGGAAGCGCACGCCGGCCGCGCGCAGCCGCGCCAGCCAGGCGCGCAGCAGCGGCGCGGCCTTCATGTCGCGCGGGAACACCCGGCCCGACGTGCCGACGAAGGTCTCGACGCCCAGCTCCGCCGCCCAGGCGCGCAGCGCCGGCGCATCGAAGGCGCGCAGCAGCGGCTCGATCTGCGGCGCACGCGCGCCGAAACGCGCCAGGAAGGGCGCGAAGTCCTCGGAATGGGTCAGGTTCAGCCCGCCCTTGCCGGCCAGCAGGAACTTGCGGCCCACCGAGGCCATGGCGTCGTAGACCTCGACCCGCGCGACACCGGCGGCGCGCAGGGTCTCGGCCGCCATCAGGCCGGCCGGGCCGCCGCCGATGACGACGGCATGGCGGACGGGCGAAGAGGATGCGGACATGGGGAGGAAGAGGCGCAGAGGGGCTCGGGCGGGAAGCCGGGAGTGTGCCAGATCGGGGACCGGACTCCCCCGCGCGGCGCACTCTTCCTGAAGGTCGGCGGCGGCCTTTGCCGCGCCCGCGGGCCTCAGCCGCGCTGCCCCGAGATGTAATGCTCCAGCTGTTCGATGATGAACTGCTGCTCGGAGATGGTGGCCTTGACGAGGTCGCCGATCGAGACCAGCCCGACCAGCCGGTCGCCGTCCATCACCGGCAGATGGCGCAGCCGGTTCTCGGTCATCAGCGCCATGCATTCCTCGACGGTCTGGCCGGGATGCACATACATCACCGGGCTGGACATGATGTCGGCCAGCGGCGTGTCCTTCGAGGAGCGCGCCATCAGCACGATCTTGCGCGCGTAGTCGCGCTCGGAGACGATGCCGACGACCCGGCCCTGCTCCACCACCACCAGCGCCCCGACGTTCTTGTCGGCCATCAGACTGACGGCCTGGTACACCGTGGCGGTCGGCGCCACGGTGTGGACGGCCGCGTCGGGCTTGGCGCGGAGAATCTGTGCGACGGTCTTCATGATGCAGCGCCTCTCGAAGAAGGGTTGCGGCCGGGCTCACCGGCGCGGCGGGCTCGGCGCCGCTGCGCAAGCATAGGCGATCCCGCGCCGGCCGGGCCGGCTTGGCAAGCGGCCCGGACCATGCTCTGATCCGGACTGCCGTCCGGCGCAGATCGCCGGGAGCGCGATATGCCGAACCGACCGACCCATGAGCAACTGAGCGCTCGCGACGACCAGGGGGAGCTGCACCGCATCATGGTGACGCGCGCGCCGATACCGGGTTCGGCGCATCTCCGCGGGCTGCCGCACTACAGCTGGCACGACGGGCAGCCCCTGCATCTCGTCGATGCGCGG
The DNA here is from genome assembly GCF_059418245.1 of Roseateles sp. GW821-FHT09B06. Lineage (NCBI taxonomy): Bacteria > Pseudomonadati > Pseudomonadota > Betaproteobacteria > Burkholderiales > Sphaerotilaceae > Roseateles > Roseateles sp. GW821-FHT09B06. Next base: position 22,259 of record NZ_JBWKPM010000018.1, on the reverse strand, counting down.
GCCGGCATCCTCGAGTGCGCCCTCACCGGCCAGCGCCTGAGGATCGAAGACTGGCACGGCTGAGCGGCTGAAGCCGCCCGCGCGGCCGCCCCCCAGATCTCCCAGATCCCTCAGACCCCGCGCAGGGCCCGGCGCAGCTGGGCGCCGATCTCCGGCCGGTCCTTGAAGGCATCGGTCGGGTTGCGCAGCTGCATCACGTCCTCCAGCCGGGTCTGCACGCCGGCCAGGGCCTGCGGATGGCTGAAGATGTAGAAGCGCTCTTGGTCCATGGCCTCGAACACCATGGCGGCCACATCGGCCGCGCTGAGCTTGCCCGAGGACACCGCCTTGTCGCTCTGGGCCTGCGAGATCAGCTGGCTCTTGGTCGGCTGGCCGGCCGCCTGCGCGTCCGGGCGGTTGCGATGGCTTTGCGAGATGCCGGTGGGCACGAAGAAGGGGCACAGCACCGAGCAATGCAGCTGCTCGCTGACCAGGGACAGGTCCTGGTAAAGCGTCTCGCTCAAGCTGACCACCGCATGCTTGCTGACGTTGTAGACGCCCATGTTCGGCGGGTTCAGCATGCCGGCCATCGAGGCGGTGTTGACGATATGGCCTTCCCAGCCCGGATCGGCCGCCGCGGCCTCCAGCATCATCGGCGTGAACAGGCGCACGCCGTGCACCACGCCCATCAGGTTGACGCCCAGCACCCATTCCCAGTCGGCCAGGCTGTTTTCCCAGATCAGGCCGCCGGAGCCGACGCCGGCATTGTTGAAGACGAAATGCGGGGCGCCGAAGCGCGCCTGGACCGCGGCGGCGAGGGCCTCCATCTGCTCGGCCTTGGCAACGTCGACACGCCGGGCCAGCACCGGGTGGCCGGCGAATTCGGCCGCCGCCCTGTCCAGCGCATCGGCCTGCACGTCGCAGAGCACCAGGTTCATGCCACGCGCGGCGGCGATGCGCGCCACTTCCAGGCCGAAGCCCGAGCCGGCGCCGGTGATCACGGCCGTGCGGCCCCGATAGGTCTTCATGCTGTCGTCTCCTGTTTCCTGAGGCTGTAGCCGATGCGCGGGAAATGCACATGGACCAGGCCGGCGCGCTCGTCTGCACGGCGCAGGCTGATGCGCTCGGGGCTCAACCCCACCAGGGTGCCGGCCACCGGATCGGTGGCGTAGTCGGTGGCTGCCACGACGACCGGCTCGCCGGCCTCGAAGCCCTGGCCCGGCAGGACCTCGGCCGGCGTCAAGGCAGCCGGCACAGCGGCGCGCGCCAGCGCGATCGCGTCGGCGCCGGAGAGCTTGCTGCTCGAACCATGGCCGAAGGCGGCGACGCGCTCGAACCAGGCCGCCACCCGCGCGAAGGGCGCCAGGATGCCGGCCACCGGCGGCGCGCGGCGGATGTACCAGATGCTTTGCGCGGCCGCGAAGTCGGCGATGCTGGCCGCCGCGCCGCACAGGAAGCCGCGGCCATCCTGCAGCTGGCGCTCCAGCCAGCCGAGGTAGGTGTGCAGCGCCGCCGCCGCGTCCCGGGTGCCGGCGCGCTTCATGCCGGCCATCATCGCCGCGCGGTCGGCGCCGAAGGCCTGCAAGGCCTCGGGCGGCGCTCCCGCGAAGATCGCCGCGGCGCCGGCCGGCTGCATGGTGTAGGGGATCGCGACCCAGAACAGGTCGGTATCGGCCCATTGGGCCAGGATCTCGGCCGCACCGCCGGCCTCGGCCGGATAGAGGCTGGGCGCGGGCGCACGCGCCTCGATCACCCGGCTCATCAGCGCGGTGTCGCAATAGATGTCGGCGCCGATCTGCAGCAAGGGCGTGCGGCGGTAGCCGCCGGTGAGGGCCACGACATCGGGCTTGGGGCAGATGACCGGCACCGTGACGCTCTGCCAGGCCAGGCCCTTGAAGCCCAGGATCAGGCGCATCTTCTCGGAGAAGGGCGAGCCGGCGTAATGGTGCAGGATCAGCGCATCGCTGGTGGCGCTCATGGAGCGGGTCTCCTCATGTCGACATGCTGGATGCCGTCGTCGTCATAGGGTGCCGAGACGGTCTCGAAGCCCAGGCTGGCGTAGAAGCGCTCCAGATGGGCCTGGGCGCTGATCTCGAGGGTCTGGCCGGGCCACAGCCGCGCGCAGTGGCCGATCGCCTGCTGCATCAGCTCGCGGCCCTGGCCGGCGCCGCGCGCCGTCGGCGCGGTGACGACGCGGCCTATCATCGGCAGCGCCTGCTCGGCGCCCTTGGCGAACGGCGGCACCAGGCGTGCATAGGCCTGCAGCGTGCCATCCGCGCCATGGCCCTGCAGATGCCAGACCGCGGTATCCAGGCCGTCGGGGTCGAGGTAGACGCAGCGCTGCTCCAGCACGAAGACCCGGGCGCGCAGCCGCAGGATCTCGTAGAGCGCGCGCGCGTCCAGCCCGGCGAAACGATCGCAGCGCCAGTTCAGCATCGCTCGGTTCCCGCCCAACCTTGCCGCAGCGGGCCTTCCCAAGCGGGCAGCGCCGATCCGGTTCCGCCGGTCGGCCGGTGCCGCCCCCTTGAGGGGGCGCGCGCGGCGCGTAGGGGGCGGGCCATTCCTCAGACCAGCTTGACCAGCTGCTTGCCGAAGTTCCTGCCCTTCAAGAGGCCCAGGAAGGCCTCGGGCGCGGCCGGCAGCCCCAAGGCCACCGTCTCGCGGTACTTCAGCTTGCCGGTGGCGACCAGGGTGCCGAGCTCCTTCAGCGCCTCGGGCCAGAGCTCCATATGCTCGCTGACGATGAAGCCCTCGACCTTCATGCGGTTCACCAGGATCAGCTGGGGCGCCGTCATCGGGATCGGCTCGCCGTTGTAGCCGGCGATCATGCCGCACATCGCGATGCGGCTGAAGGCATTGGCGCGCAGCATCACCGCGTCCAGGATCATGCCGCCGACGTTCTCGAAGTAGCCGTCGATGCCGTTCGGGCAGGCGGCCTTCAGCGCCGCCGACAGGCTCTTCACGTCCCGGTGCTGCTTGTAGTCGATGCACTCGTCGAAGCCCAGTTCCTCCACCACCTGGCGGCATTTGTCGGGTCCGCCGGCGAGGCCCACGGCGCGCGCGCCGCGCACCTTGGCCAGCTGGCCCACCGCGCCGCCGACCGCACCGCTGGCGGCGCTGACCACCACGGTCTCGCCGGGCTTCGGGTTGATGATCTTGACCAGGCCGTACCAGCCGGTCACGCCGGGCATGCCGACCGCGCCCAGATAGGCCGACAGCGGCACGTGGCTGGTGTCCACCTTCTGCAGCACGCCGCGCTGGCTGGCGTCGACCAACTGGTACTCCTGCCAGCCGCCCATGCCGACCACCTTGTCGCCCGGCTTGAAGCTGGCGTTCATCGACTCGACCACCTCGCCGACGGTGCCGCCGATCATCACCTCGTTCAGCGGCTGGGGCTGGGCATAGCTCTTGCCCTCGTTCATGCGGCCGCGCATATAGGGGTCCAGGCTCAGGTAATGGTTGCGCACCAGCACCTGGCCCTCGGCCAGCGCCGGCACGGCGGCTTCCACCAGCCTGAAATTGTCGACCATGGGCTCACCGCCGGGGCGGGAGGCGAGAAGGATCTGGCGGTTGACGCGTGCTTGGCTCATGCGGATCTCCTGCTTGGAATCCGGTCATTGGAGCATGGCCGCCCGAGCGCGCGCGTCCCATGGGTGACAAGAAAAGAACGGTCGTGCTTTTCGCTGCCGGCTCAGTCGGCTCAGGCCGGCAGCACCGCGTCGCGCCCGGCCAGGCTGGGGCTCAGCGGCGTGATCAGGCGCGGCTTCTCGATGCCGTAGCCCTGCGCATAGTCCAGGCCCAGGCGCGCGATCTCGTCGCGCACCGCCTCGGTCTCCACCCATTCGGCGATCGTCGGGATGCCGATCGCGCGCCCCACCTGGTGGATCGCGCCGACCATCGCGCGGTCCACCGGGTCGCTGAGGATGTCGCGCACGAAGGCGCCGTCCAGCTTCAGGAAGTCCACCGGCAAGTTCTTCAGATAGCCGAAGGACGACAGGCCGGAGCCGAAATCGTCCAGCGCGAAGCGGCAGCCCAGCGCCCGGAACTGGCGCATGAACTCCATCGCCTGGCCCAGGTGGCCGATCGCCGCCGTCTCGGTGATCTCGAAGCAGAAGGCGCGCGGGTCCAGGCCCGAGGCCAGCAGGGTCGCGCGCGCGAACTCGCGGAAGCCCTCGTCGCCCAGCGAGGCGCCGGAGATGTTGACCGCGACGATCTCGCTGACGCTGGCGCGCACGCGGCCGCTGCGCACATGCTCGCAGGCGGTCTGCAGCACCCAGCGGTCCAGCTTGTTGGGCATCAGCTGGTAGCGCTCGGCGGCGGCGATCACCGGGCCGGTGGGCAAGGCCTGGCCCCGCTCGTCGAACATGCGCAGCAGGAATTCCTGGTAGCGCTGCACCGGCAGCTCGGGGCGCAGCGCCTGGGCGCTCTGCACGGCCAGCGCCAGGCGGCCGCCGGCCATCGCCTCGTTGATGCGCTCCACCCAGCCGAGGTCCTCGCGCCGGCGCGCCAGCTCGCCGTCGCTGGCGCTGAAGACGCAGACGCGATGCCGCCCCGCCTCCTTGGCCGCGTAGCAGGCCATGTCGGCGGCCGACATCAGCTCGGCCACGCTCTCGTTCTCGGCGCCGAGCTCGACCAGGCCGATGCTGACGCCCACCTCGAAGACGCGCTGGCGCCAGACGAAGCGGAAATCCGCCACCGCCTGCAGCAGCTTCTCGGCCACCTCGCGCGCCTGCTCAACCGGGCAGTCGGCCAGCAGCACGCCGAACTCGTCGCCGCCCAGCCGGGCCAGCGTGTCGCTGGCGCGCAGCCGGGCGCGCAGCGCGGCGCCGAGCTGGCGCAGCAGCTCGTCGCCGGCCTGGTGGCCGCAGGTGTCGTTGACGATCTTGAACTGGTCCAGGTCCAGGAACATCAGCGCATGGCGCCCGCCCTGGCCGCGCGCGCGCCCGAGCAGCGCGCGCAGTTGCTGCTCGAACTGCGGGCGGTTGATCAGGCCGGTCAGGTCGTCGTGACCGGCGCGCCAGGCCAGGTCCTGGGTCAGCGCGCGGGCGCGGCGCGCGCCCACATAGACCAGCAGACCCAGGCAGGCCAGGCCGGCCAGGGTCAGGCCCAGCACGGCCATCAGGATCTCGCGCCGCTGGCCGGCCGCCAGGGCCTCCACCGGAGCCAGCGGCACCTGCACCTCCAGCGCCCCCAGCAGCTGGTGCTGGCGCGTCAGCGCGGCGCCTGCAGCGCCTTCACGCTGCGACCCTTGCCCGGCAGCGCCCGCAGGTACTTGAAGGTGCCGGTGGCATGGGCGCAGAGCTTGCCGTCCTCGCCGAACACCGAGCCCTCGCAGAAGGCCATCGTGGTGGAACGGTGCAGCAGCCTGCCCAGCGCGCGCAAGCGCCCTTCGCCGGGACGCATGAAGCTGGTCTTCATCTCGATGGTGACGACGCCGGGACCGAAGTCCGGCTGATCGCGGTGGATGCTGCGCGCCGCATGGGCCATCGCCACATCCAGCAGGGTCATCACGACGCCGCCATGCGCCACCGCCCAGGAGTTCAGGTGCGCCTCGGTCAGGTCCAGGTGCAGTTCGGCCTCGCCGTCGCCGATCGCATGCAGCTCGAAGCCGAGCCGCTCGACAAAGGGAATGTGGACCGGAAAGGTCAGCTTCTGAGTCGTCAAGTTCAGCCTCCCACGAGCGCGCTGACGCCGCCGTCCACCGCCAGGATCTGCCCGGTGATGTGCTTGCCGGCGCGGCTGGCGAACAGCAGCACCGCGCCCTTCAGGTCCTCGTCGTCGCCCAGGCGGTTCAGCGGCGCATGCGCGGCCATCACGTCGGCGCCCACCGCGGCCAACAGGCCCTTGGTCATCTTGCTGGGGAAGAAGCCCGGCGCGATCGCGTTGACCGTGATGCCATGGGCACCCCATTCGCCGGCCAGCGCGCGGGTGAAGTTCACCGCCGCGCCCTTGCTGGTGTTGTAGGCGATGGTCTTCATCAGCGCCGGGTTGCCGCCCAGGCCGGCGATCGAGGCGATATTGATGATGCGACCGCTCCTGCGCGGAATCATGCTCTGGCGCGCCACCTCCTGCGCCACGATGAAGAGGCTGCGGATGTTCAGGTTCATCACCTTGTCCCAGGCCTCGACCGTATGCTCCTCGGCCGGCGCGCCCCAGGTGGCGCCGGCATTGTTGACCAGGATGTCGATGCGACCCAGACGCTCCATGGTCTGCGTGACGATGCCGCGGGCTTGGCGCTCGTCGGCCGCGTCGGCGGCGATCCAGCGCGCGTCGATGCCGCGGTCCTGCAGCTGGGCCACGGCCTCCTCCAGATCGGCCGCCTTGCGCGAGCTGAGCATGATCTTGGCGCCGGCCTCGCCCAGCGCCTCGGCCATCTGCAGGCCCAGGCCGCGCGAACCGCCGGTCACCAGGGCCACCTGGCCCGTGAGGTCGAACAGGTCTTGCACAGGTGTCGTCATTGCTTTGTCTCCAGAAAAATCTCAGGGCCAGCGCGAGCGGACGAAGATCAGCACCACACCGGCCGCGGCGGCAATGCCGCCCTTGGCGATCAGGAACCAGCCCAGCAGCTCGTTGCCGCCACGCAGGATGAAGAGCCCCAGGCTGGCGGCCAGGCCGCCGCCGTAGATCAGGATCCAGACCAGGCGTTCGATCCAGATGAGCGTATTAGAACCAGGCATCGTCCATCTCCCTGCAGAGCGCTTCGCGGCCGGACACCACGGCCAGCCAGGCATCGATCTTAGGGAGTTCGTAGGCGAAGAAGTAACGACCGGCGGCGCGCTTGCCGCGCGCGAAGTCGCTGTCGCCCGCGGCCGCAAGGCCCAGCTCCAGCCAGATCCAGGCCAGCACCACATGGCCGAAGGCCTGCAGATAGGGCGTGGCATTGGCCAGCGCCTCCTCGGGCACGCCGCTGGCCCAGGCGTTCTTGGTGGCACGGCCCAGCTTGGCCAGGGCCGCGGCCAGCTGGTTGGCCGGCTCGGCCAGGGCCGGCCGCTGCAGCGCGGCCTCGACCGTGCGGTTGACGCGCGCGGCCAGGGTCAGCAGAGCCTTGCCCCCGTCCATCACCACCTTGCGGCCCAAGAGGTCCAGGCCCTGGATGCCATGCGTGCCCTCGTGGATCATGTTCAGGCGGTTGTCGCGCCAGTACTGCTCGACCGGGAAGTCGCGCGTGTAGCCGTAGCCGCCCAGCACCTGGATGGCCAGCGAGTTGGCCTCCAGGCACCATTCGCTGGGCCAGCTCTTGGCGATCGGGGTCAAGACCTCCAGCAGCAGATGCGCCTCGGCCGCGGCCTCGGGTGCGCCGCTGTTCAACTCGTCCACCAGGCGCGCGCAATACAGCTCCAGCGCCAGCCCGCCCTCGACATAGCTCTTCTGCGCCAAGAGCATGCGCTTGACGTCGGCATGCTCGATGATCGGCCGCTGCGGCTGGCTGGCATCTTTCCCGCCGGGGCCAACGGGCCGGCCCTGCGGACGCTGGCGCGCGTATTCCAGGCTGGCCTCATAGCCCGCATGGCCCAGCATCACCGCACCCAGGCCCACGCCGATGCGCGCCTCGTTCATCATGTGGAACATGCAGCTCAGGCCCTCGCCGGGCCGGCCGACCAGATAGCCCACGGCACCGGCCTTGCCGCCGGGGCTGAACCTGCCCTCGCCGAAGTTGAGCAGGCAGTTGGTCGTGCCGCGGTAGCCGAGCTTGTGGTTCAGGCCGGCCAGGGCCACGTCGTTGCGCTCGCCGGTGAGATTGCCCTCGGCGTCCACCATCTTCTTCGGCACGATGAACAGCGAGATGCCGCGCGTGCCGGGGATCAGCTTGCCGTCCGGGCCGGGGATCTTGGCCAGCACCAGATGGATGATGTTCTCGGCCAGCTCATGCTCGCCGCCGGAGATCCACATCTTGTTGCCCTTCAGGCGGTAGCGCGGGCCCAGCGGATCGGCCTCGAACTCGGCACCATCGGGCTCGGCGCGCGTCGCCACGTCCGAGAGGGACGAGCCGGCCTGCGGCTCGCTCAGGCACATCGTGCCGAACCAGCGGCCGGCAAACTCGGCTCGAGCGAAGACCTCGCGCTGGCGCTCGCTGCCATGCGCCATCAGCAGGTTCGCATTGCCCTTGGTCAGCATCGCGTAGCCGCTCATCGCGACGCTGGCCTTGCTGATGAAGCTCTTGGCCGCCATCTCGATCACGCAGGGCAGCTGCATGCCGCCCAGCTCGTAGTCCTGACTGGCGGCCAGCAGGCCGGATTCGGCAAAGGCGCGCATTGCCGCATGGGTGGCCTCGGGCAGATGCACCTTGTCGCCATCGAAATGCGGCTCCTCGGTATCGGCCAGGCGGTTGAAGGGCGCGAACTTCTCGCGCGCCAGCTTCTCGGCCAGATCCAGCACCGCGCCGTAGGTCTCGGCGGAATGCTCGGCGAAGCGCTCGCGTGCGCTCAGGTCTTCGACCTTGAGCCAGTCGTTCAGCAGGAATTCCAGGGTCTGGCGCACGGCACCCTCCTCTTCTCGATCGACGCTTACTCGGCGGCCTTGGTCACGGCCATCGTGCCCGCGGCCTTGACGCAGAGCCGGCGCTGGCCGTCGGCGCCCAGCGCATAGACCTCGGCCTCGGTGAAGCTCAGCTGCCGCCCGGGCTTCAGCACCCAGGCCTCGCAGACCAGGCGCTCGCCCTGCGCGCCACGCAGCAGATTGGTCTTGAACTCGGCCGTCAGGATCCAGTGCCCCGGCGGGGCCATGGTCTGCGCGGCCGCGCCCATCGTGTGGTCGGCCAGCGCCGCCATCACGCCGGCATGCACGACGCCGGTGTGCTGCAGATGCCGCGGCGCCAGCACCAGCTCGGTCGTGATCCGGCCCTCGGCCGCCGCGATGGGCTCGACGCCCAGGTCCACCATGAAGGGCGAAGCGCGGAAGAAGCCGCGCAGGGTGTCGAGATCGATCTTGTTCACAGCACTTCGAACACGCCGGCCGCGCCCATGCCGCCGCCGATGCACATCGTGACGCAGACCTTCTTCGCGCCGCGGCGACGGCCCTCGATCAGCGCATGGCCGGTCAGGCGCTGGCCCGAGACGCCGTAGGGATGGCCCACCGCGATCGCGCCGCCGTTGACATTCAGGCGGTCCATCGGGATGCCCAAGGTGTCGGCGCAGTACAGCACCTGCACCGCGAAGGCCTCGTTGAGCTCCCACAGGTCGATGTCGGCCACCGTCAGGCCCAGCTTCTTCAGCACCTTGGGCACGGCGAAGACCGGGCCGATGCCCATCTCGTCGGGCTCGCAGCCGGCCACCGCGAAGCCCAGGAAGCGGCCCAGGGGCTTCAGGCCATGGCTCTCGGCATACTGCTCGCTGACCACCACGCAGGCGCCGGCGCCGTCGCTGAACTGGCTGGCATTGCCGGCCGAGATCAGGCCGCCGGGCAGGGCCGAGCGCAGATCCTTGATGCCCTCGTAGGTCGTGCCCTCGCGCAGGCCCTCGTCGGCCGCGATCGTCACTTCCTTGCTCATCAGGCCCATCACCTTGTCGGCCACGCCCATCGTCGTCGTAACGCTGATCAGCTCGTCGGCGAATTTGCCGGCGGCCTGGGCCGCGCAGGCCTTTTGCTGGCTGGCGGCACCATACTGGTCCATGCGCTCGCGGCCGATTTGATAGCGCTTGGCCACCTGTTCGGCGGTCTGCAGCATGCTCCAGTAGATCTCGGGCTTGTTCTTCACCAGCCAGGGGTCGGCGTACATATGGCGGTTCGCCTCGTTCTGCACGCAGGAGATGCTCTCGACGCCGCCGGCCACATAGACATCGCCCTCGCCGGCGATCACACGCTGGGCCGCCATCGCGATGGTCTGCAGGCCCGAGGAGCAAAAGCGGTTGACCGTCACGCCGGACACCGTGATCGGCAGGCCGGCGCGCAGCACGATCTGGCGCGCGATATTGCCGCCGGTCGCGCCCTCGGGCGTGGCGCAGCCCATCAGCACGTCCTCGATCGCGCCGGCCTCGATACCGGCACGCTCGACCGCGGCCTTCACCGCATGGCCGCCCAGGGTCGCGCCATGGGTCATGTTGAACGCGCCCTTCCAGCTCTTGGCCAGCGGGGTGCGCGCGGTGGAAACGATGACGGCTTTGCTCATGGTGTTGCTCCGTAGGAAGGTCGTTGTGGGTTCACCTGGCGGCTTCGCTCACCAGACGGTGATAGAAGCGCGTCAGCTCGGCCAGATTGGCCGTGGAAATGCGTTCATTGGTGCCGTGGAAGCGCGGCAGGTCCTGCGGACCGGCGCGCACCGGCGAGAAGCGGTAGATGTGATCGCTGACCGCCTCGAAGTGGCGCGAGTCGGTGGCACCGATCATCAGGCCCGGCGCGACCAGGGTGCCGGGAAAGACCTCGCGCAGCGTGCGATTGAGCAGCTGGTAGGAGTCGGAGGCGGTCGGCGAGACCTTGCTGGGCTCGGAGGCACCGGGCAGCGCGTAGAGCTCGAACCTGTCGTCGCCCACGGCCTGCTTCACATGGCTCAGCACCGCGGCCCGGCTGTCGCCGGGTAGCAGGCGGAAGTTGACCGTGGCCTCGGCCGAGCCGGGCAGCACATTGTCCTTGTTGCCGGCATTGAAGACGGTCGGCGCGGTGGTGGTACGCAGCATCGCGTTGGTGCTGGCGCCCTGCGCCAGCTGCTTCTCGACGATCGGGCCGAACAGCCAGAGATTGGACAGCGCGATGCGCTGGAAGCCGCTCATCTCCGGCGCGATGGTCTCGAACATCTCGCGCGCGATGCCCTTGATGCCGCCGGGCAGCTGAGCGTCGTCGATGCGCTTGACGGCCGCGGCCATCATCGCGATCGCGCCCGTCCCCTTGGGCGGCGGCATGCTGCTGTGGCCCGGCGTCGCCGGCACCTTCAAGACCACCGACAGATAGCCCTTCTCGGCAATGCCGATCAGGGCCGCCGGCTTGGCCAAGCCCGGCATCACGCCCTCGGTGATCAAGAGGCCCTCGTCGAGCACGAAGTCCAGCCGGACGCCGCGCTCTTGCAGGGTCTGGGCGATCACCTTGGCGCCGCGCAGGCCGCCGACCTCCTCGTCGGCACCGAAGGCCAGGTAGATGGTGCGGCGCGGCCTGAAGCCTGCCGCGACCAGGGTCTCGACGGCCTCCAGCTGCGCGAGCAGATTGCCCTTGTCGTCCCAGGCGCCGCGGCCCCAGACGAAGCCGTCCTTGACGATGCCGGCGAAGGGCTCCTGGCCCCAGTCCTTCTCGGTGCCCGGCGCGACGGGCACCACGTCCTGGTGCGCCATCAAGAGCATGGGCTTGGCGGCGGGGTCGCTACCCTGCCAGCGGTAGAGCAGGCTGAGTTCCCCGATGACCTCGCGCTGCAGCGCCGCATGCAGCCTGGGATAGGCCTGTTGCAGATGCGCATGCAGCTGCCGGAACTGCTCGGCATTGAGCTGCGCATCGCTCAGCGAGGAGACGGTGCGCGCGCGCACCGCGCCGGCCAGGCGCTCGGCGAGGCCAGCCTCGTCCACCGCCAGCGGCTGTGCCAGCGGCGCGACCTCCAGCTGGCGCGAACCCTGGCGCCAGGTGTTGATCGCGACGGCCAGGATCAGCGCCAGCATCGCCAGCCCCAGGAGTTTCAGCAGAATGCGCACGATTGCCAATGTGCCTCATCGATGGCGAGCCCCAACGCAGGCCGCGCGGAGCCCGAGGATCCGGCTTCGCCGGGCCTAGGGGCTCGCCCCCTCGAGGGGGCGCGCGCAGCGCCTAGGGGGTGGGCCCTCATTTCAGCTAAAGGACTTGCCTTCGGCGACGAGGCGCTGGATCAGCGGCGCCGGCTCCCAGAACTTGGCATCGTCCAGCGGGTTCTTGGCAAAGCGCTGCATCGCCTGCACGACATTGAACAGGCCCATGGTGTCGGCATAGCACATCGGGCCGCCGCGCCACAGCGGGAAGCCGTAGCCCGTCAGGTAGACCATGTCGACGTCCGAGGCGCGCTGGGCGATGCCCTCCTCCAGCAGATGGGCGGCCTCGTTGACCAGCGCGTAGACCAGGCGGTGCACGATCTCGTCGTCGCCGATCTGGCGCGGCGTGATGCCTAAGGCCGCGCGATGCTTGACGAGCATCTCCTCGACCACCGGCGAGGGAATCGCGTCGCGCTTGCCGGCCTGGTAGTCGTACCAGCCGGCTTGCGTCTTCTGGCCGAAGCGGCCCAGCTCGCAGAGCAGGTCGGCGCTCTTCGAGTAGCGCAGGTTCGGCTTCTCCTGGTAGCGGCGCTTGCGGATGGCCCAGCCGATGTCGTTGCCGGCCAGATCGCCCATGCGGAACGGGCCCATCGCGAAGCCGAACTTCTCGGCCGCCTTGTCGACCTGCTGCGGGCTGGCGCCCTCGTCCAGCAGGAAGCCGGCCTGGCGGCTGTACTGCTCGATCATGCGGTTGCCGATGAAGCCGTCGCAGACGCCCGACACGACCGCCGTCTTCTTGATCTTCTTGGCCAGCTGCATCACGGTGGCCAGCACGTCCTTGGCCGTCGCGGCGCCGCGCACCACCTCCAGCAACTTCATCACATTGGCCGGGCTGAAGAAATGCAGGCCCACCACGTCCTGCGGGCGCTTGGTGAAGTTGGCTATTCTGTTGACGTCCAGGGTCGAGGTGTTGGAGGCCAGGATCGCGCCGGGCTTCATCACCTCGTCGAGCTGCTTGAACACCGCCTCCTTGACGCCGAGCTCCTCGAACACCGCCTCGATCACCAGATCGGCGCTGCCGATGTCGGCATAGTTCAAGGTGGTCGTCAGCAGCGCCATGCGCTGCTCGTACTTGTCCTGCTTCAGCTTGCCCTTCTTGACCTGGGCCTCGTAGTTCTTCCTGATCGTCGCAACGCCGCGGTCCAGCGCTTCCTGCTTGGTTTCCAGGATCGTCACTGGGATGCCGGCGTTCAGGAAGTTCATCGAGATGCCGCCGCCCATCGTGCCGGCGCCGATCACGGCCACCTTCTCGATCTTGCGCACCGGCGTGTCCTCGGGCACATCGCCGATCTTGCTGGCGGCACGTTCGGCGAAGAAGGCATGGCGCAGCGCCTTCGATTCCGGCGTCAGCATCAGCGCCGCGAAGCCCTCGCGCTCGGCCTTCATGCCGTCCTCGAACTTCATCTTCACCGAGGCGGCCACCGCCTCCAGGCAGCGCAGCGGCGCCGGGAAGTTCTTGCTCATCCCGCCGACCATATTGCGGGCGAACTGGAAATAGGCCTCGGGCTCGGCATGGCGGGCCTTCAAGTCGCGCACCTTGGGCAGGGGGCGCTTGTCTGCTACCTCGTTGGCATAGGCGAGCGCGCCCTCCAGCAGATCGCCGTCGACGATGATCTTCTGGAACAGCTGCTGGCCCGGCACCTGGGCCAGCAGCTCGCTGTTCACCGGCTCGCCGCTGACGATCATGTTCAGCGCGGGCTCGACGCCCAAGGCGCGCGGCAGACGCTGCGTGCCGCCGGCGCCGGGCAAGAGGCCCAGCTTCACCTCGGGCAGTGCGATCTTGGCGCCCGGCGCGGCGACGCGGTAATGGCAGCCCAGCGCCAGCTCCAGGCCGCCGCCCATGCAGACCGTGTGGATCGCGGCGACCACCGGCTTCGTGCAGTTCTCGACCACCGCGATCAGGCTCAAGAGGTTCGGTTCGGCCAGGGCCTTGGGCGAGCCGAACTCGCGGATATCGGCGCCGCCGGAGAAGGCCTTGCCGGCGCCGGTGATCACCACGGCATGGATGGCAGCGTCCGCCTCGGCCTGGGCGATGCCCGCGGCCGCGGCCTTGCGGGTCTCATAGCCCAGACCGTTGACCGGCGGGTTGCTCAAGGTGATCACGGCGACCTTGCCGCGGACTTCGTAAGTTGCAGTCATGCTGACCCCTTCTGTGCAGAGCGATGCGGGAGATGCGATAGGGCTCGGCCCTTGTCTCGCGGGCCGAGTTCAGAATAGAACGATCGTTCGATTCTAGGCAGCAAATCCGCACCGGCGATGTCCCTGTCGTGACAGGGTCGTACCGGGATTTGCGAGGGGCCCCGCCGCAGCGCCGCCGGGCCTGCTCGGGCGCGCTCAGGAGCGGCGCAGGATCTGGGTCTCGGCGAAGCCGTCCTTGGGAATCGGGGCCTCGGGCGGCAGCGGCAGGAACACTTCCTTGGCCTGCTCCGGCGCGGGGCGCGGCCGGCTGTCGCCGACGGGCAGCGGCCCGGCCTGACGCAGCTCGGCCAGTTCGCGCTGCAGTTGCTCGACCTGGCGGCGCGCCTGCGACACCTGCTGGCCGATCTGCTGACGCGACTGCTCCAGATGCTCGACGCGCCCCCGCGCGACGCGCAGCCGGCGGCCATACCACCACATCGCCCCCAGCCAGGCCAGCGCGCCGCCGATCAGCACGGCGAATCCCAGCATCAGCGACTGCGTTGTTGCGTTCATGGTTTCCCTCGCGTCGGCAAGCTGGGCTCAATGTAGCGCCGCGCCCGAGCAGCGCCAACGCCCCTTCTAGGTGGGTTGCGGCGGCCCGGCCCGGCAGATATGTGGCGGATTTAACGCGGTGGCAGCATCGCTGCAAAGGGCTTCAGCAGGCCCAGCAAGGCCTCGGGCTGCTCCAGCGGGCTCAGGTGCGAGGCCTCGGCCAGCAGTTCCAGGCGCGCGCCGGGAATGCGGGCCGCGATCGCCTCGGCCATGGCCGGCGTCGCGCCCTGGTCCAGCGCCCCGGCGATCACCAGGGTCGGGCAGGCCACCGCGCCCAGGCGCTCCAGATAGTCCACCGCGCACACCGCCTGGCAGGCCGCCACATAGCCGACCGCGTCCTGGTCCAGCAGCTGGGCCAGCACGGCCTGCGCGGCCTCGGGTTCGGCGGCGCGGAAATCGGCGTGCAGATAGCGCTCGGTCACCATCTGCGCCACGGCCGCCATGCCGCCAGCCTCCACCGCCGCGATGCGCTGGGCCCAGGCGGTGCGGGCGGCCTCGGGGTATTGCGAAGTCGTGTGCGCGAGCACCAGGCCGCGCAGCAGCTCCGGATGTCGCAGGGCCAGGCCTTGCCCCACCATGCCGCCCATCGACAGACCGACGAACAGCACCGGGCCGCGCCCCCATTCGCGGATCAGGCGCGCGGCATCGTCCACGAGCTGATCGAGGGTGTAGGGCCCGGCCGGCACGGCCGATTCGCCATGGCCGCGATGGTCGTAGCGCAAGGTGGGATGGCCGGCACCGGCCAGCTCGGCGGCCACGCCGTCCCACATATGCAGATCCAGCCCCAGCGCGTGGCTGAAGACGATGGGCACGCCCCCATCCTCCAGGTTCGCCTCGCCCTGCAGCATCACGGCCAGCTGCGGCTGGCTGAAGGTGTGCTGCGGCCGCGGGCGCGCGGCGCGCGTCAGCGGCCGCGGCAGCGGCGCCAGGCCCTCGGCCTTGAGGATCTCGCCGGTGATTTTGAAGGCGGTGTTGGCGGCCGGCACGCCGCAGTAGATCGCGCCCTGCATCAGGGTTTCCTGGATCATCGTCAGGGTCACGCCGCCACCGGTTTTGCTCGCGCGCACGGCCGCGCGGCAATGCAACTCGAACTCCTCCCAGCGCGCCAGGCCCATGGTCATGCCCAGCACCAAGAGGCGCCGGGTCGGCTTGTCCAGGCCCGGCCGGCCCCAGATCTCGTGCCAGGCGTAGCGGGTGATGAATTCCTGGAACTCGGCGTTGAAGGCGCTGGCGCCGGCCGTCGAGCGCTGCACCCAGTCCTCGCCCAGCATGGCGCGCCGGTTGACGAGGCCGCGCTCGAAGTCGTCCTGGCGTTGATCGGGCGGGAGTTCGGCAGGCAGGTCGGGCTGGCTCATGGGTTGCGGGGCGTGTCGATCAGGGCCGTCCATTGTGCGCGCGCCTGGCGCAGCGCCGCGTCCATGCGCGCGTCGGCATGGCGCGCCGCGGCCTGCACATCGAACACCGCGTCCAGCTCGGATTCCGAGATCCGCCCCTGCAGCTCGCCATCCTGCGCCCGCAGCTCGCGCGCCAGCAGGCGCAGCGGCCGACCCTGGCCCAGGACCTGCTGCGACAGGCCTTCGACGGCCTGGTGCGCGCGCGCCTTGCCCCAGACCCGACCCAGCAGCAGGGCCAGGCCTTCCGCAAACACCAGGTCCTGCAGCCGATCGATGTTCTCCAGCATGCGCGCCGGGTGCAGCTGCAGGCCCGGGGCGGCCTGCGCCAGCGCATGCACGGCGCTGTGGCAGCTCAGCAGCAGGCCGGCCCATTCGGCCTGCTCGGCCTGCCAGCCGCCCAGGCCGCGCTCCTGTTCCTGGTCCATGCAGGCCAGCAGGGCCGCCACGCGCTGCGGCGCGCGCCGGGCCGCCGCCAGCGCCTGCATGCAGGCCACCGGATTGCGCTTGTGCGGCATCGCGCTCGAGCCGCCCGAGCCGCTGACCGCGCCCTCCATCAGCTCGCCCACCTCGGCCTGGGCCAGCAGCGACCAGTCGCGCGCCAGCTTGCCCAGCGAGCCGGTCAGCACGCCCAGCTCCGCGCCCAGGCGCAGCCAGCGGTCTCGCTGGGTATGCCAGGGCGTCGGGGGCAGAGGCAGGCGCAGCTCGGCCGCCAGTTCGGCCGCCACGGCGGCGCCCTGCTCGCCCAGCGCCGCCAGGGTGCCGGCGGCGCCACCCAGCTGCAGCTGCAGGGCCGCATCGGCCTGCATGCGCAGGGCTTCGGCCGAACGCAGCAGCGGCAGGGTCCAGTTGAGCAGGCGCGCGCGCAGGCTGCCCACCAGGGCCGGCTGCAGCAGCGTGCGGCACAGCAGCGGCGTGGCAGCATGCTGCTCGGCCAGGTCCAGCAGCCGGCCGCACAGGGCCAGCAGATCATCCTCGATCAGGCGCAGCGCGCGCCGCGTCTGCAGCACCAGGGCGGTGTCGATCACGTCCTGGCTGGTGCTGCCCCAATGCACATAGCCGGCGGCGGCCGGGTCGAACAGCGCCACCGTCTCGGTGAGCTTGTTGACCAGCGGGATCGCCAGGCTGCCGGCGCGGCCGCTGGCGGCCATCAGGCCCTGCACATCGTAGAGCTCGGCCCGGCACAGGCTGGCGATGGCCTGGGCCGCGGCCTGCGGGATGACGCCGACGCGCGCCTGCGCACGCGCCAGCGCGGCCTCGAAATCCATCATCGCCTGGACAAGAGCGCGCTCGTCGAGCAGCGCGATCATTTCCGGCGTGGACAGGAACACTTCACTCACCAACACTGCATCGTCATCCGGTAGCCAGGGTCCGGGTCATGCTAGCGAGACGGCTCGATGCTGAGAGCGTGGACAAACCCGCAGACGCGGGCCTGCCACATTCCCGGAGCCTTGGGCCTTCGATCAGGCCGTGGCGGTCGCGGCGACGGCCGAATGGGCATTCGCCAGACGCGCCATATTGCCCAGCGAGACGCGGTGCATCTCGATCAGCGACATCAGGCCGTTGCGGAACAGCTCCAGCACCTTGGCATCTTCCAGCTTGGCGAGCTTCTCTTCGTTGACGGCCAGGAAACCGTCGACATTGAGCGTTTCGCCGCTCGGCAGCGTGGCCTCGAAGCGCATTTCCTGCAGCAGCTCCAGCTTCTGCAGTTCGATGCTGGCCAGCCGGGTGCGCTCGGCCTCGCGCTCGAAGTTCTCCAGGAAGCTGCGGGCGTTGGCCGTGAACTCGCTGGGCTCGCCGTCGGCGCCGAACAGCGGGGTGCCTTCGGTCTGCGAAAAGCCCCGCCACTGCTCGTCGAAGCAGACGGCGACCTGGTCGCTGTTGTCCAGGCGCGCCATCGCGAAGGGATAGCGGCGCAGATAGGCCGGCATGTAGGTGGCCGTCCACTGGCCGTCCTTGACGAACATATTGTGGCCGGGCTTCAGGCCGAACACGGCCAGCGGCGCCACGACCTGCAGGCTGCCGTCCTTCGGTGCCTCGCCGACGCGCACGAACACGATCGGGAATTCCTTGCAGGCCTCGTTGAACTCGACCGCGGCCAGGAACGCCGAGTTCAGGCCGGCGGCCTGCTCCACGGTAGCGATCTCGGTCTGCAGGCGCAGGTTCTTGTGCTGCTCACGGTCCAGCGGCAGCAGACTGCCGTACATCGGGGGGTTGCTCATTGCTCTTTATCTCCGTCATCCTCTGCCAGTCGCGAAACCAGCACCTTGTCCACACGCTTGCCGTCGAGGTCCACGACCTCGAATCTCCACGCGTTCCATTCCGCCACATCGGCCGTGCGCGGCAAGCGCCCCAGCAGCAGCATGATCATGCCGGCCAGGGTGTTGTAGCGCCCACGATCCTCCTCGGGCAGTTCCTTCAGGCCCAGGCGGTCCTTCAGCTCGGGCACCGGGATCAGGCCGTCCATCAGCCAGCTCCCGTCCTCGCGCTGCACCGCCCAGGCATCGCCATCGCTCGGGGCCGAGAACTCGCCGGCGATGGCTTCCAGCACATCGCGCACCGAGATCACGCCCTGCACCTCGCCATACTCGTCGACCACGAAGACCAGCTGCGCGTCCGAGCCGCGGAAATGATCCAGCAGCTCCATGCCCGACAGGGTCTCGGGCACGAAGATCGGCGCCTCGAGCCCCTCGCTCAGCAGCAGCGGTTCGCAGGCCAGCGAGCGCTGCAAGAGACGCTGCGCCGACATCACGCCGACCACGTCCGACAGCCCGCCGCGGCACACCGGATAGCGGCTGTAGCCATGGGCCTTCAGCATCTCCAGCACCTGGATGGCGTCGTCGTCGATGTCCAGCCAGGCGATCTCGGCGCGCGGGATCATCATCGAGCCGACCTGGCGCTCGTCCAGCCGGAACACATTGCGCACCATCTGATGCTCCTGCTCCTCGATCACCCCGGCGTCCAGCCCCTCCTCCAGACTGGCCGCGATCTCCTCTTCGGTCACGCCGCGCGACACCTTGCCGCGCAGGCCCAGCAGGCCCAAGGTGGCGTCGGTGGAAAAGCTCAGCAGCTTGACCAGCGGCCGCGCAATCAGCGACAGCAGCTCCATCGGCGGCGCCACCAGGCGGGCCACCGTCTCGGGATACATCTGGCCCAGGCGCTTGGGCACCAGCTCGCCGAAGATGATGGTCAGCACCGTCAGGATCACCACCACCAGGCCGGTGGCCGCCAGATCGGCGGCACGCGGCGGCATATGGAAGCTGCTCTCCAGCCAGAGCCCCAGCGGTCCCGAGAAGGCCGCCTCGCCGACGATGCCGTTGAGCACGCCGATCGAGGTGATGCCGATCTGCACCGTGGACAGGAACTTGGTCGGGTTGTCGTGCAGGTCCATCGCCGCCTGCGCGCCGGACTCGCCGCTCTCCACCATCACCTGCAGCCGCGCCTTGCGGCTGGCGGTCAGCGCCATCTCCGACATGGCAAACAGGGCGTTGAGAAGAATCAGGAAAAGAACAAGAGCGGTGTCCATCGAGAGCGCCGCCGACTCAAGGGTTTACCCGTGGCCGCGCTGGTTTTTTCAGAAGCCGGCAAGAGTAGCAGAAGGCCATGTCTATTCCGACAGCACAATCCCGCTATGCACTACCTGATCGGCGACATCCAGGGCTGTTGCGACGCGCTGGAGCGCTTGCTGGCCATTCTCGATTTCTCACCCTCACGCGACCGGATCTTCCTGCTTGGCGACCTGGTCAACCGCGGCCCCGCCTCGCTGGCCACCCTGCGCCGCCTGCAGGGCCTGGGCGAGGCCGCCACCTGCCTGCTGGGCAACCACGACCTGCACCTGCTGGCCACCGCGGCCGGCGTGCGCAAGCCCCACCGCGGCGACACCATGCAGGAAATCCTCGATGCCCCCGACCGCGAGGCCCTGCTCGACTGGCTGTGCCAGCAACGCCTGGCCTGCTTCTCGCAGGGCTGGCTGATGGTGCATGCCGGCGTGCTGCCGCAATGGACCGGCGAGCAGACCCTGGCGCTGGCGGCCGAGGTCGAAACCCTGCTGCGGGGGCCGGAGCTGGCGGAGTTCCTGCCGCAGATGTACGGCAACGAACCCGAGCAATGGCGCGACGACCTGGCCGGCGCGGACCGGCTGCGCTGCATCGTCAACGCGCTGACCCGGCTGCGCTTCTGCGACGCCGAGGGCCGCATGGATTTCAAGACCAAGGACGGCGCCACCGGCGCCCCGCCGGGCCATATGCCCTGGTTCGAGGTGCCGGGCCGGCGCAGCGCCGCCACGCCGATCGCCTTCGGCCACTGGTCGACGCTGGGCCTCTTGAACCGCGCCGACCTGCTGGCCCTGGACACCGGCTGCGTCTGGGGCGGCCAGCTCAGCGCGATGCGCGTCGACGGCGGGCTGCGCGAGCTGATCCAGGTGGACTGCGCGCAGGTGCAGGCGCCGGGCGGCTAGAATGCGGGCCCTGCCGGTCGTGCGCTGCCGCCGGCACGGTTTGTGGAGGCTTGGGGGAGTGGTTTAACCCAACAGTCTTGAAAACTGTCGACGGGCAACCGTCCGTGAGTTCGAATCTCACAGCCTCCGCCAGACTTCTAGGAAATGCGGGCCTTTGCAGCCCGTTTCTTGTTTTCACCCCCCATAAAACCCACCAACGCGGCGGTCTTATCGGGGTTGCACTTGCACAACAGCGGCGGTCGCCATGTCTGCCGCCAGCGCTGCGGTTGCCCAGTCGCCAGGACCTACTCCTACTCAACCGGATGTGGTGCACTCGATGCAGCTCCGGCCCCCTGCTCTCGCGCCCTTCTCCGCCAAAGCGATGCAACTGGACAGGCTGACACTGGACGCGGTCTTCCTCAACGAGGCGGCCCTGCGCCTGCTGCCGTATCCGCGACCGGCACAGATCACGCTGCGCCTGGCCTCGGGCCAGCGCGAGGGCGAGGGCGAGGGGCGCAGCATCAGCCGGCGGCCGGCGGCCGGCGGGTGGCGGGTGGCGGGTGGCGGCGCGACGTTGGCGGTGCTGGACATCGCCGCCGCTCAGGGCCTGCTGGGGCGGCCGGGACGCCGCTGCCACCCGGGCGACCCGGCGCCGACGCAGAGGGTGATTCCCAGGACCTGCCGGCGCTGAGCCGCGCCTACCGGGTCAACCTGGGCGTGCTCTCGCTGATGGCCCCGTTCACTGGCAGCCTTCTGGTGTTCGCGGTGCACAGGCCCTGGCCCAGGCGCAGCGCCGGCCGCAGCTGGCCCTGCTGGGCGTGCCGGCGCACGAGCGCGCCGCGCTGATCCTGGCCGAGGCCGCGCCGCTGGGCCTGCTGCTGGGCACCGGCCTGGCCGCGCTGGACCTGCGCCTGCTGGGCGGCGGACTGGGCGGCGGGCTGCTGGCCGGCGCCCCCTGCCTCCGGGGCCCTAGGCGCAGCTTCTGTTCGGCGGCCTCGGCCTGGCGGTGGCGGTCGGCAGCGCGCTGGGCCCGGCCTGGCGCGCGCGGCGCATGGTGCCGGCCCAGGTGCTGAAGGGCCTGGAGCAAGACCTGGCCCCGGCCGTGCGTCCGCTGCCGGGGCTGGCCAGGCTGGCGGCCTGCCCGGCCCCGCTCAGCATGCGGCTCGGCGGCGAGCTGCTGGGGCCGGCCCTGGTGCGCTTGCCCAGATGCGCTCGCTCGCGATGCCGCCGCAACGTGGGGCCCCGGCGGCACATCCTCGATGCTGCGGATGGGCTGGTGTTATCCCTATTGCCAGCACCGGCCTGCGGCGGAGGATTTGGACAGGGGAGACGACACCATGACGAACTTCTTCGCACGCCAGGCCTTGCGCTTCAACAACGACATGGCCCGCTCATGCAGCGCGCTGCTGGGCATCGCTCAGGGCATGCTGGCCGACGGTGACCTCAACGATCGCGAGATTGGGTTCTTGCGGGACTGGCTGGCCGCGAACGAGTCGCTCTGTGAGACCTGGCCGGGCAACGCCCTGCACGCCAAGATTGAGGACGTGCTGCAAGATGGCATGATCACGGAAGTCGAACGCCTGCACCTTCAAGACACGCTGCAGGCCCTGATCGGGGGCGCACTCGAGGATCTGGCCCAGTCCACCCACGTCACCGAGCTGGCGCTTGACCAGGTCGAGATGGTCGAATTCGCTGATCGCCGGTTCTGCCTCACCGGCGATTTCGCCTACGGTCAGCGCGGCGACTGCGAGCGTCTAATTGAGGCACGCGGCGGCATCGTCGCGGCATCGGTCTCAAAGAAGCTGCATTACGTTGTGGTCGGCGGTCTCGGCAGCCCCGAGTGGAAGCACGGCAGTTTCGGCACCAAGATCGCCAAGGCCATGGAATTGAAGCAGGCCGGCGCGCCGCTGCTGATCGTGCATGAGGATGCCTGGGTGGCAGCCATAAGGGCTTAGAGCAGCTAACAAAACCTATCATCACGCCCAGAAGAACAAGCGTTGATGTTGAATGTCGAGAAAACGGGAAGTC